>NZ_JBHMAA010000034.1:0-60887 GCF_042429745.1 Neorhizobium puerariae | reverse complement strand
TGATCCGTTCCCACTGATCGTCTCGAAGTGCATCACAATCCATCGCTGATCTCCAAAATCAACGTTGAATCCGATTTGCTCAACTTTGGGAATCCCAATTCCCTAAATCGTCACCACGATCTAGAACCTCTTATTCCACCCGCCTGAACGTCCATTTCACGACGTATTTGCCATTACGCTTCAGCTTGGCCTTGGTGCTGACCTCGACCGGTCCGCCAAGCGTGGCCTCCGCGTTTTCGAACGCTTCCCGCGCCTCGGCCATGGCCTTGTGATAGACGGTATTGTCCCGCCGTGGACTATCGGCGACCGCCTTCACGAGGGCGGCCATATCCGGCTTTTCCTCGGCCATGGGATTACCGCTCCGTCAGTTTCAGCTCGATACGGCGGTTCTGCGACTTCGCTTCCGGCGTATCGCCCGGCGCGATCGGCTGGAACTCGCCGAAGCCGGCAGCCACGAGACGATTGGCGGGCACGCCCTTGGAAATCAGGTATTTGACGACCGACGTGGCGCGCGCGGAGGAAAGCTCCCAGTTGTCGCGGTAACGCCCCGCGCCGGAAAGCGGCGAATTGTCCGTATGTCCGTCGACACGCAGCACCCAGTTGATCTCGGCGGGGATTTCCTTGGCGAGGTCGAGGAGCGCAGCCGCAAGCTTGTCCATCTCGACATGGCCGGCATCGTCCAGCTCGCTGCCGCCCACCGGGAACAGCACTTCCGACTGGAAGACGAAACGGTCGCCGACGATACGGATGTTCTCGCGGTCCGAAAGGATTTCGCGCAGCCGCCCGAAGAAGTCGGAGCGGTAGCGGTTCAGCTCCTGCACGCGCTGCGCCAGCGCCACGTTCAGGCGGCGGCCGAGATCGGCGATCTGCGCCTGGGAGGATGCGTCCTTGGCCTCCGACGCCTGCAGCGCCTGTTCGACGGCGGCAATCTGGGCGCGGAGCGCCGCGATCTGACGGTTCAGAAGCTCGACCTGGCTCGCGGCGCGGGCGCTCAACTGCTGTTCCTGGTTGAGCTGGTTCGTGAGATCGCCGATACGGGCATTGGCGGCATCGCTGCTGCCGGTTCCCTGGCTGAGCAGCTGCTGAAGCCTGGAGCGCTCGTTTTCCGAAGCGGCAAGCGAGGACTGCAGGTTGGCGAGCTGGTCCTCGAAATCCTGGCTGTTGCTTTTTTCGAGCGCCAGAAGCTCGGTGAGTTCGGCGATCTGGCTGTTCAAGCGGTTCAGCGCCTCGTCGCGGCCGGAGATTTCGCGGCTCAGCAGGAACTGCGCCAGCACGAAAACCGTGAGCAGGAACATGATGGCGAGAAGCAGCGTGGAAAGCGCATCCACGAATCCCGGCCAGTAATCGACACCCCGCTCGCGACGGCGGTTCTTGGCGAGCGCCATCGCTTATTTCCCTCCGATCTTGTCGGAAAGCCGGTCGAGCGTCCGGCGCATGGCCTTCGCCTCTTCCTGTTGCGCCTCGATCCAGTCGCGCAGCATCTGCTGCTCGTTGCGCATGTTCTTGACGAGCCCCTGGATGCCCTCGGCAAGGTTGGCCATGGCGGAGAGCGAGCGCTCGTTCTGCGGTCCGTCAGGCGCCTTGGCCTGCGCCGTGGCAAGCGCCCGGAGCTGTTCGGTCAGCGCCCGGATGTCCTCCGAGGAACCGTGGGAGATCGCCTCCGCCACCACCGGCAGGTCCGATCCCACGTCGGTCACCGAGGAGAGCCAGTTTTCCAGCTCCGTATAGAAACGGTTCTGGGCGCGCCCGGCCTGCAGGTCGAGGAAACCGAGGATGAGCGAGCCCGAAAGGCCGAGCAGCGAGGAGGAGAAGGCCGTGCCCATGCCGGCGAGCGGCTGGGCAAGGCCGCTCTTGATGGCGGCCAGGATATCGTTCGAATCGCCCGAATTCGGATCGAGCGCACCGATGACGTTGCTGATCGAGCCGATCGTCTCGATCAGGCCCCAGAAGGTGCCGAGCAGACCGAGGAAGACCAGCAGGCCGATGAGATAGCGCGAGATGTCGCGCGATTCGTCGAGGCGGGTGCCGATCGAATCGAGAATGGAGCGGAAGGCTGTCGTCGAAAGGGCCATCCTGCGGCGGCTGCCGAGCAGGGTGCGCATCGGGGCGAGCAGCCGCGGCTCGCGGCCGACCTTGTCGGCGCTGCCGGCCGCGCGGAAGGAATTGAACCAGCGCACTTCCGGAATGAGCCCGATCACCTGGTTGAAGACGAGGATGATGCCGATCAGCAGGACGCCGAGTATCAGCCCGTTGAGGCCGGGATTGGTCTGGAAGGCATGCGCGGCCTGGCGGTAGAGAATGGAGGCGACGAAACCGACGATGATCAGGAAGATCACCATCGTCCACAGGAAGGATGCCGGATTGGAAAGTTTGTAGGCATAGCCGCCGCGGGTTTCAGACTCGTCCAGATCGTCCAATCTCGCATTCGCCATGATATGCCCTTGCCTCCGGTATGTTCGCGCCGGAGGCTAGTGGAAAATTGCGACGAATTGAAGTGCGCAGCCCGTGGAAAACAGTCGGCTATCGATCGCGGAAGCCCTGAACCGCCGAGGAAACGCAAAATGCTTCAGCGTGTCGGAACCGGCCGGTTCGCCGCCTCGAGAAGCGCTTTCTGGATAAGCTCGTTGCCGGCCACGATGTTGCCGCTGTCGAAAATATCGGTCGTGCCCTTCATGTCGCTGACGAAGCCGCCCGCCTCGCGGATAAGCACGATGCCGGCCGCCATGTCCCAGGGGGAAAGGTCGTTTTCCCAGAAGCCGTCAAGCCGTCCGGCCGCCACATAGGCGAGGTCGAGCGCAGCGGCGCCGAAACGGCGGATGCCGGCGACTTCGCCCATGACATGCCGCAGCTCGACCAGGAACTTGCCGTGGTTGCCGCGGCCGAGATGCGGCACGCCGCAGCCGATCACGCAGTCGGAGAGCACGCGGCGGGCAGCCACCCGGATGCGGCGGTCGTTCATGAAGGCGCCGCCGCCCTTTTCCGCGGTGAAGAGTTCGTCGGTCGCCGGATTGAAGACGACGCCCGCGACGATCTCGCCGTTGCGCTCAAGCGCGATCGACACGGCGAACTGCGGAATGCCGTGCAGGAAGTTGGTCGTGCCGTCGAGCGGATCGACGATCCAGCGGTGCGCGCCGTCCGTCCCCTTCACTTCCTCGCTTTCCTCGCCGAGGAACCCGTAGGTCGGCCGCGCCTTCATCAGCTCGTCGTGAACGATCTTCTCGGCCCGGAGATCCGCCTGGGACACGAAGTCGCTCGGCCCCTTCACCGAAACCTGCAGGTTCTGCACTTCGCCGAAATCCCTGGAAAGCGACTTGCCTGCCTTGAGGGCAGCCTGAACCATGACATTGAGAAGGGCGGAGCGGGCCATGCGGGAAATCCTTGGACGCGGTCCCGGATTTCGTCCGGCGGGACAGCGCTTTCTTGAGCTTTTCTTGATGGGCGGGTTCAAGACCACAAAACCGCGGGAAATTCAAGCCATCCGCGCAAGGAGAGGCTATTGCCGGCCCTGATTCCGTCTGCGAAAATGTTCGCGACACGGTTTCGGCAGACTGCGGAGGATGCAAAATGAGGTTCACGCTGCCGCTGGCATTGAGCATCGCACTGCTGGTGACGATGGCCGTCGCATCGCTCGTCGCCTGGTCCGTGGTGGCGCCGGCAGCCGAACTCGCCGTGCATTTCGGCCTCGACGGCACGCCAAACCGTTATGCTCCGGCGCCCTTCGCGCTCTCGGTGATGCCGGCCGCAACGCTCGTCGCGACGTTGATCTTTACGGTTTCCCCACGTCTCGACCGCAAGATCGAGGCTTTCCCGGTCCGTTATGCGTCGCTCTGGCTTTTCGTGATCGTGATGCTCGCTGCCGGTCACGGCATGATTGTCGGCCACGCCCTTTCATCCGGTTGATCAGCCGGAAATCCAGGCCTGTAGGCTTTCGGCGGCAAGTCCCGCCACGGTCGACAACAGCGTGGCTGCCCAGAGGTGGATGGCGAAGGGCCGGCTGCCGAAGATCGTCGCATACACCGCCTTCGCCGCCATGTTGGCAAGCACCGCAGCGCCGATCGCCCGGGCGGCGAGCCCCGCATCGAGCGCCGGCCGCATGCCCGCCACCGTCACGGTCACCGCATCGACATCGGCAAGCGCGGAGATCGCCGAAGCCGCGATGAGGCCGGTATCGCCGAAATACTGGGTCGCGGCGCGGGCAAGGAACGCCACGCCTGCAAGCAGGGCCGCCATCTTGGCGACCGCGACCAGCTCGAACGGGTTGCCCGGAGGCTGGCGCTCCGTCGCGACCTGCTGCCGGAAGGAAAGGAACAAGGCATAGGCGAGCATCAGCACGGCAGCCACGCAGACCGGCAGAAGCAGGGCGGGCAACAGGCTGGCCGCCAGCGTGCCGACGAGGAACGCTGTCCGCGCGAGCGACACCGCGCCGGCGCTGACGGCGCCGGCCGCAAGCGATATGGGGTTGGCCCCCTCCCGGCTGCGCCTGGCGAACGCGATGGTCGTTCCGGTGGAAGACACGATGCCGCCGATCGCACCGGCCACCATGTCGCCCCGGGAGGGCCCGAGCATCCGAACCGCGATATAGCCGGCAAAGGAGATCGAGGCGAGTGTGATGACCAGCAGCACGAGGCTTCTCGGCGAGATGCCTCCGAACGGGCCGACCGGATCGGAAGGGATGACGGGCAGCAGCACGAAGGTCATGGCGAGCAGGATCACCGCCGAGCGCAGCTCCACCCATTGCAGGCGGCGGATCGCCCCATGCAGGAAATCGCGGCTTGCGAGGATGGCGACGAGCGTCGCCCCGGCGGCTGAAGCCGGCACCATGTCGCCGGTGACGGCAAGCACGCCGAGGCCGAACGTGAGAATGGCCGCGATGACCGAGGTGGCGCTGAAGGAGTGCTGCGCGATCGCCTCGCGCAGTTCGAACAACGCCATGACGGCGGCGACGGCGAGGAGAAAGCCGATGGTCACGATGCCCGGATAAGCGGAGGCGGCGCCCAGGCTGCGTTCGATAAGACTGCGTTCGATCAGGCCGGCGACGCCGCCGAGCATGCCGATCATCGTGAAGGTGCGGATGCCCGCCGTGCGGGCCCCCTCGGGCTCGTCCCGCTCGCGCCAATGCCGCTCCACGCCGACGGCCGCACCGATGGCGACCGCCAGCCCCACGCGCTGGAAAAGCTCGACATTGTCCAAGTCTATCCCCGCCCCTTCCTCTGCCTCCCCGGCGTTGCCGGTCTGCTCACCGGCCAGTCCCGGCCGGGCGCCCGCTGCCGGAGCCGGTCACTGGATCGACTGCCCCGGCTGCGACGAAACCAGTGTCGTGCCGCGTCGGAACCGGTTCGCCGCCTCGATCGCCTGCTTCTGCGTTTCCTCGTTGATGCCGAGGTAGAAGTCTTCCAGCGCGGGGTCCTGCAGGCCGGCGCGGCGCGACAGCACATACCACTTGGCCGCCTCCACCGGGTTCGGGCGCGTGCCGAGGGCTTCGATATAGAGATGCGCGAGCTTGTTCTGGGCGACCACGTTGCCGCGATGGGCGGCGACCCGCATCCATTCGAAACCCTTGTCGTAGTCCCGTTCGCCGCCGACGCCGTTCACCAGCCAGACGCCCATGTCGAGCTGCGCCGTATCGAAGCCGGCCTTGGCGGCGCGCTCCAGCCATTCGCGCGCCTTCGATTTCTTCTCCGCCGGCATGTCCTTCAGCGATACGTAGAGCTGCGCCACCGCATATTGCGCGTCCGCCACCCCTTGCGCGGCGGATTTCTCATAAAAAGGCAGGGCCATGTGCAGCCCCTTTTCGCCGGGATTGTCTGAGACGACGATCTGCGCCCAGTTGAACTGCGCCGAGGAATTGCCCGCCTCCGCGGCCTTCCGCATGAACTCGTCGGCCTTTTTCTTGTCGCGGGGCACGTCGCGGCCGGTCATCAGCAGCATCGAATACTGGAACATGGCGGCCGGATCGCCGCCTTCCGCGGCCTTCTGGTACCAGAAGGCCGCCGCCTTGGCGTCGCGCTTGATGCCCTGCCCCTTGGTCATCATTTCGGCGACCAGCGTCTGGGCCGCCGCATCCCCCGCGCCGGCGCGCGTCAGCGCCCTGTCGAGTGCGGTGACGAAAAGGCCGCGCTGATAGGCGCCATAGGCCTCGTCGACCGGGCCGCCGTAAGGTTTTTCGGGCGGCGCGGGCGGCAGCGCCGCGCCCATGCGCTGATAGAGTTCGACGCCGCCGGACGGAACGATCCCACCGGGCTGGCCCGCAGGTTCGACCGTGCCCTCCGCCGCGCCCTCGACCGCCTGCGTCTCTACCCGCTCCTTCTTCATCTGCTGGGTATCGGGTTCGACGGGACGGGTCATCGCCCGGATGTCGGCTTGCGCCAGGGCAAGAGAAGGCACGACGGCCGAGGCAAACAATATCGCCAGCAGCCTCTTCGGGATCACACGGGAAGAACGGTTCGAACGCATGAAGCTCATCAAGCCTCAAACCGTGGCGCTTTTTCGTCCAGAATGGCGTTGATCTCCGCAACGGCCGCCGCCGCTCCCTTCGGGTGATCGAAAACCGCGGCTCGCAGCGCCACGAATTCGGCACTGGTCTCGGCCACGGCAAGCGCCGAAGCGGTGTCGCCGCCGCCCATGACGATGCAGGGAATTTCCACCATCGAAGCCCACCATTCGCCGAGCGCGAGGTTCTTCGGATGCGCCTCCGGCTTGATGTCGCCGTCGAGCTTGCCGAAGAAGATGTAATCGGGACGCAATTCGCCGATCTCCAGCGCGTGATGCCGGTCGGATGCCCCGCCGGCGCCGATGATCAGCTTCGGCACGAATTTGTCGATCGCCTCCTCGATCTCGGCAAGCGGGCCGGCGATATGCAATCCGTCGGCCTTGGCCCGCCCCGCCACGCGGCTGTCTCCGGCGATCAGCGCGGCCGCGCCCGCCGCCTGGATGACCGGCACCAGCGCTTCGGCGCGCTTCTGGAAGGCCTGGTCGTCGAGACTGTATTGCGGCAGGATCACGGAAGCGACATCGCCGCCGGAAAGCGCCTCTTCCAGCCGTTTTGCCTGCTCGGCGGCGTCATCGTCGTCAGGCACGATCAGCACGAGGCGGCAGCGGTCTTCCGGTTCGGTCATGTTCTTTCCATCCAGCGGATCGCCTGTTCGCAAATCCGCACTCGTTTTCTCTTCGCAAATTCGATAGACCGGACCGATTGAAGGATCAACCGCCCCGCCCATTCGAAAACCTCATGCCCGATACGCTCAGCCTGACCTTTTTCACCTTTGCCATACCCGCCGTCCTGCTCGTCGGCCTTTCGAAGGGAGGGATCGGCGGCGCGCTCGGCCTGATGGGCGTCCCCCTGATGTCCATGGCGGTGGACCCGGTGAAGGCGGCCGCGATCTTCCTGCCGATCCTCATCCTGATGGATATCGTCGCCCTGTGGTCCTGGCGGAATTTCAACGATCCGAAGACGCTGATGATGATCCTGCCGGGCGGCATCATCGGCATCGCGCTCGGCTGGGCCACGTCGGCCTATGTCTCGGACGATGCGCTGCGCCTCGTCATCGCGGCGGCGACGCTCCTCTTCACGGTCCGTTATTTCTGGCAGGTCTACGGCCCGCGCTCGAACATGCCCGTGGCGCCGCTGCCGCACCGGCCGGCCGCCGCCACCTTCTGGGGCGCGCTTTCCGGTTATGCGAGCTTCGTCGCCCATGCCGGCGGACCGCCCTTCCAGATCTATGTGCTGCCGATGCGGCTCGACCCGAAATCCTACACGGGCGCCAGCATCCGCTTCTTCGCGATCGTCAATGCGGTGAAGGTCATCCCCTATTTCTTCCTCGGGGCGCTGGACCGGGAAAACCTGACGATCTCCGCCACGCTTCTGCCGGTGGCGCTCGTCGCCACCATGCTGGGAGCGGCGATCGTCAAGCATCTGAAGGCCGAGGTCTTCTATCCCATGAGCTATGGCCTTGCATTGCTTGCCGGCCTGAAGCTGCTCTGGGACGGTCTTCCCTTCTGAGCAGGGGCAGTAATTACGAGACAACTAAAAAAGCATAAAATAATATTGCGTCGATATTGCTGCAACGCACAATAAATCTTGCCGTTACCATGCGTTTACCGTAGATTCGGCGCATGACGACCGTTGACCCCTTTGCAGCCATAGCTGATCCGAACCGGCGGCACTTGCTGGAGGAATTGCGGCGTTCGCCGAAAACGGTCAACGAACTCGCACAGGGTCTGCCGATCAGCCGGCCGGCGGTATCGCAGCACCTGAAAGCCCTGCTCGACAGCAATCTCGTGACGGTGACGGCGAATGGCACGCGGCGCATCTATGCCGTCAACAGCAAGGGCTTCGACAAGCTCAATCTGTGGCTCGATCAGTTCTGGTCGTGACCGGGATGTCTGCAAGTCACCACGTTTGGGTTCGTCGACCACGACCAGAACTGCATTTTCATAATTTCCGGATTGTCTTCTGCCGCATCTGAATGCCTCTTACTGATCATGACGCGAGGCGGCGGCGGGTTCTCCCATTGAGAAAATCAGTGACGCGTAGAGGCCTTGAGGCGTTGCATTTGGTCCTTGATGCGCAGCTTGCGGCGCTTGATGTCGGCAATTTCGCGATCATCGGAAGAGGGGGACGCGAGAATGGCCTGCAACTCCTCCTCCAGAGCGACGTGCTTCTTTTCAAGCGATGCGATATGAGCCTGGACGGTCATGTGGCATGTTCCTTCCTTGGTCACCTGCCCCGGCTTCCCTTTGGCCGGAGCTTCAGGTTTGCAACAGAAGTGTGACACGATCGGCATCGTTTGTCGAAGGAGAAATCATGATTTGAAGAGGGCAAATTCGTGACGTTGCCTAACTTCCCGTTAAGCCGGTTTGGTGGTAGAGGCTTGCGGACATCGTCGGCGACCGCTCAAGAATGGCCGGGCGTGAGAATGGGGACTGGAATATGGCTGATCAGGAACAGGCGGATATCCGGCTGACACTCGCAAAACTCCGTCAGGAGCACGAGGACTACGATGCCGCGATCAACGCCATGATCCAGGTCGGCTGCGATGCGCTGAGGGTTCAGCGCATGAAGAAGAAGAAGCTGGCGATCAAGGACAAGATGAGCCAGCTCGAAGACCAGATCATTCCCGACATCATCGCATAGGGTTCAGATATGTCCGAAAGACCGTCCGTCGCGATCATCATGGGCAGTCAGTCCGACTGGGAGACCATGAAGAACGCCGCCGATACGCTGGAAGCGCTCGACATCGGTTACGAAGCCCGCATCATCTCGGCGCACCGCACACCGGAACGGATGATGGAATTTGCCAGGGGAGCCCGCGCCGAGGGCTTTCAGGTCATCATCGCCGGCGCCGGCGGCGCGGCGCACCTTCCGGGCATGACCGCGGCGATGACGCCGCTGCCGGTGTTCGGCGTGCCGGTGCAGTCCAAGGCCCTGTCCGGCCAGGACAGCCTGCTGTCGATCGTGCAGATGCCGGCGGGCATCCCGGTCGGGACGCTGGCGATCGGCAAGGCGGGAGCGATCAATGCCGCGCTGCTTGCCGCCGCCGTGCTGGCACTGAACGACGACGGGATCGCCGAGCGGCTCGACGAATGGCGTGCCCGCCAGACGGCCGCCGTCGCCGACTATCCGATAGACGAGGCCCCATGACCGTCCGCACCATCGGCATCATCGGCGGCGGGCAGCTCGGCCGCATGCTTGCCATGGCCGCCGCCCGGCTGAATTTCCGCACGGTCGTCCTTGAACCGCAGCCGGACTGTCCGGCAAGCCAGGTGGCCAACGACCAGATCGTCGCGGCCTATGACGATCCGGCGGCGCTCGCACAACTCGCAAGCCGATGCGACGTGGTCACCTACGAATTCGAGAACGTCCCGGTCGGCGCGGCCGAGGCGCTGCAACGCTCCGTATCCGTCCATCCCCCGGCAAAGGCGCTCGAAGTTTCCCAGGACCGTCTGGCGGAAAAGCGCTTCCTCAACGCCTGCGGCATCGAGACCGCGAAATTCCACGCCGTCGACAGCCAGGCCGACCTCGAAAAGGCGCTCGCCGATTTCGGCGGCAGGGGCGTGCTGAAGACATGCCGTCTCGGTTACGACGGCAAGGGCCAGCGGGTCTTCCGCACCCCCGGGGAAAGCCCCGCCGGCGCCTATGAGGCGCTCGGCTCGGTGCCGCTGGTTCTCGAAAGCTTCGTGCCGTTCGAGCGCGAAATCTCGATCATCGCCGCCCGCGCCGCGGACGGCAGGGTCGTCTGCTTCGACCCGGCGGAGAACGTCCACAGGAACGGTATCCTGCACACCTCCGCCCTGCCCGCCCGCATTTCGGAGGCGACCGCCGAAAGCGCCCGCGAATCGGCCGAAAAACTGCTGGCGGCCCTCGATTATGTCGGCGTCATCGGCATGGAATTCTTCGTCATGGCCGATGGGACCCTGATCGCCAACGAGATCGCGCCGCGCGTTCACAATTCCGGCCACTGGACGGAGGCTGCCTGCGTCGTCTCCCAGTTCGAGCAGCATATCCGCGCCGTCGCGGGCCTCTCGCTCGGCGATCCGCACCGGCACTCCGACTGCGTGATGACCAACCTCATCGGCGACGATATCCTGGAAGTGCCGTCCTGGCTGGCGAAGAAGGACGTGCTCGTGCACCTCTACGGCAAGACCGAATCCCGCCCCGGCCGGAAAATGGGTCATGTAACGGAATTGAAAGGCCCGAAATCGCCGTCACAAGGTTGACATGCGGCGAGCCTCGGGTTATCTGCACGGCCAACTTGAGAGCGCGCCCCTCCAAGAAAAAGGCGGCGCGCTTTTGATTGATAAGGACAAGCGGCTTCAAAGGCCCACAGACTGCTGGATCAGTACAATGAAGATCAAGAACTCGCTCAAGGCGCTGAAGGCTCGTCATCGCGATAACCGTCTGGTTCGCCGCAAGGGCCGTATTTACATCATCAACAAGCAGAACCCGCGCTTCAAGGCTCGTCAGGGCTGATACGGCTTTCGGCCTCGGCAACCCGCCGGCCGATCAAATTGTCGATAGCGCGATAAATCGGGTTTGACCTTGGGCGCATGCGGATTACCTTATCCGCATGCGCTATTTTCGTTCCAGCTCACTGATTCTGGCTGCGGCCCTGTCCGCCTCCTCCGCCCTCGCCCAGACGGCGGCACCGGCCCCGCCCGCTGCGGCACCTCAGCAGGCAGCACCGCCGCTTGCGGCACCTGTCATCCCCGCATCCGCTCCCAGGGCAGCCAATCCGCTCGATCCGCTGTTCGACGCGCTGAAACGCGAGCGCGACCCCGACAAGGCGCGCGGCATCGCCAGCCAGATCATGACCGGCATGAACGATTCGGGCAGTCCCACGGTCAACCTGCTGATGCAGTGGTCGGCAACGGCCATCAAGGAGAAACGCAATGCAGCGGCGCTCGACTTCCTCGATCAGGTGACCCTGCTCGACCCGGCCTATCCCGAGGGTTGGAACCGCAGGGCGACATTGCACTACACGATGGGCAACGCCCGCAAGTCCATGGCCGATATCGCCGAGGTGCTGAAACGCGAGCCGCGCCATTTCGGTGCGCTGGCCGGCATGGCCGGCATCCTGATGGAAGCCGGCAAGGACGATCTCGCGCTGAAGGCGTGGGAAGATTATCTGGCCGTTTACCCCGCCGACCGCGAGGCGCAGGAAGCGGTGACGAAACTGTCCGAAAAGATCGCCGGCAACCGGACCTGACGCCGGATCTGGCCGCCTCATGGTGATTCTGCCCCTCGCCGTCATCGGCGCCCTCGCAGCAGCCTTTGTTTTCACCGCCTGGAAGGCCAGGGCGATCGAGACCGCGTTCCCGAACAGCGGCGACCTGATCGACGTCGGCGGTTTCCGCATGAATTCCCTGCATCTGCCGCAGCCTCACAATGCCGACCTGCCGCCGGTCGTCTTCATCCACGGCGCCAGCGGCAATCTGCGCGATCAGGAAACGGCCTTCCGCCGGGCTCTGGAACATCGCGCCGAACTGCTCTTCGTGGATCGGCCGGGACATGGTTATTCCGAGCGCGGCGGCGCCGAAAACGATTTTCCGGACGGTCAGGCGGCCGCCATCGCCCGGCTGATGGAAAGGCGCGGCATCGAAAAGGCGATCATCGCCGGCCATTCCTTCGGCGGCGCGATCGCCGCCAGCTTCGCGCTCGGGCATCCGGAGAAAACGGCCGGCCTGCTTTTCCTCGCGCCCGCCACCCATCCCTGGGATGGCGGCGTCGACTGGTATTACGCCATTGCCGCCAGGCCCTGGATCGGCCGCCTGTTCACCCGGCTCTTCACCCTGCCGGCCGGGTTGATTCTCATCGACAAGGCGACCAGCACAGTCTTCCATCCGAATCCGAAGCCGGAAAGATACGTGCAGGACGGCGCTCCTGCCCTCGTGCTGCGGTCGGAAAACTTCCGCCACAATGCGATCGACTGCGTCAATCTCAATGACTACGTGCAGGACACGGCTCGACGCTATCCCGAGATCGCGGTGCCCACGGTCATCATCACCGGCGACAGCGACGCGATCGTTGCGGAAGAACTCCATTCCCTCGGGTTGTCTCGCGACATCGCAGGGGCCGAACTCGTCTGGATTCGCAATCTCGGCCACAAGCCGGATTATGTCGTGACGGACGTGGCGGTGGCGGCGATCGAAAAGCTCGCCGGCTTGCCGCGCGACCTGCGCGCCGCCGCGCGCATGGCGGAAGCACGCATCGCGTCACGAGCGGAAGAGGCCTCCCCCGAAATGGATCTTTCGATCGAAAAGACCTGACCTGCCCCCATCGGCCAGCATCGTTTCCAGCCTGAAGCAAGCACGCCGCCTCACCCTCCGGTTCAAACGGAATCGGAGAGAGACTCATGGAAATCGGCGGCATCGGACGGGATCAATGGACACGCTTCGCAAAGACTGACACCTCCTCCACCTCGGAGAACACGGATACGGCCTCGGCCGAGCAGAAAGGCCCCGCCGAGGAGCAATACGATCGCCTCGTCCACGGGCTGACGAGCCTCAACGAGGCCACCGATGCGGCGGACGAAGAGGCGAAGGCCCGCGCCAAGAAGAAACTGGATGAGGCCAAGCAGCAGCTTCAGTTCCTGCAGCGCTGGGGGTTCGATCCCGAGGTCATCGCCCGGCAGGCGGCAATGCTCGGCGTCGTGGTGGCGGCGGCGGCCCGTGAATTCTCCGATGCCGTGACGGGAGGCAGTACCGCTGCAACGAATCTCACGGCAGGTGCGGCGCAATCTTCCGGAACCGGCGACGCCGATGCATCCGACGGTGGGACACAGGCTGCCGCGGAAGGCACCGCCGACGGGAACAGGTCCTATTCGCAGGCCGAACAGGCCTATCGGGACGTGATGGATGGCGACACGTCGTCCAGCCAGCCGAAGCTTTCCTCCGGCGACATCAGGACGGCCACGGAATTCAGCGCCGTCGCACGCCAGATCAAGGCCTTGCTGGAACAGGCCGCACGCAGGCTGCGCGAGGAGAAGGACGGCCTCGCTACCGTGCCGGATACCCGGAGCCTCGATACCGCGGTGAATGCCCTGTCCGGCACCGTTTCGAGCATGCCGGCCGTCAGCATCACCATCTGACCGCGCTATGCCCCAACGAAAAACCGCCGGATCGCTCCGGCGGTTTTTGTTTGTCCGGTTTCCGGCTCAGATGCCCGTCTGGCCGTCCGAGCCGATATAGGCGATGCGCAGCATGTTGGTCGCGCCAGGCGTGCCGAGCGGCACGCCGGCCGAGATGATGATACGGTCGCCGGGCTTTCCGAAACCTTCGGACACCACGATCCGGCAGGCGCGGTTGACCATGTCGTCGAGATCGGTCGCATCCTGCGTGACCACGCAATGCATGCCCCAGCAGATCGACAGGCGGCGCGCCGTGTGGACGATCGGCGACAGGGCGATGATCGGCACTTCCGGACGCTCGCGGGAAGCGCGCAGCCCCGTCGTGCCCGACGAGGTATAGGTGACGATGGCCGAAAGTCGCAGCGTCTCGGCGATCTGGCGCGCGGCAAGCGAAATCGCATCGGCCCCGGTCGCCTCCGGGGTGGCGCGCTGCGCATAGATGATGCTCGGGAAAAGCGGGTCCTTCTCGACCTCCCTGGCGATCGAGGCCATCATCGAGACCGCCTCGACCGGATACTGGCCGGAGGCCGATTCCGCCGAGAGCATGATGGCGTCCGCGCCTTCGAAGACGGCGATCGAAACGTCAGAAACCTCGGCGCGCGTCGGCACCGGCGAGGAAATCATCGATTCCAGCATCTGGGTCGCCACGACGACCGGCTTGCCGGCACGCCGACAGGCGCGGGTGAGTTGCTTCTGGATGCCGGGCACGGTCTCGATCGGCATTTCGACGCCAAGATCGCCGCGGGCGACCATCAGCGCATCGGAAAGCTCGATGATCTCGTCGATCCGCTCCAGGGCCTGCGGCTTCTCGATCTTCGACATGACTCCGACGCGGCCGCGGGCGATCTTGCGCACCTCGGCAAGGTCGTCCGGGCGCTGCACGAAGGACAGCGCGACCCAGTCCACCTCGCCGGTCGCGAGCGCCGCGTCGAGATCGATCCGGTCCTTGTCGGTCAGCGCGCCGACGCCGAGCAGGGTATCGGGCAGGCTCACGCCCTTGCGGTCGGAAATGCTGGTGCCGGCGATCACCGTGCAGACGATGCTCTTGCCGTCCGCCTTCTCGGCCTTCAGCGCCAGCTTGCCGTCGTCGATCAGCAGGCGGTGCCCGGGCTTCACGGCCTCGAGGATTTCCGGATGCGGCAGGAAAACGCGCGTTTCGTCGCCCGGTTCGTCGCGATTGTCGAGCGTGAAGGTCTGGCCGGGAGTGAGCGTGACCTTGCCGGCGGCGAACTTGCCGACGCGCAACTTCGGCCCCTGCAGGTCGCAGAGGATGCCGATCGGCCTGCCGGAGCGCGCCTCGACGGCGCGGATGCGCGAAATCAGCGTGCGCATCAGATCATGGCTCGCATGGCTCATGTTGATGCGGAAGAGATCGGCCCCCGCCTCGTGGAGCTTCTCGATCATCCCCTCTTCGGAGGACGCCGGTCCGAGGGTGGCGAGGATTTTAACTTTGCGGTAGCGCCTCATCAATTCTGGCCTTCTTGTGTGCCAGGCGTATCCGAAAGCTGGACCATCCAGCTTCCCTGACGGCCCGTGTCATATTCCTTGAAGCCCATGCGCTGGAAACCACGGGCGAAACAATCGTTGACGCCGACGATCTTGAACTCGTTTTCCGCGACGCACATGTTGAGATTACCGGCCCAGCGGCCGCCGCGGGCCGCATCCTCGGCATAAAGATAATAGTAGCGCGACTGCAGCTCGCCCTCGATCAGCGTGGCGCAGGTGGAGGCAGGCACCTGCCACCAGCCTTCGGTGGTCCAGCCCTCGGCGGCACGGTAGCCGATCGCCACGCCGACAAGGTTCTGCGTACCATTGCAAACACGAAAATCCGCATGCGCCGCACCCGCCGTGAAAAGCGGTATGCCGGTCGCGATCATGGCGGCGAGCGCCGGGGCGGAAACGAGAGAACGAAGATAGGCTTTGAGGGATTTTTTCGACACGGTTCCCGTCAGGACTCCATGATTGTTCGTGAAGCACTTTCTTCGCGCGGCATAGTCTGAAAGTCAACGAAAGTCTAATCGATTAGTTCTCTTACTGCCGCCAATCCCTCCGGTCGCCGGCGGGACCCGGCTTGCGCCACGCGTCTGCCCATGTCATCACACGCATCTGCGCGCCCCTCTCCGAAACCACCCGACTTTCCGACAGAAATGCAGGACTTCATACCTTTCGAGATCATAGAAGGCGATTATGACAAGGGCATGGTTCTGCTGGCCGATCATGCCATGAACCGCCTGCCCGGCGCCTATGGCGGCCTCGGCCTGCCCGAGAGCGCATTCCATCGCCATATCGCCTTCGATATCGGGATCGAAAGGCTGACCCGCAGGCTTGCGGCCATGCTGGGCGTGCCGGCCGTGCTCGGTTGCTTCTCGCGCCTGCTGATCGATCCGAACCGCGGCGAGGACGACCCGACGCTGGTCATGAAGATTTCCGACGGCGCGATCATTCCAGGCAATCACCCGATCTCCCGGGAGGAATGGGATTTCCGCCTGAATGCCTATCATCGCCCCTACCATCGGGCGGTCGAACGGACGATCGCCAGGGCGGGCGCCGCCGGCCGCGCGCCGCTGGTCCTGTCGCTGCATTCCTTCACGCCATTCTGGAAGGGCGTGCCGCGTCCCTGGCACGCGGCGGTGCTCTGGGATAGCGATCACCGCGCCGTCCTGCCGTTCCTCGAACTTCTGCGGCAGCCGGGCGACATCACCGTCGGCGACAATGAGCCTTATGACGGCGCCCTGAAAGGCGACACCATGTACCGCCACTGCATGACGACCGGCACGCCGCATGCGCTCCTCGAAGTCCGGCAGGACCTGATCGGCGACGAGGCTGGCATGGCCGCCTGGGCGGAAAGGCTGGCGCCGGTCTTCACGACGCTCAATGCCGACCCCACATTGCATGAATACAGGATCTTTCCGTCGCGCACCGGCCCCTATCCGGCGTGAGGCGAAAGCAGGAGGCTTTCATGACCGAACTCACGAAGGAACAGCAGACCGAATTCGAGGCCGCCGCCTTCCGCCGCCTCGTCCGGCATCTGCGCGAACGCACCGATGTCCAGAACATCGACCTGATGAATCTCGCCGGCTTCTGCCGCAACTGCCTGTCCAACTGGTATCGGGAGGCTGCCGAAGCCGCAGGCGTCGATCTCTCGAAGGACGCATCCCGCGAAATCGTCTACGGCATGCCCTATGAGGAGTGGAAAAATCTCCATCAGGCGGAAGCCACAGATGCTCAAAAAGCCGCATTCGAGATGAACAAGCCCGCGCATGGTTGATCGAGGGACCGATTTGTCTTGACCTTCCGTCGGCTTTTCGGCAGTTGACGACCACTCATTCAAATTTTCTACGATCAGGAGGCCCAGATGTCCGATGCTCATGGGTCTCAAAAACAGGACCTAGGAATGGCAGAAGAAACCACTGTGGAAAACGTTGCAGCGGCTGAACTCCGGCAGTTCATCGAGCGAATCGAGCGCCTTGAAGAGGAAAAGGCTTCGATCAGCGACGATATCAAGGACGTATATGGGGAAGCCAAAGGCCGAGGCTACGATACCAAGGCCATGAAGACGATCATTCGGCTACGGAAAAAAGACGCAAACGAGAGACTGGAGGAAGAGTCCATCCTCCAGACATATATGGCCGCACTTGGCATGGAATGAGGAGGTTACGACGCTCCTCAAGGGGGCGTCTTCAATCCTCGGCTTTCTTTTCAGAAAGAAGCGTGACGAGACCGTCTATCAAGCCGGACATTTCCTGCGATAGATGCGTTCTCTTTTTCTCGACCACCCGCTCGACTTCCGCCAAAAGCATCAGGATTATGAGGAAATCCTCAAATCCTTCCGGCCGCCGCCATATCAGGACCCGGCCCTTTTCAAAAAACTATCCGGTCGAAGATAAATTCGAATCTCGTTCAGGTCTCATGAAGGGGAAAGATGGAGCCGCTCGATCGACGCGGCTCTTTAACCGTTTCACGGGAGCGCGACGATCAGTTGCCCGGCCCGCTGAAACGGTTCGGATCGATCGCCACGGTCGCGGCGACCGGCTTGAAGCCGCCGCCGGAATAGCTGGCTGAATATTCGCTGTTGAGCGTGCGGCTGACGACGCGCGGCGCCTTCATGGAAGCCGTGGATTCGGCCCGATTGTTGTTGAGCGCCCATTTCGCCAGCATGTCGCCCGTCAGGCCGTTGTCGGCCGACTGGGAACCCGGACGCCCGGAGCGGCCGCCCTTGCTGGGGACCGGCAGTGCGCCGGCCGAGGCTGCGACAGGCGCCTTCGGCGCATCGAAGCCATCACCGAACTGCCTGCCCTTGCCGTCGGAAGACTGGATGACCTTCGGCGAAACCGCGGCGGTCGCGACCGGTCTCTGCGCCGGCGAAGGCACGCCGGAAGCCGCCGGTTGCGCGGGAACCGGCGCGGAAGGCAGCGTCGGTCGCTGGTATTCCACGCTGCGGGCGAGCGCTGCGACGAGTTCAGGCGTCAGTTCCTGCTGTTCGTCCGCCTTCGCACCCGCATTGGCCACGCCTGCATTGGGCGAGGTGGCAGGCACGGCGGAAGCCGTCGCAACGACCGGGCGATGGGCCGGCAGCGGGATCGACGCCATGTTCTCGAGCGCCGGCAGCGGTCCGGCGGAGGCGGTCATCAGGCCGTTCTCCGCATCGCCCTTCAGGCCGCGTGGCCCAAGCAGGGTCGGAACGGGAATGGTGTAGGCGGAAAGGTCGGCAAAGGTTTCGCCCGCCGGCGGCTGTGCCGCGGCCGGAGCGGATGCCTGCATGGCAAGCGCCTCCTGGGCGGCATTGCGCGCCGGCGAATAGAGAGCCGTCGCAAGCCCGCCGGTCGGCGCGTCAGACCGGAAGGCCGGGCGCGAAAGCGGCACCGGAGCGGCGATGTCCTGCTGCTGCTCCTGCGGCTGCGGCACCGGCGCGGAAGCGACCATCACACCCGGCGTGGTCTGTTCTGCCGGGGGCTTGGCGGCCGGCGCAGGGCGCTGGGCAGCAGCCGGGGCCTCGACCTCCGCATTGTCCTCTTCCTCGTCGGCTCCGCCGCCGCCGAACAGGAAGGCGAGAAGGTTCGGCTGGCGCTTCCGTTCGGAACCGTCGCTGCGGAAACCACCACCCGCCGTGCTGGCGATCTGGATGGAGTCGGAGCTGACGCGCTTCTTGTAGTCGGCAAGCGCCTGCTCATAACCCGGCAGCGGCTTGCCGTCGGCCGGAAGATGGATCGTGTTGCCCTTCGGGAAGATCTGCACGAGTTCCTGTCGCGTCATGCGCGGCCATGCCCTCACGCCGCCGACATCGAGATGCACGAAGGGCGAACCGGACTTGGGATAAAAGCCGACGCCGCCGACCTGCATCTGCATGGCGAGCGCCCTCAGCGTCGAGAGCTTCACGCCGGGAATGTAGAAGTCCATGGCCTTGCCGAGCATGTGCTGGCTGTTCTTGGCGACGCCCGTGTTGCGGGAGCGCGAACGCAGCATGCCGTTCGTCTCGGGCGAGCGGAACGCCGAGACCACGTGGATGTAGTCCGTGGCGCCCGAGCGGCGATAGACCTCCCACACGAGGTCGAAAAGCCGCGGGTCCATCCGGGTCGGCTGGTCCCTGCGCCAGTCGCGCAGGAACTGGTTGATCTGCTGGAGGCCTTTCTGGTCGTATCTGCCGTTCCGCTTGAAGGTGATGACCGCCTTCTCGCCGGTATGGATGAAGTAAAGCTTCAGGCTTCTGTCTTCCGCCGCCGCCTCTCTGGCGGAAACGGAAAGAGCCGGCAGCGCCGCCATCAACAGCAGGGCAACCGCCGCAGCGCGTTTGGCGAGAGATTTGAGAAGCGCGGCTTTGCCGCCGCGCACCCTCTCACCCGAAGGCGCTTCTTTTGCATACTGATCCGGCAAAACGATCCCCGTCCTGTCGACAACGTCCCACGTCGCCTCAAATGACTGTCAATTGCGGTCACACGATGGCAAATGTGCCACACATGTACAAGCTTCCTCCGTATAGTCAACAATTGGCTAACAGGAGATTGACACAAGGTGACAGGACATCCTTGCGCGGAGGTTAACGGTTGCTAATACAATAGGCTTATGCCGCCTCTTTCAGCGGATCGTCGGGATCGATGCCGTAATCCTTCAGTTTCCGATAGAGAGTCGAGCGTCCGATGCCGAGTTTTCGGGCGACTTGGCTCATCTGGCCGCGATAGAATTTCAGCGCGAAACGGATGAGTTCCTCCTCCACGTCGGCCAGCTTCCTCACCTCGCCCGCCTCGTCGGTGCTGATGATGATGTTTTCGGCCGAGGGATAGGCGGCGGCAAGCATCGCCTTCGGATCGGGCTTTGCACGCGTCTGCTCGCTGTTGGCAAAGACGGGCGATTCGGCAAGCGCTTCCCGCACGGCATGTTCCGCGATGGCGGCAGGCGAAGGCGCAACCGCGGTCGCGGCAAGTTCTGCCGACCGGAATTCCGGGACCTGCGCGGCGATCTGCGGGAAATCCGCTTCCGTCAGTTCGTCGCCGCCGGCAAGCACCACCGCGCGGAAGACCGCGTTTTCGAGCTGGCGGATGTTGCCCGGCCAGTCATAGGCGGTGAGAAGCGCAAGTGCGCCGGCGCTGACGTTCAACTGCCTCGGCAGCTTCTGCTCCACCGAGAACCGCTCGGCGAAGACCCGTGCGAGATGCGGAATGTCCTCCTTGCGGCGACGCAACGCCGGAATGGTGATCGGGAAGACATTGAGACGGTAGTAGAGATCTTCGCGGAAGCGGCCGGCGCGCACTTCCTCGATCAGATCCTTGTTGGTGGCCGAGATAAGGCGCACATTGACCTTCTGGACCTTGGCGGCGCCGACGGTCTCGATCTCGCCCTGCTGCACGGCGCGCAGCAGTTTCACCTGCACTTCGAGCGGCAGGTCGCCGATCTCGTCGAGGAAAAGCGTGCCGCCGTCGGCTTCCACGAATTTGCCGGTGTGCTTTTCGGATGCGCCGGTGAACGCGCCCTTTTCGTGGCCGAAAAGGATGCTTTCCACCAGATTGTGCGGGATGGCGCCGCAATTGACGGTGATGAACGGCTTGCCGGCGCGGTCGCCGTTCGACTGGATGGCGCGGGCGATCATTTCCTTGCCGACGCCGGATTCGCCCTCGAGGACGACCGGAATATTCGAATGCGCGGCGCGCTGGGCGAGGTCTATGACGCGCAGCATGTCCGGGCTCGCCGAGACGATGTCGCCGAAACCGACGCCTCCGGTGCGGTGGCGGCGGCCGGCGCGCGCCCTCGTTTCCTTCTGGTCGAGCTTCAGGGCATTGGCGATCGAAGCGGCGATACGCTCCGGCGAAACCGGCTTGACGACGAAATCGAACGCGCCGGCCCGCATGGCCTGCACGACGGAATCAATGCTGCCCTGCCCCGTCTGGACGATCACCGGGATTTCGATGCCAAACTCGCGGATGGCGCCGAGGAAGGTCAGGCCGTCCATTTCCGGCATCATCAGGTCGAGCACTATGACATTGATGTCGACTGCGGTGCGTTTCAGGAACTCGAGTGCGACAAGCCCGTTTTCGGCAAGATGCGCGGCGTGTCCATAACGCTCCACGGCATTCTTCAACAGGCGACGCTGAATCGGATCATCATCCACAACAAGGATTTGCGCAGTCATGCTCGGGCTCCCAGCAACGGTCATCGTGCTTCACTTTCGGGTTTTTACGCTGCCGGTTGTGCCAGAAAGGCTTGAACATCCCCTTTTGAGAAAAGCTTGCATTTTAATCGACGGCGGGGAAAACAAACACTTACCGACCGGATCGAAAAACGTCAGAGGACAAGGCGATGAAAACTCCCGCAACCGCGCACCGTGAAATCCCAGCCGCGACCGCCTCGGGCGCGGCCGTATCCGATCCGGCACTAGGCCTTCTGCCGGCCTGGAAACTGTCCGACCTCTATCCGGCCAGGGATTCGACAGCCTTCACGGCCGACGTGGAAAAGGCCGAAAAGCTGTCGCTCGCCTTCGAGGCGAAGTGGAAGGGCAAGCTGGCGGAGGCCGCCGCCAAGACCGGCGCGGGCGGCATCGGCGAGGCCCTGAAGGAATACGAGGCGCTGGACGACCTGCTCGGCAAGCTGGGCTCCTTTGCCGGCCTCACCTATTTCTCCGACACCTCGAACCCCGCCAACGGCAAGTTCTACGGCGACGTGCAGGCGAAGCTGACCGACCTTTCCTCACATCTCCTTTTCTTCGCGCTGGAACTGAACCGCGTGGACGACAGGGACATGGATGCCTGCATGGACCGCGATCCGGCCGCCGGCCACTACCGCCCCTGGATCGTCGATCTCAGGAAGGACAAGCCTTTCCAGCTTGAAGACAAGCTCGAACAGCTCTTCCTCGAAAAGTCGATGACCAGCGCGGCAGCCTTCAACCGCCTCTTCGACGAGACCATGGCGGAACTGCGCTTCGAGGTGGACGGAAAGAAGCAGCCGCTCGAAATCACCCTCAACATGCTGCAGGAACCCCAACCGGAGGTCCGCGCCAAGGCGGCCGCGGCCCTCTCGAAGACATTCGGCGAAAATCTGCGCGTCTTCACGCTCATCACCAATACCCTTGCCAAGGACAAGGAGATTTCCGACCGCTGGCGCGGTTTCGAGGACATCGCCGACAGCCGCCATCTCGCAAACCGCGTCGAGCGTGACGTCGTCGACGCGCTGGCCGCCGCGGTGAAAGATGCCTATCCGCGCCTGTCGCACCGCTATTATGCAATGAAGGCGAAGTGGCTGGGCATGGAACAGCTGAACTTCTGGGACCGCAACGCGCCGCTACCGGAAACCCCGACGGCGCTCATCCCCTGGTCCGACGCCAGGGAAACCGTCCTCTCCGCCTATGGCAATTTCGCGCCGGAAATGGCCGAGATCGCCGGTCGCTTCTTCGACGAGGAATGGATCGACGCCCCGGTTCGCCCCGGCAAGGCGCCGGGCGCCTTCGCCCATCCGGTGGTCCCCTCCGCCCATCCCTATGTTCTCGTCAACTACATGGGCAAGCCGCGCGACGTGATGACGCTCGCCCACGAACTCGGCCACGGCGTGCACCAGGTGCTCGCCGGCGGCCAGGGCGCGCTGATGTGCCAGACGCCGCTCACGCTTGCCGAGACCGCTTCCGTCTTCGGCGAAATGCTGACCTTCCGCGCGCTCCTCGAAAAGACGAAGGACAAGCGCGAGCGCAAGGCCATGCTCGCGCAGAAGGTCGAGGACATGATCAACACGGTGGTGCGGCAGATCGCCTTCTACCAGTTCGAGCGCAAGGTCCACACCGCCCGCAAGGAGGGGGAGCTGACCGCCGGGCAGATCGGCGAGCTGTGGCTGTCCGTGCAGGGCGAAAGCCTCGGTCCCGCCATCAGGATCTCGGAAGGCTACGAGACGTGGTGGACCTACATCCCCCATTTCATCCATTCGCCCTTCTATGTCTATGCCTATGCCTTCGGCGATTGCCTGGTGAACTCCCTCTATGCGGTCTACGGACAGGCCGCGCCGGGCTTCCAGCAGAAGTATTTCGAACTGCTGAAGGCCGGCGGCACCAAGCATCATTCGGAGCTTCTGAAACCCTTCGGCCTCGATGCGACCGACCCGTCCTTCTGGTCGAAGGGCCTGTCGATGATCGAAAGCCTGATCGACGAGCTGGAGGCTCTGGACCGGGCTTGAAGCACTCAGATGGAAAGAGGAGGGAGCCTTATGCCCTCTTTCGCGACGATCCCGCCGGCCGGAGCCTCGTTTTCGACCGGCCACGGGAGATCGTCCTTGCGCATGCGGCCGACGAAATCCTGCCGGCGCTTCGGCGGCTGGAAGAGGCTCGCCGCGCCGGCCGCTGGATCGCGGGCTACATTTCCTATGAGGCGGGACACATCTTCGAGGACAAGCTGCGCCCCCTGATCGTGCCCGGCCGGCCGACGCCCCTGGTTGCCATGGGCATATTCGACGCGCCGGCCGGCCACGAGCATCCGCTCGCCTTGCCGCCCCGCCCGGCGAGCGACGCCTCCTTCCTCACAGAGCCGCGCGCCGCCTGGGATCTGCCGACCTATCGGGAACGCTTCGGCCGGCTGCACGAGCACCTGCGCCGGGGCGACTGCTACCAGGCGAACCTGACCATGCCGATCACCGCCCGATGGCAGGGCGATCCGCTGGCGGCCTTCTGGTCGCTGGTGTCGCGCCAGCCCGTTCGCTACGGCGCATTCATCGATTTCGGCGGCCCGGTGATCCTGTCACGGTCGCCGGAACTCTTCTTCTCGGTCGATGCCGACCGCTTCATCGAAACCCATCCGATGAAGGGTACGGCGCCGCGCGGCGCGACCGCGCAGGAAGACGCGGCGATCGTCGAGGAGATGCTCGCCGACGAGAAGACCCAGGCCGAGAACCGGATGATCGTCGATCTCCTGCGCAACGACATCTCGCTGGTCAGCGAGGTCGGCACCCTGTCGGTGCCCAGACTGTTCGAGGTCGAAACCTATCCGACCCTGCACCAGCTTGTGAGCCATGTGCGGGCGAAGCTCCTGCCGGAGGTCGGCCTGCCGGAAATCCTGGCGGCGCTTTTCCCCTGCGGCTCCATCACGGGCGCCCCGAAAATGTGGGCCATGCAGATCCTTGCGGCGCTGGAAGCGGATTGCCGCGACGTCTATTGCGGCGCGATCGGCTATTGCGATCCGGCCGGGCCGATGCGTTTTTCGGTGGCGATCCGCACGATCACGCTTTTCAACGACGGCAAGGCGGTTTTCAATGTGGGTGGCGGCATCGTCTTCGATTCGAAGGCGGAGGCCGAATATGACGAGTGTCTCTTGAAGGCAAGGTTTGCAGTAGGCGATCAATGGATTTCTCGCTGATTGAAACGATGCGCTGGGAACCCGGCGCAGGCTTCGTACGGGTGGAACAGCACCTGCGCCGTCTCAACCGGTCGGCGGATGCCCTCGGCTTCCGCCCTCCGCCGCAGGATGCGCTGCAACAGCTCGAAGCGGCGGTCGGCGGCGACGCCCCGATGCGGGTCCGCCTCGCCATGACCTATCGCGGCAAGATCGAAATCGTCGCAACGCCCTTCGCCCCGATCCCGGCCGGGACCGTATGGCGGGTCCGTGTCGCCAATACCCGCCTGCCCTCGGACGATCCGCTGTTTCGCCACAAGACCTCCCGCCGGGAGCCCTACGAGGCGGCGCGCGCGGAATTCTCCCCGGAAGAGGCCGACGAGGTCCTTCTCCTCAACGAACGCGGAGAAATCTGCGAAGGCACGATCACCAACGTCTTCGCCGAGGAGGCGGACGGCCAGTTGCTCACGCCGCCGCTCACCAGCGGGCTTCTGCCAGGCGTGTTGCGGGCGGAGCTGATCCGCGAGCGGAAAGCGCGCAGCCAGGTCCTCCGTCCTGCCGACATCGGAAACCGCAAGCTTTTCGTCGGCAATTCGCTGCGCGGCCTCGTCGCCGCCGAACTCGTCGGCAGCGCGGAGCAGGCGGAACCGGCTTCCACCGCAGCCGGCGTCAAGGCAGGGGTATTCGGATAGGTGAGCGAAACACGACCCCTGGCCGATCATCTGTTTTCGCTGGAAACTTCACCCTCACTTCGGCAGGATGTCCGCCTCCTTGGCGACGCGGATCATCGCGTCGTGCATGGCACCGTCGTCCACAGGTCCGGTCAGTTCGTAGAGCGCCTCGTCGAAGGCGTCGCCTTGACGGGCCATGAAATCCCTCCGCCGGTTCAACTCCCGGGGATAGGGTGACGGGAACATGTCGATACCTTTCTGGACGGCATCCGCATGCGTCTCCAGGCCCCAGGCCCTGAGCGCCGTCACGACGTCCGGAGCAAGCCCGCCGGAGGAGTTGAAGAAGAGCTGGTGGACGGAGCCGTTCAGCATCTCCGCTTCGAAGATCATGACGACGATGATCCGGGCGTAGGGTTCCGGCAGGCCGGAAAGGCGGGCCGCGACCTCTTCCGGCTCGCCGTAGTGATTGAGGCAGGCCCACAGCCCGCTTGTCAGGAAACGCAGCCTGTCGTCATCGGAAGCGCCTGCGCGAAGCGGCTCGTAGATCGCCGCAAGTTCCGCAGACGCGGCAATCCGCTTGACGGCTTCGTCGGCAAGCCGGGGCAGTTTCCGATACCGTTCCGACAGACCCTTGAGCGCGAAGTCGAGCCCGGCATCCCTGATGCCGCCGCTTCCGTCGCTCCAGCGGTCGTAGCGCTCCTTCTGCGTGCCGTAATCCCTGCCGAAAAGCGTCTTTCCTTCCCGCAGCAAGGCGGCATGCGCGCCAAGCCCCTCCGCATCGAGCGCCTGGATCAGATCGTCGACGAGAACCCCGTCCCGCAAGACGAAGAAGGTGAGGAGGCCGTCCGGTGCCGAAGTCCAGCGATCCGCCGCGGCCAGCGTCAGGATCGGACGTTCGGCCGCCGGAAAAGTCTGCAGGCCGCGGGAAAACGCAGCCCTATATTCCGCGGCTCCCTCTGCATCCAGCATATATTCGAAGTCGAAGCCCTGTTTCTTCTCCGGCGCGGGAAAGAATATGTCCGGCGATTGCAGCGGAATGACGCGGTTGCCGAGCATCTCTTTCATCGGATAGCGTCGCAGGCGGTCGAGATTGCAATCGTTGGGCCCGGCGGCGGCTGCCACGGCCATGGTGCAGCCGATCAGAACCACCGCCCAGAACAGAACCCATATCCGCCAGTCGACCCGGTTTTGTACGCCTTCCTGCTGAAAAGGGAAAAAACGCGTCCATATCCTCGACGCCATGTCTCTGGAACCCAATGCCCTGAATGCTGCAACCACCCCGACAACCCCATAAAAGGCCCTGCTGAATAGCGCCATCCGCTTTACCGCCCCCGCATATTGCACCTGCGAACTGTTTTAGGGCTGTTACGGCATGTTCCAAGTCTCCGGTGACGATTTTTGCAAGTGCGTGAATTTGGCCTGAACCGATCCTGAAACGGCACATCGGGACGGCATGGAGGACAGGCAGCCACCCGGAATCCTGTGGCGGATCGCCGAAACGGGTCGCCGCACCACGCAAATCCGCCTTTACCGCATAAACCGGCCCATTTCGTCGCGAAAATCGACAGGCTCTTTATTGTGACGGGATTTTATGATCTAGAGCGCCGCGAATTGCATTTCAGCATCTCATCCGTTCACCGCCGAAGACGCGTGGCAGCGGCAGCAAGGCCGTCCATCCCTAGGAGAAAGAAAGAATGTCGGAAACCAGCTATCCGGTGTATGGCGAAATCACCGGGCCGATCGTGATGATCGGCTTCGGCTCGATCGGCCGCGGCACCCTGCCGCTGATCGAACGCCACTTCAAGTTCGACAAGAGCCGGATGGTCGTGATCGACCCGCGCGACGACGAAGCAGGCATCCTCAAGAAGCACGGCGTCCTGCATATCAAGGAATATGTCACCAAAGACAACTACAAGGACCTGCTGAAGCCGCTGCTGACCGCCGGCGGCGGCCAGGGGTTCTGCGTCAACCTTTCCGTCGATACCGGCTCGCTCGACATCATGAAGCTGTGCCGCAAGCTCGACGTTCTCTACATCGACACGGTCGTCGAGCCCTGGCTCGGCTTCTACTTCGACAAGAACATGAAGAATGCCGACCGCACCAACTACGCGCTGCGTGAAACCGTGCGCAAGGAAAAGGCGAAGAACCCGGGCGGCGCGACGGCCGTCTCCACCTGCGGCGCCAACCCCGGCATGGTCTCCTGGTTCGTCAAGCAGGCGCTCGTCAACCTCGCCAGGGATACCGGCCTGAAGTTCGAGGAGCCGGACCAGCACGACCGCGAAGGCTGGGCGAAGCTGATGAAGAAACTCGGCGTCAAGGGCGTGCATATCGCCGAACGCGACACCCAGCGCACCAAGCATCCGAAGCCGCTCAACGTCTTCTGGAACACCTGGTCGGTGGAAGGCTTCATCTCCGAGGGCCTGCAGCCGGCCGAACTCGGCTGGGGCACCCATGAGGAATGGATGCCGAAGAACGCCAAGCAGCACAAGAAGGGCAACAAGGCGGCGATCTACCTGGAGCAACCCGGCGCCAACACCCGCGTCCGCTCCTGGTGCCCGACGCCCGGCGCGCAATACGGCTTCCTCGTCACCCACAACGAGTCGATCTCGATCGCCGATTATTTCACGGTGCGCGACAAGGACGGCGAAGTCACGTTCCGCCCGACCTGCCACTATGCCTACCATCCGGCCAACGACGCCGTGCTTTCCCTGCACGAGATGTTCGGCAACGGCGGCAATCCGCAGCCGGTTCATCACGTCCTCGACGAGGACGAGCTGGAGGACGGCATCGACGAACTCGGCGTGCTGCTCTACGGCCATGAAAAGAACGCCTAC
The DNA here is from genome assembly GCF_042429745.1 of Neorhizobium puerariae. NCBI lineage: Bacteria > Pseudomonadati > Pseudomonadota > Alphaproteobacteria > Hyphomicrobiales > Rhizobiaceae > Neorhizobium > Neorhizobium puerariae. The sequence continues at coordinate 32,964 of NZ_JBHMAA010000034.1, read as the reverse complement.
TGGTACGGTTCGCGCCTCTCCGTCGAGGAAACCCGCCGCATCGCTCCCTACCAGAACGCCACCGGCCTGCAGGTGACGTCCGCCGTCCTCGCCGGCATGGTCTGGGCGCTGGAAAACCCGGGCGCCGGCATCGTCGAGGCCGACGAGATCGACTACAAGCGCTGCCTGGAAGTCCAGCTTCCCTATCTCGGCCCGGTCGAAGGTCACTATACCGACTGGACCCCGCTCGACGGCCGCCCCGGCCTTTTCCCGGAAGACATCGACGAGAAGGACCCCTGGCAATTCAGGAACATCCTGGTCCGTTGACCGCTTGAGACCACGAAAAACCGCCTGCGGGAAACCCCAGGCGGTTTTTCTGTGGGTTGAAACTTCTTGCCTTTTCAAGGCCACATCTTGCGTTACATAAGTTCCAGGCGGCATGTTTGCGCCTCAAGGGACGGACCGATTCGCGGGAGACAGATTGATGAAACTGAAAGCGAGCCTTGCGCTCATCGCCGCCGCTGGCTTGACCGCCTGCGTATCTTCCCCTCCGCCACCCCAGCTCCCTCCGGCCCAGCCGCGGGGCGTGGAAGGCAAATGGGTCGATCCGAACGGCATCGTCTCCTCGTTCCAGGGCGGCACGTTCAACACCCGCTCCAGCGACAGCAACACGCTTCTCGCCTCGGGCACCTATGTCAGCCTCTCGCCGACGCTGGTCGAGATCAACATGACTTCCCTGGTGAGAAAGACCCAGTCGCGCGTCAATTGCGCGCTCGTGACGCCCAGCCAGCTCAACTGCACGCAGGACAGCGGCGCCCAGTTCTCGCTCACGCGGCGTAGCTGAACGATCCGCATATCCGTTTTCCGGAACCCCGCCTTGGCGGGGTTTTTCGCGTTTGCCGCGAGATGTCCTCCATGTGCACGATTGTCATATTTCCCTTGAAACGACCTTCTCTTGATGAAACCATGCGCCGCACAACGATTGTCACGGTGGAACGGTAGAACAATCGGGCAAGATGGGGCGGCGGGCAGCCGGCCGATAAAAAGGAGAGAGACCAGATGACGAAGAGATTGAGAATGGGGCTGATGACCGTTTCGGTTCTGGCCCTGTCCACCGGCGCGGCCCTCGCGGATTTCGAGCTCAATATCCTGCACATCAACGACTTCCATTCGCGTATCGAGTCCATCAACAAGACCGATTCCACCTGCTCTGCCGAAGATGAAGGCAAGGGCGAGTGCTTTGGCGGCGCAGCCCGCCTGCTGAGCGCCATCAACCAGACCCGCGACGCGCTGAAGGCCCAGAACAAGAATGTCATCCTGCTGAACGGCGGCGACAATTTCCAGGGCTCGCTCTTCTACACGACCTACAAGGGCGGCGCGGAAGCGGAAGTGCTGAACGCCATGAAGTTCGACGCCATGACCGTCGGCAACCATGAGTTCGACGATAGCGACGACGTGCTCGCCACCTTCCTTGACAAGATCCAGTTCCCGGTCGTGACCGCCAATGTCGTGCCGGCCGCCGCCGCCAAGATCGGCGACCGCATCAAGCCCTTCATCGTCCTCGACATCGGCGGCCAGAAGGTCGGCATCGTCGGCGCCGTCACCAACGACACGCCGGAAATCGCCAATCCCGGCCCGAACATCACGATCGCCGACGACGTGGCCAAGATCACCGAAGCCGTGCAGGCGGTGAAAGCGCAGGGCGTCAACAAGATCATCGCGCTGACCCATGTCGGCTACCCGCGCGATCTGGAAGCCATCGCCAAGATTCCGGATGTGGACGTGGTCGTCGGCGGCCACACCCATACATTGCTTTCCAACATCGCCAAGGATGCCGCCGGCCCCTACCCGACCTGGTCCGACAATCCGGGCGGCTACAAGGTTCCGGTCGTTCAGGCCTATCAATATTCGAAATATCTCGGCGACATGAAGGTCGTTTTCGACGACAACGGCGTCGTCAAGGAAGCCAACGGCGAGCCGATCCTCCTCGACAAGGCATTTCAGCCGGATCAGACGCTCGCTGCCCGCATCGTCGAGCTGAAGAAGCCGATCGAGGACATGAAGAAGAAGGTCGTCGGCGCCTCGGAAGGCGTCATCGACGGCGACCGCCGTTCCTGCCGTGCCAAGGAATGCTCGATGGGCAACCTTGTCACCGACGCCATGCTGGACCGGGTAAAGAACCAGGGCATCCAGATCGCCATCCAGAACGGCGGAGGCCTGCGCGCCTCGATCGACGCAGGCGAAGTGACCCAGGGCGAAGTCGTCAGCGTCCTGCCCTTCCAGAACACGCTCTCCACCTTCCAGCTTACCGGCGCCGACGTGGTGAAGGCGCTGGAGAACGGCGTCAGCCAGATCGATGACGGCGCCGGTCGCTTCCCCCAGGTGTCCGGCCTGAAATATTCCTTCGACAAGTCGAAGCCGGCCGGAGCCAAGGTCAGCGACGTGCAGGTCAAGGAAGGCGGGAACTTCGTGCCGATCGACCCCGCCAAGACCTATGGCGTCGTCTCCAACAACTTCATGCGCGCCGGCGGCGACGGCTATGCCGTCTTCAAGACCGGCGGCAAGAATGCCTACGACTACGGTCCGGACCTCGCCGACGTCACGGCCGAATTCATCGCCGCCCGCAATCCCTACAAGCCCTATACGGACGGCCACATCACCGACCTGACGCCCGCAAGCTACACGCCGCCGCCGAAGCCCGCTCCGGCGGCTCCTCCGGCGCCGGCTGCAACGGCCGCTCCCGCTGCGCCCGCTCCCACGGCTGCGGCTCCTGCCGCGCCGGCGGCCCCGGCCCCGTCGCAGACCGCTGCCGCGCCCGCAGCCCCTGCACCGGCCGCGCCCGCGCCGGCAGCCTCTGCTGCACCTCAGCCGGCGGGCCCGGCCAAATATACGGTCGCCAAGGGTGACTCGCTCTGGAAGATCGCCGAAAGCCACTATGGCAACGGTGCGGAATGGACGAAGATCGCCAAGGCCAACGGACTGCGCCACCCGAACCTTCTCCATGTCGGAGCGGAGCTGGAACTGCCGGCGAAGTAAGCCGGCTTGAACTGGACGATTTGTCTCTTCTCAAATGCCGGTCCGGGCTTTCCCGGACCGGTTTTTGTTTCTAAATAACCGGCACGCGACCGGAAAGATATCGATTCCGGGCTTCTCAAGCTTGAAAGGCGGCCATGCTTTCCCAATCCGATCCCATGTCCACCGGCCACCTGCAGCCGAGTTCCGGCAAAGTCGGCGTGCTGCTCGTCAATCTCGGCACGCCGGACGGCACCGACTACTGGCCGATGCGGCGCTATCTCGCGGAATTCCTCTCGGACCGGCGGGTGATCGAGTGGTCGCGGCTCTACTGGTATCCCATCCTCTATGGCATCGTATTGAGCAAACGGCCGCAGAAGGTCGGCAAGGCCTACGAGGCGATCTGGAACAAGGACCTGAACGAAAGCTACCTGCGCACCTACACCCGTAACCAGGGCGAGCTGATGGCCGAGCGGTTGAAGGACCTGCCGAACGTCGTGGTCGACTGGGCGATGCGTTACGGCCAGCCATCGATCGCCTCGCGCATCGATGCCCTGAAGGAACGGGGCTGCGACAAGCTCCTCGTCTTCCCGCTCTATCCGCAATACTCGGCCTCCACGACGGCGACCGTCAACGACAAGGCTTTCGAGCATCTGATGAAGCTGCGCTGGCAGCCGGCCGTCCGCACCGTGCCCCCCTATCCCGGCGATCCGGCCTATATCGAGGCGCTCGCCGCCTCCGTACGGCAGAAGCTCTCGACGCTCGACTGGCAGCCGGAAATGCTGCTCGCCTCCTTCCACGGCATCCCGATCTCCTATTCCGAAAAAGGCGATCCCTATCGCCAGCAGTGCGAAACCACCGCCCGTCTGCTGCGCGACGCGCTCGGCCTGACGGACAGGAATTTCATGCTCACCTTCCAGTCCCGCTTCGGGCCGGAGGAATGGCTGCAGCCCTACACGGACAAGACGGTTGAGAAACTTGCCGAACAGGGCGTCAGACGCATCGCGGTGATGAATCCCGGCTTCGTGTCGGATTGCCTGGAAACACTGGAGGAAATCGCCGGCGAGGCGGCCGAGACCTTCCTGCACCATGGCGGCGAGAAATTCGCGCACATCCCCTGCCTCAACGACAGCGAAGGCGGCATGACCGTGCTGGAAAAGGTGGTACGCCGGGAACTGCAGGGCTGGGTTTGAGGCTCTACCTCACCTCTTCAGCCCTGAACCCCTCGGTCGCCGCCTTCCAGAAATCCGCATCCTCGTAATCCGTCGGATCATTGATGCCTGCGAGATGGAAAGCTTCCCGCCGTTCGACGCAGGTTCCGCAGCGGCCGCAATGGCGCACGCCGCCCTTGTAGCAGGACCATGTCTCGGCGAATGGAACGCCGTGGCGTGCGCCGTCCGCGACGATCTCCGCCTTGGAGCCGTTGACATAGGGGGCAAGCAGCTTCACCGACGCATAACCGTCGAGCGCATGGTCCTGCATCGTCTGGAAGGCATTGATGAAGCCCGGACGGCAATCGGGATAGATGAAATGGTCGCCGCCATGGACGGCGATCGCTATCGCCTCCGCCTGCCTTGCCGCCGCGATGCCGAATGCGACGGCAAGCATGATCGCATTGCGGTTCGGCACGACCGTGATGCGCATCGTCTCCTCCGCATAATGCCCGTCCGGCACGTCGACGTCGTCGGTCAGGGCCGAGCCGGAAAGCTCGCCGCCGATCGTCCGCATGTCGACGACCTGATGAGGGACGCCGAGCCTTCCGGCGCAGGCGGCCGCGAAGTCGAGTTCCTTGCGATGCCGCTGGCCGTAGTCGAACGAGACAAGACCGAGAAGTTCTTGCTCCCCCGCAATCCTGTGTGCAAGGGAAACGGAGTCCAGTCCGCCGGAGCAGACGACGATGGTTTTCATGATCAGGTATCCTTGTTTTGACCGGGTAGGCTGCGACCGGTATTGCAGTTCTTCCCTTTAGAATGCCCCGGCCTGCTTGTGAACCGCATCCCGGTTGAATAGGATCAGGCCACGCAAGAGGAAAGCCGGAGGAAAATCATGGTTCTAGGTGGCTTCGATATCGTCGTGATCGCAGCGGTCATTCTGGCCATCCTGATCCTGTTCGCCGGGATCAAGACCGTGCCGCAGGGTTTTTGCTACACCGTGGAACGCTTCGGCCGCTACACGCGCACGCTCGAACCGGGCCTCAACCTGATCACGCCCTTCATCGAGCGCATCGGCGCCCGCATGAACGTCATGGAACAGGTGCTCGACATTCCGACGCAGGAGGTCATCACCAAGGACAACGCCAGCGTTTCGGCCGATGCCGTCGCGTTCTATCAGGTGCTCAATCCGGCCCAGGCCGCCTACCAGATATCCAATCTGGAAAACGCCATCCAGAACCTCACGATGACCAATATCCGCTCGGTCATGGGCTCGATGGACCTCGATGAACTGCTTTCCAATCGCGACGTCATCAACGAGCGGCTCCTTCGGGTCGTGGACGAGGCCGTGCACCCCTGGGGCATCAAGGTCACCCGCATCGAGATCAAGGACATCCAGCCACCGGCGGACCTCGTCGAATCCATGGCGCGGCAGATGAAAGCGGAGCGCGAAAAGCGCGCCCAGATTCTCGAAGCCGAAGGCGCCCGCAACGCCCAGATCCTTCGCGCGGAGGGCGCCAAGCAGGCCGCGGTGCTGCAGGCGGAAGGCGAACGCGAAGCCGCCTTCCGGGAGGCGGAGGCGCGCGAGCGCCTGGCGGAAGCGGAAGCCAAGGCGACGCAGGCCGTCTCACAGGCGATCGCCGCCGGCGACGTGCAGGCCATCAACTATTTCGTGGCGCAGAAATATACCGAGGCGCTGGTGGAAATCGGCAAGGCGACCAACGCCAAGATCGTGCTGATGCCGCTCGAAGCCTCCTCCATCATCGGCTCTCTCGGCGGCATCGGCGCCATTGCCAAGGAGGTCTTCGGGGATGGCCCTGCCCCGGGCGCGCCGCACCGGCCTGCGGTCGCCCCCCGCCCGCCTCTGGCTCCGCGCACGACGCCAACCGTCGGCCCCTTCACACCGCCATCCGAGACCTGAGCCATGATCCACGATCTCGTGAGCGGTCTCGGCCCCTGGAGCTGGTGGATTCTCGGTCTCGCCCTGCTCGCCGCCGAGCTCGCCGCACCGGGCGTTTTCCTGATCTGGATCGGGGTCGCCGCGATCGTCGTCGGCGCGCTGTCGCTGGCCCTCTGGGAGACCGGGTTCTGGAGCTGGCAGATCCAGCTCTTGCTCTTCGCCCTGCTCTCGATCGGTTTCGCGCTTGCCGGCCGCCGCTTTTACGCCGGCCGCGGCCAGGCAAGCGACGAGCCTCTGCTGAACCGTCGCGGCGAAAGCCTGGTCGGCCGCACCGCGACGCTTCGCGAACCGATCACGGAAGGGCGCGGCCGCATTCACCTCGACGACACCTGGTGGTCCGTCATGGGGCCGGATCTGCCGGCCGGTACGCGCGTGAAGGTGGTTGCCGCAAGCGGCCGCGATCTCACCGTCGAGACCGCCTGAAACTGCAGGCGTCAGGCGACGCCGACGCGCAACAGATCGTGGAAATGCACGATGCCGATCGGCTTGCGATCCTCGTCAACGACGAGCAATGCGCCGATATTGTGCTTGTTGAGAAGCGCCATCGCGGCCGTGGCAAGGGTCTCCTTGCGGACCGTCTTCGGATTCGTCGTCATCACGTCGTCGACCAGCGTCTCGCGCAGGTTGACATCGAGATGACGGGCGATATCGCCATCGGTGACGACACCGCAAAGGCATCCGTCGTCATCGATCACACCGACGCAGCCGAAACGCTTGTGCGACAGTTCCTGGATGGCCTCGGGCATGGAGACGCCCTTCTTCACCAGCGGAAGCCGCTCGCCGGTATGCATCAGGTCGCTGACGTGGGAGAGCATCGCGCCGAGCTTGCCGCCCGGATGATAGACGCGGAAATCGGTCGCCGAGAAGCCGCGTGCTTCAAGAAGCGCGACGGCGAGCGCATCCCCCATGGCGAGCTGCATCAGCGTCGACGTGGTCGGCGCCAGGCCGTGCGGACAGGCCTCCTGCTCCTTGGGCAGGAGCAGGACGACATCGGCCTCGCGGGCAAGCGTCGAAAGCCCGCCAGAGGTCAGCGCGATCAACGGAATGGAAAAACGCCGGGTAAACGAAACGATACCCTGCAACTCCGCGGTCTCCCCGCTCCAGGAAAGGGCGAGCACCACGTCGCCCGCAGCGATCATGCCGAGATCGCCGTGATTGGCTTCCACCGGATGAACGAAGAAGGCGGGCGTGCCGGTCGATGCAAGGCTTGCGGCGATCTTGCGGCCGATATGGCCGCTCTTGCCGACGCCGGTCACGACGACCCGGCCATCGATGCTACCTATAATTTCCACCGCCTTGCGGAAACTCTCGCCCAGACCGTTCTGAAGGGCTTCTTCCAGTGCGTTAAGCCCTTGTTTCCCGAAGGAAATCGTCCTTAACGCAGAGTCGACGACGTCATGTTCGACAAGTTGCAAAGCTCTCTTGATCATGACGAAGCCTTAGCGCCTTTCATCTCCCAAGTCCACCTGCATTGCACTATCGCCGCCATCTTCCCGGGACGATACGCAGGCTCAACCAAACGTTAACCACATGGCTTTACGTTTGGGTAAGCATTCCGATCGCCCAGGCAGGCCTATGAAGATCACCACGAGCAAAGGCAGGACGCGTGAGCGGCGCCGGACGGCGGTCGGCTTGCTGTTTGCCTGCTCGGCCCTCGTCTCGCCGGCCATCGCCCAGACGCAAAGCCCTTTCCCACCGCGGGAAGGCTCCCTGCCGACCGTGACCGGCACGGCGGCGGCGTCCTCCGCAACGGTTCCGGGAAGCACGGTTGCGACGCAGACGGATATCAATGCCACCGGCGTCGTCGGCGACCCGAACCGGAACGATCCGAACGTCACCACCGGTACGATACCGGGAAACAGCCGGACGGCCGGTATCGACCCTCCCTACGAAGAGGATCTGAACCAGCCTTACGATCAGACGCTGGACCCCGGGTCCGAGCCGATCGATGCACAGGAACAGCCGCGGGAACCAGGCGATCCGACCGGCATCCGTCTCGGCAGCTTCCTTCTCCGCCCGTCGGTGAACCAGAGCGTCGATACGGAAATCACCCGTTCCAGCGGAACGAAGACCCAGCGCGATTATCTGGCGACCGCCATCCGCGGCACCCTCTCCTCCGACTGGTCGCGCCATTCGCTGACGGTCACCGGGGAAGGCACGTTCGAACGGAACATCAGCGGCGGCGACCGGGGGGAACGCCCGGAAGCCAACATCAATGCCGATCTCCGGCTCGATCTTGCCGATGATACGGTTGCCCATGTCACCGGCGGCTACAGATTCACGCGCGAGGACGATTACGATCCGAATGCCATCGGCGGCGCCACGACCCAATCGGGCGTCAACGAGTTCACTGGCGGCCTCTCGGTGGAGCGCGATTTTGGCAAGGTTCGCGGCACGGCCGCGCTCGATCTTTCCCGCGCGAGCTATACCGACGCCAAACTTTCCGATGGCACCGTTCTCAGCATGAAGGATCGCAACAACACGGGCATCGATGGCCGCCTGCGGCTCGGCTACGAGCTTTCGCCCGCATTGATCCCTTATGTGGAAGTGGCGACCGGCCACACCTTCTACGACCGGAAGCGCGACAATTCCGGCTACGCCCGGTCCTCGCAAAGTTATGCGGCCCGGACGGGCGTGGAATTCGACCTGGGGGAAAAGCTGCGCGGCGAGATCGGCACCGGCTACGAATTCGTCGACTACGAGGACAGCCGCCTGAAATCGGTCGGCGCGGTCACCTTCAACGGCAACGCGACCTGGTCGCCGCAGCGCGGCACCAACGTCAATCTCGGCCTTCGCACGACGGTGCAGGATTCGACCACCGCGGGTGAAAGCGGCTGGGTGGAATACCAGCTCACCGCCGGGCTTGCCCACGAGATGCGCGACAACCTCATAGCCCGGCTTACCGGCGGTTCGACCCTCCGCGATTTTTCGAGCGGCAACAGCGACGAGACCGTCTGGGTCGCCGGCGCGGGCCTCACCTGGGCGATCAATCGCTATCTCGACCTGACCGGCGACGTGGAATACGAGCGTGCCGATGGCGGGGGATCGGATGAAAGCATCGTCCGCGCAGGCGTCGGCCTCACGCTGAAACGCTGACCCCCAGCAAAAACCCGGGCACTTGGCCCGGGCTCTTTTTTAAACAGTGCTTCGTTTCTTACTTCAGCGTCGAAATCAGCGCCTTGAGCGGCCCCTCGATTGCCGGACGGATATCGGCGCGTTGCAGCGCGAAGGCGAGGTTTGCAAGAATGAAACCGTCCTTGGCGCCGCAGTCATAGGTCTCGCCGGTGAACTTGTAGGCGGAGAAATCCTGGTCCCTGGCAAGCGTCAGCATGCCGTCCGTGAGCTGGATCTCATTGCCGGCGCCACGTTCCTGCGTTTCCAGGATCTTGAAGATCTCGGGCTGCAGGATGTAGCGGCCGTTGATGTAGAGATTGGACGGCGCGGTGCCCCTGGCGGGCTTTTCCACCATCTGGGTGATCTTGAAGCCATCGCCGACAGCCGCGCCGACCCCGACGATGCCGTATTTGTGCGCCTGGTCCGGATCGCATTCCTGCACGGCGAGCACGTTGCCGCCGGTCTGCGCATAAAGCTCGACCATGCCCTTCAGGCAACCCTTTTCCGCCGACATGATCATGTCCGGCAGAAGCACGGCGAAAGGCTCGTCACCGACGATGTCGCGGGCGCACCATACCGCATGGCCGAGACCGAGCGGCACCTGCTGGCGCGTGAAACTCGCCGTGCCCGCCTTCGGCAGAAGACCGGCGAGCAGGGTGAGTTCGGCATTCTTGTTGCGCTCGCGCAGCATCTGTTCCAGTTCGTACTGGATGTCGAAATAATCTTCGATGACGCCCTTGCCACGGCCGGTCACGAAAACGAAATGCTCGATCCCCGCTTCGGCCGCCTCATCCACGACATACTGGATGACGGGCTTGTCGACCACCGTCAGCATTTCCTTCGGCACGGCCTTGGTTGCGGGCAGGAAGCGCGTACCCAGACCTGCTACCGGAAAGACTGCCTTACGGATCTTTTTTTGTTGTGCCACTCGTGCCTCCTGAAAGCACATCATTGTGCGAGTTGTGCCATTCCTGGCGTCTATCCGCGAATTGCTACCGTTTCGCAAAGACTGCCGCCGATCGGATTTCCATGGTAAAGAATTTGTTGACCCTATTCTGTTATTACATCGTTAAGCCGCATGCCACTCTCGCCTTCGGGCTTGGTTAAGAAGAAGAATGGACACGACTGCCGATGAAGACATTTCGCACCAACCTCCTGCGCGGGCTCGCTTTCTCCCTGTTCGCCGGACTGGCCACGGCGACAATGCCGATAGATGCCCAGGCCGATGCCGGTTTCAAGGCGTGGATCGTAAAATTCTACGACACCGCGGCCAGGAGCGGCATCACCCGTTCCACCTACGAGAAAGCCTTTGCCGGCATTACCGAGCCGGACCGGGACGTGCTCGAAAAGGCGGCCTATCAGCCTGAGTTCAAGTCGAAGATTTGGGACTATCTCGATTCCCGCGTCAACCCCTACACAGTGCGCATCGGCCGCGAGATGGCCGCCAAATACGGTTCCACGCTGAACGCACTGGAACGACATTTCGGCGTCGACAAGAACATCCTTCTCGCCATCTGGTCGATGGAATCCAATTACGGCGCGGTTCTGGAAAAGCCCGATCGCCTGCACCACGTTCCGCAGGCGCTGGCGACACTGGCCTGGGGCGATTCGAGCCGCTCGAAATATGCGCGCACGCAGCTCATCGCCGCCCTGAAGATCCTCCAGTCGGGCGATGTGACGCCGAAGCAGCTCACCGGCTCCTGGGCAGGCGCCATGGGCCATACGCAGTTCATCCCCACGAGCTACCTGCTCTACGCCATCGATGCGGACGGCAACGGCAAGCGGGACATCTGGCACTCCGTGCCGGATGCGCTCGCCACCTCCGCCAACCTGCTCGCCAAGAACGGCTGGACCACGGGCAAGACCTGGGGCTACGAAACCGCACTTCCCGCCAATGGCGCGCGCTACGAGGGCCAGACCAGGACGCTCGCCGAATGGGCAAAACTCGGCTTTGCCCGCGCCAACGGCAAGAATTTCCCCCGCGGCGCCGACCGCGCCACGCTGAAGCTGATGGCAGGCGAGAACGGGCCGGCCTTCCTCATGCTCAAGAACTTCTTCGTGGTGAAGCGCTACAATGCCGCAGACAGCTATGCGCTGGCGGTCGGACTGCTGGCCGACGAGATCGCCGGCTACGGTGGCGTGCAGCAGGCATGGCCCCGGCCGAACGGCACGCTCGACATCAGGCAGAAGTTCGAACTGCAGACGCGCATGAAGGAGCTCGGCTATTACGACGGCGAGGTCGACGGGAACTTCGGCTCCGGCTCGAAGGCCGCCATCTCCGCGATCCAGAAACGGCTCGGCATGCAGCAGAGCGGCGAGCCGTCACGGCAACTTCTCGAAGCTTTGCGTTGACAAGCGGGCATCGCGCCCCACATCGTTTCTCGAAATAAACGCCTGTGGATGCGTAAGGCGTCAAAGACATGAAGGCTTTGCAGAATATCGGCGGACAACGGATTTGGGCTCGCCTGGGCGTATTCCTCCTTGCCCTGGTGCTCGCCGTGCCGGCCGGAACACCTCCGGCTTCGGCTCAGGAGCCCGCACCGCGCCGTAACCTCTTCGACCTTCTGTTCGGCGGACCGCGTTACGAGCGTTACGAACGCTACGACCCCTATCAGCGCGCACCCCGTCGCCGCTATGATCGCAACGGTTCGATCGTCGACGTCCCCGCCCGTCCGCCGCGCAACCGGACCGCGCCCGGGCGGGCTGCGCCGCCGCGCGCCCAGCAGCCCGTCGTGCCCCCTGCCCCGGAACCCGTCGCCAAGCTTGAGAATGCCAAGCAGATCCTGGTGATCGGGGACTTCATGGCCGGCGGCCTCGGCGGCGAGCTGGAAAACGCGTTCGCGACGTCTCCCGGAGTGGCCGTCAGCCAGCGCAGCGACGGTTCGTCCGGGCTCGTCCGGCAGGATCATTTCGACTGGCCGCGGGAACTTCCCCTCATGCTGGACGAGGCGAAACCCGCCGTCGTCGTGGTGATGATCGGCGCCAACGACCGCCAGCAGATGACGACCGGCGACGCAAAGGAAAAATTCCGAAGCGACGCGTGGTTCAAGGAATACGAGACGCGCGTGGCCGAGCTGGCCGGCATCGTCACCTCCCGCAAGCTGCCGCTGCTCTGGGTCGGCCTGCCTTCGTTCCAGTCACCCTCGATGATGGCCGACGCGGTGACCCTCAACGCCATCTACCGGAACCAGACGGAAAAGGCCGGCGGAGAATTCGTGGATATCTGGGAAGGCTTCGTGGACGAGGACGGCAAGTTCGTCATCACCGGCTCGGACGTCAACGGCCAGCAGGTGCGCCTGCGCGGCTCGGACGGCATCACCTTCACCAAGGCCGGCAAGCAGAAGCTTGCCTTCTACGTGGAAAAATTCGTGCGCCGACATGTGGGCGACATGGCAAGCCCCGATCTGGTCAAGCTCGACGGCAGCAACCTGCCGCCGCTTTCGACGCTCCCGAACGCCGCTGGCCAGACGGTTCCGGCGCATCCGATCAGTCTTTCCGACCCGGAGCTCGACGGCGGCAAGGACCTGCTCGGAGCCGCTCCGCTCCCCGCCGTTGCGGTGGAAACGCCGCGCGACAGGCTGGTCAAGCGCGGAGAACTTCCCCCCGCCCCCACCGGCCGCATCGACGATTACCGGGTGCCGGCCGCCGGATCGGCGACGCGGTAAGCTGATCCGGAGCCTCTCGTCCGGCCGCCGCCTCTTCTTGCAGGCACAGCCGGGGCTTCATGTTCCGGCTTTGGAGGAGCTGGCTGTCTCACCGTTTGGAGATCCAGCCAACCCGCGCCGGGAACGACGCGTTTACCGCGGCAGAACGGAGCTTCCCATCAGGGCCTCGTCGATCGCGCGTGCCGCCTGCCGGCCCTCGCGGATCGCCCAGACCACCAGCGACTGGCCGCGGCGCACGTCGCCCGCCGTCCAGAGCTTGTCGACCGAGGTCTTGTAGTCGCGCTCGTTGGCGACGACATTGGTCGAGCCGCGGCGGTCTACGTTGACATCAAGCTTGCCGTCGAGTTCCGTCAGCACGCCTTCCTTCAGCGGGCCGGAGAAGCCGATGGCGATGAAGGCGAGGTCCGCCTTGATGATGAATTCCGTGCCGGCGATCGGCTTGCGGCGCTCGTCGACTTCGCAGCAACGGACACCGGTGAGCTGGCCGTCCTCGCCGACGAACTCGAGCGTCGCCACCTGGAACTCGCGCACCGCGCCCTCCGCCTGGGACGACGAGGTGCGCATCTTCGTGGCCCAGAACGGCCAGACGGCAAGCTTGTCTTCCTTTTCCGGCGGCTGCGGGCGGATGTCGAGCTGGGTCACCTTGACGGCGCCCTGGCGGAAGGCCGTGCCGACGCAGTCGGACGCCGTGTCGCCGCCGCCGACGACGACGACATGCTTGGCGCCAGCAAGGATCGGATCGGACGGCCACGCGACGCTGTCGATGTTCTCGCGGCCGATGCGGCGGTTCTGCTGCACCAGATAGGGCATCGCGTCATAGACACCATGCAGGTCGGCTCCGGGAATGCCGGCCGGACGCGGGGTTTCCGAACCGCCGCAATAAAGCACGGCGTCGTGATCGGCGATCAGCTTTTCGACCGGCATGTCGACCCCGACATTGACGCCGGTATGGAACGTGACGCCCTCGCCCTTCATCTGCTCGACGCGGCGGTCGATGAAGTTCTTCTCCATCTTGAAGTCCGGAATGCCGTAGCGCAGCAGGCCGCCGGGCTTCGACTCGCGCTCGTAGACATGCACGTCGTGGCCGGCGCGGCCGAGCTGCTGGGCCGCCGCCATGCCGGCCGGGCCGGAGCCGACGATGGCGACCTTCTTGCCGGTGTGGACCGTCGCCGGCTGCGGCGCGATGAACCCGAGCTCATAGGCCTTGTCGGCAAGCGCCTGCTCGACGGTCTTGATGGCGACCGGCGCATCCTCGAGGTTCAGCGTGCAGGCTTCTTCGCAGGGTGCGGGGCAGACGCGGCCGGTGAATTCCGGGAAGTTGTTGGTGGAATGGAGGTTACGGATCGCCTCCTCCCACTTGTTGTTGTAGACGAGGTCGTTCCAGTCCGGAATCTGGTTGTGAACCGGACAGCCGGTCGGGCCATGGCAATAGGGAATGCCACAGTCCATGCAGCGCGCCGCCTGCTTGGTGACTTCCGCGTCCGACATCGGGATCGTGAATTCGCGGAAATGGCGGATGCGGTCGGAGGCCGGCTGATACTTCGCCACCTGCCGGTCGATTTCCAGGAAACCCGTTACCTTGCCCAATGATCTACCCTCACGTCTAAACTACAGAGCCACAGGCCCCCAATACCAGCAGGCAAGGCCCAAGGCCGCCCCCAGCGCGATGAATTCAAACCCGGCCATCCCGTTGACCAGATAAACTGCAGTCGGGACTGCGGTTACGATAGCCAACGACAGCAGCAGATGAACAACGGCACCAACGCGCACCTTCATATCCTTCGGCCCTATTGCCTATCGCAGCCAGTTCTCGATCTTCAATCCCGGCACCCGGGAAAACTCTCTTTCGTTGTCCGTCACCAACACCGCATCGAGAGCGAGTGCGTGGGCGGCGATCCACAGGTCATTAGGACCAATGTTCTGCCCCTGTCTCAGCGCCAGTCGGACATCCGCATAACGCTGGTCGGTCGGTAGTGAGAGCGGCGCCACGTATAATCTTCGAGTGACAGCGGAAACTTTCCTCTCCAGCTCTTCCGACCAATTCTTTTTGACGCCGTACCAAATCTCGCCATGCGTAATGATGCTGATGAAGACATTCTCCTCGCCGACATCCAGCAGCCTTTCCAGAACCTTGCCTCGCGGATCACGGACGATTGCAGAGACAATGTTCGTGTCGAGCATGAAGCGCATCAGAGATCGATTTCTCGCAGTGGCGCCAATCCATCGTCGCCTGCTACGAAATCATCACCGCTCCAGGCTTCCGCCTGCTTCAGGTAGTCGATCAGGCCTGCCGTTACCGCCGTCCTCATCAGGATCGATCCATCCGGCTGGAGAACCATCACCACCTTGTTTCCTTCAAGATCGAACTCCTTCGGAATGCGTACGGCACGGCTACGTCCGTTTTTGAAGACGCTGACAGTGACGTCACCATCTTTCAGCTCGTGTACATGCTCGTTCATCTCCGTCTCCAATGCTGTGATATGCGCCCAGCATATCACAGCGCCAGCATTGTGGAAATCACTCCGCCGCGATCCCCATCCGCATCCGCTCCATCTCCACCAGCGCACGGCGGTATTCGACCGGCATGACCTTGCGGAATTTCGGCCGGTACTCGCTCCAGCGGTCAAGGATTTCCTTGGCGCGGGCCGAGCCCGTGTAGTGCAGGTGGTTGGAGATGAGCTGGTAGAGGCGCTCCTCGTCATGGCGCGTCATGTCCTCGGAAACGTCGACGCGTCCCTTGTGCATGAGGTCGCCGCCGTGATGGTGCAGCTTCTCCAGCATGTCGTCCTCTTCCGGAACCGGTTCGAGTTCGACCATCGCCATGTTGCAGCGCTTGGCGAAATCGCCGCTCTCGTCGAGCACATAGGCGACGCCGCCCGACATGCCGGCCGCGAAGTTACGGCCGGTTTCGCCGAGAACGACCACGATGCCGCCCGTCATGTATTCGCAGCCGTGGTCACCCACGCCCTCGACGACGGCGATCGCACCCGAGTTGCGGACGGCAAACCGCTCGCCGGCCACGCCGCGGAAGTAGCATTCGCCGGTGATCGCGCCGTAGAGCACGGTGTTGCCGACGATGATCGAGTTCTCCGCCACGAGCTTCGAGCTCTCCGGCGGGCGCACGATGATACGGCCGCCGGACAGGCCCTTGCCCACATAGTCGTTGCCGTCGCCCACCAGATCGAAAGTGATGCCGCGCGCCAGGAACGCGCCGAAGGACTGGCCGGCCGTGCCGGTGAGCGTCACATGGATCGTATCGTCCTTGAGACCCTTGTGGCCCCACCGCTTGGCAAGCGCGCCCGACAGCATGGCGCCGGCCGAACGGTCGACGTTCTTGATCGCCACGTCGAAGACCACCGGCTCCTTGCTTTCGAGCGCGGCCTGCGACTTCTCGATCAGCTTGCGGTCGAGAATGTCGTCGATCGGGTGCTTCTGGCGGGTCGTCCAGTAGGTCGCCTCCTTCGGAGCCTCCACCTTGTGGAAGATCTTCGTGAAGTCGAGGCCCCTGGCCTTCCAGTGCGCCAGCATCTCGTCCTTCTCCAGAAGCTCGGACATGCCGATGATGTCGTCGAGCCTGGTGAAGCCGAGCGAGGCGAGGATCTCGCGCACTTCCTCGGCCACGAAGAAGAAGTAGTTGATGACGTGTTCCGGCGTGCCCTTGAAGCGCTTGCGCAGGACCGGGTCCTGCGTCGCGACGCCGACCGGACAGGTATTCAGGTGGCACTTGCGCATCATGATGCAGCCGGCGGCGATCAGCGGCGCGGTCGCGAAGCCGAATTCGTCGGCCCCGAGCAGCGCCCCGATGATGACGTCGCGACCGGTCTTCAGGCCACCGTCGACCTGCAGCGCGATACGCGAACGAAGCCCGTTCAGCACCAGCGTCTGCTGGGTTTCGGCAAGGCCGATTTCCCAGGGGCTGCCGGCATGCTTCAGCGAGGTGAGCGGAGACGCGCCCGTGCCGCCGTCGAAACCCGCGACGGTGATGTGGTCGGCGCGCGCCTTGGCGACGCCCGCGGCCACCGTGCCGACGCCCACTTCCGAAACCAGCTTCACGGAAATATCGGACTCCGGGTTGACGTTCTTCAGGTCGAAGATGAGCTGCGCCAGGTCTTCGATCGAATAGATGTCATGGTGCGGCGGCGGCGAGATGAGGCCGACGCCCGGCGTGGAGTGACGGGTCTTGGCGACCGTCGCGTCCACCTTGTGGCCGGGCAACTGGCCGCCTTCGCCGGGCTTGGCACCCTGCGCCACCTTGATCTGCAGCATGTCCGCGTTCACGAGATATTCGGTCGTGACGCCGAACCGGCCGGAGGCGACCTGCTTGATCGCCGAGCGCTCCGGGTTCTGCGAACCGTCCGGCAGGGCCAGGTAGCGGTCGCTTTCCTCGCCTCCCTCGCCGGTGTTCGACTTGCCGCCGATCCGGTTCATGGCGATCGCGAGCGTCGTATGCGCCTCGCGGGAAATCGACCCGAAGGACATGGCGCCCGTCGAGAAGCGCTTGACGATGTCCGCCGCCGGCTCGACATCATCGATGGAGACCGGCTTGCGGCCGAGCGCTTCCGCCGACCTGATCTTGAACAGGCCACGAATGGTGTTCATCCGGGACGACGTCTCGTTCACCATCTCGGCGAATTCGCGGTAGCGCTCCTGGCTGTTGCCGCGCACGGCATGCTGCAGCGAGGCGACCGCATCCGGCGTCCATGCGTGGCTTTCGCCACGCATGCGGTAGGCATATTCGCCGCCGATATCGAGCGTCGAGGCAAGAACCGGGTCCTTGCCGAAGGCCGCATGATGGCGGGTCACGGTCTCCTGGGCGATCTCTTCGAGGCCGACGCCTTCGATGTTCGAGGCCGTGCCGAAGAAATACTTTTCGACCAGGTCCGAGGACAGGCCGATCGCGTCGAAGATCTGCGCGCCGCAATAGGACTGGTAGGTCGAGATGCCCATCTTGGACATGACCTTGAGGATGCCCTTGCCGACCGCCTTGATGTAGCGGTAGACGACTTCCTGGGCGTCGACTTCCTTGGGGAATTCGCCGCGCATGTGCATGTCGGTCAGCGTGTCGAAGGCGAGATAGGGGTTGATCGCCTCGGCGCCGTAACCGGCGAGACAGCAGAAGTGATGGATTTCGCGCGGCTCGCCGCTCTCCACCACGAGGCCGACCGAGGTGCGGAGCCCCTTGCGGATCAGGTGATGGTGCACCGCCGCCGTCGCGAGCAGCGCTGGAATGGCGATCCGGTCCGGACCGATCTGGCGGTCGGAAAGCACGATGATGTTGTAGCCGCCCTTGACCGCCGCTTCCGCGCGCTCGCAGAGGCGGTCGAGCATTTCCGGCATGCCTTCGGCGCCGCGCTCGATGTCATAGGTGAAATCGAGCGTCTTGGTGTCGAAGCGGTCCTCGGTATGGCCGATCGAGCGGATTTTTTCGAGATCGCCATTGGTCAGGATCGGCTGGCGCACTTCCAGCCGCTTGGCATTCGCCATGCCCTCGTGGTCGAGGATGTTCGGACGCGGGCCGATGAACGACACGAGGCTCATGACGAGCTCCTCGCGGATCGGATCGATCGGCGGGTTCGTCACCTGCGCGAAGTTCTGCTTGAAATAGGTGTAAAGCAGCTTCGACTTCGCCGACATGGCCGAGATCGGCGTATCGGTGCCCATCGAGCCGATCGCTTCCTGGCCGGTCGTCGCCATCGGCGACATCAGGAGCTTGGTGTCCTCGCTCGTGTAGCCGAAGGCCTGCTGGCGGTCGAGCAGCGACACGTCGCGACGCAGCGCGCGCGGCTCCACCGGCTTCAGGTCCTCGAGGATGAGCTGGGTGCGATCCAGCCAGTTGCGATAGGGATGCTTGGTCGCAAGCTCGGACTTCACCTCCTCGTCGGAGACGATCTGGCCCTTTTCCATGTCGATCAGCAGCATCTTGCCCGGCTGCAGGCGCCACTTCTTGACGATGCTTGTCTCCGGAACCGGCAGGGTTCCCGCCTCGGAAGCCAGGATGACGCGGTCGTCGTCGGTGACGAGGTAACGAGCCGGGCGCAGGCCGTTGCGGTCGAGCGTCGCGCCGATCTGCTTGCCGTCGGTGAAACAGACGGCAGCCGGGCCATCCCACGGCTCCATCAGGGCCGCGTGATATTCGTAGAACGCCTTGCGCTCCTTCGACATGGAATGGTTGCCGGCCCATGCTTCCGGGATCAGCATCATCATCGCATGGGCAAGAGAATATCCGCCGCGCACGAGGAACTCGAGCGCGTTGTCGAAACAGGCCGTGTCCGACTGGCCCTCGTAGGAGATCGGCCAGAGCTTGGAGATATCCTCGCCGAAAAGCGGCGAGGAGACCGACGCCTGGCGCGCCGCCATCCAGTTGACGTTGCCGCGCAGCGTGTTGATCTCGCCGTTATGGGCGACCATGCGGTAGGGGTGCGCCAGCTTCCAGGACGGGAAGGTGTTGGTCGAGAACCGCTGGTGGACAAGCGCCACCGCCGTCTCGAAACGCGGGTCCGAGAGGTCCTTGTAGTACGCTCCCACCTGATAGGCCAGGAACATGCCCTTGTAGACGATGGTCGAGGAGGACAGCGAAACCGGATAGAAACCGGTTTCCTGGCCGCCGAACTGGTCGTAGATGCGGTTGGAGATCACCTTGCGGACGAGGAAGAGCTTGCGCTCGAATTCGAGGTTCGTCGCGGCGTCGCGGCCGGCCCCGATGAAGACCTGCAGGTGATAAGGCTCGGTCGCAGCGATATCCGGCGCCTTGGAGAGCGAGGCATTGTCGACCGGCACCTCGCGGAAACCGAGGAACTGCTGACCTTCTTCGGCGATCGTCACGACGATCACCTGCTTGAAGTGCTCGATCTGCTCGGCATCGCGCGGCAGGAAGAAATGTCCGACGGCGTATTCGCCGGCCTTCGGCAGGGTGACGCCCTGCTTCGCCATCTCCTCGCGGAAGAAACGGTCGGGGATCTGCACCAGGATGCCCGCGCCGTCGCCCATCAGCGGGTCGGCGCCGACGGCACCGCGATGCGTCAGGTTTTCGAGGATGAAGAGCCCGTCCTTGACGATCTGGTGCGACTTCTTGCCCTTCATATGGGCGATGAAGCCGACGCCGCAGGCGTCGTGCTCGTTCTTCGGGTCATAAAGACCCTGACGCGCCGGCACGCCGGAGGCGACAAAGGGAATGCGCGCGGTCGTCTCGGCGGACATCGGCGCCCCGGCGCCGGACATCTCGGAGATTATCTTCGTCATCGTCGTTCCTCCTGTCGGCCGCTTCCGTGTCTATGGAAAACGGGCAAAGTGGCTCTCAATTGTCTCGTCAGGATGACAGGCCGCACGCCATTCCCTGATTCACGCGATGGCGCCGCTCCAGCGTCAGCTGCAGCCTTAGCAAGCGCAGCATAACCCGGATCGGCGTCAGCGGGAAAGAGCAGGAAATCTCGCTCGCTCCAGTCAGGAATTAGGACAGCACTTCTGTCCTAATTCTCATTTTCTATGACACAGTTGCGAAAGCTTAACAAGGGTGGAGTTTGAAAATTCCGTGGCGGCGCGACAGGAGATTTCGCCAGGTTGCGTAAGCGCGCAATTTAATTACCGGAACCGCCTGGCAATATTCGAATGATTGCCACCGGGATAGGTCCGCCGGGCGAAGGCGCCTTTCTCGTTGATTACGAGGTCAAAAGGCTTAATCTCGCGACGCTTTCGCAGTGCTTCAAGGTGTCTTCCATGTTTTTTGCCTCCGACAACTGGGCCGGCGCCCATCCCGCCATCAACGAACGCCTCTCGCGGGAATCGACCCGTTTCGCAGCGGCCTACGGCACAAGCGACCTCGACAAGACGGTCGAGGCCCGGTTCAACGAGATCTTCGAACGGGACGTCTCCGTCTTTTTCGTCTCGACCGGCACGGCGGCGAATTCCCTGTCGCTGGCGAGCGTCGCCCGCGTCGGCGGCGTCGTCTTTGCCCATTCGGAAGCGCATGTGATCGAGGACGAATGCGGAGCGCCGGATTTCTTCAGCGCCATGCGCATGGTTCCGGTCGAGGGCGAGAGCGGCAAGATCGATCCGGAAAAGCTCGCCGCCCGCATTGCCGGCTTCCCGCAGGGCCACGTCCATCACGGCCGCGCCGCCGCCGTCACGCTCACCCAGGCGACGGAAAGCGGCACGATCTACTCGCTCGACGAGATCGATGCGCTCACCGGCGTGGCCAAGGCGAACGGCCTGCCGGTCCATATGGATGGCGCGCGCTTCGCCAATGCGCTGGTCTCGCTCGGCTGCACGCCGGCGGAGATGACCTGGAAGCGCGGCGTCGACATCCTCTCCTTCGGCGGCACGAAGAACGGCTGCTGGTGCGCCGAGGCGATCGTCTTCTTCAACCCGGACCTCGCCAGGGATTTCGCCTTCATCCGCAAGCGCGCCGCCCAGCTCTTCTCGAAGACCCGTTTCATCTCCGCGCAATTCGAAGCCTACCTGCAGGACGACCTCTGGCTCGGCATGGCGAGCCACGCCAATGCCATGGCCGACCGGCTGCGCGCCGGCATCCGCTCGCTGAACAGCGCCCGGCTCGCATGGGACACGACCTCCAACGAGATCTTCGCCGTGCTCGACAAGGCCTCCGCCAAGGCGGCGGAAACCAGGGGCGCGAAATTCTACGACTGGCCGGCGCCGCACAACATGCCGGAACCGGTACGGGACAACGAAATGCTGATCCGCCTCGTCACCTCGTTTGCAACGACCAGGGAAGACGTCGACCAGTTCCTGTCGATCTGCGGGGCCGGCTGATCCTCTGCAATGCCTATACTTGACGCTGCGGCGCGATCTGCGCCGCGATCAGGCTCGAAAGCGCCTCCGTGAGCGCAGCGTCCGCGCCGCGCCGGGGAACCAGCACGAATTCCACGTCTTCGAGAACCGGAAGCCGGCCGGCCGGGATTTCCTTCAGCCCTGCCGGCGCCATGCTGCGCGGCTGGACGAGCACGCCCATGCCGGCCCGGGCTGCGGCGGTGAGACCGCTGAGGCTGCCGCAGGTGCAGACGATCCGCCAGACGACCTTTCCGCGGTCGAGCGCCTCCTGCGCCACACGTCTCGTGATGCTGGGCGGCGGGAAGGCGATCAGCGGCAACGCCTCGCCGCGCGACAGGACCAGATCGGGGTCGCGCGCCAGCCAGACAAGGGGCTCGCGATAGAGAAGCCGGCCATGGGTCTCGCCGATATGGCGCTTGGCCAGCACCAGATCGAGATCGCCCGCATCCTGCATCTGGTAGAGCACGGCCGAGAGCGCCACCGTCAGTTCCAGGTCGACCAGCGGGTAGAGCCGGATGAAGTCCTCGAGAATGGAGGTCAGCCGGTTGGCCACCACGTCTTCCGAGACGCCCAGCCTCAGGCGGCCCCTGAGCCGGCTCTCGCCGAACAGCGAAGCCACCTTGCCGTTGAGATCCAGCATGCTGCGCGCATAACCGAGCAATGCCTCGCCTTCCGCCGTCAGCCTGACCTGATGCGTATCGCGGAAAACGAGCTGCCGCCCGAGCGCTTTTTCAAGCCGCTGGATATGCTGCGTCACGGTCGACTGGCCGATCTCCAGCCGCACCGCCGTTTCCGTGAAACTGCCGGTCTGCTGCAGCATGACGAAACTGTTCAGATGTGTCAGGTTCAACATCGCCATCGACTTTCGTGATAACTGTTAGTATTTGCATTCCGCTTCATGATAAGCGAAGGATCGCCTCGCATAAAGCATGTCGTCGCTGGCGGGCGGATTCCGGCAGACGGCATGCACGGAACACATAAAGCACGCGTTTGGAATTCCTCCCATGAACCGTTTCCTGCCGGACCGCTTTACGGTCCTTCTCGTCTGCACCGTCATGCTGGCTTCCCTCCTGCCGATCCACGGAACTGCGGCCGAATGGTTCGGCGTCGCGACCGATATCGCCATCGGCCTGCTCTTTTTCCTGCACGGCGCGCGGCTTTCCCGGGATGTCGTGGTCGCGGGCATCCTTCACTGGCGGCTGCACCTGACGATCCTGCTGACGACCTTTGCGGTCTTCCCGCTGCTCGGTCTGGCGATCGGCCTCGTCCCCGAAGACATCCTCCCATCGCCGCTTTACATGGGCGTCCTCTTCCTGTGCGTCCTGCCATCCACCGTCCAGTCCTCGATCGCCTTCACATCCATGGCGGGCGGCAACGTGCCGGCGGCGATCTGCGCCGCCTCCGGCTCGAACATCTTCGGCATGTTCCTCACACCGCTGCTGGCGGGCCTTCTGCTTTCCACCACCGGCGGAGGCGGCTTTTCCTGGAATGCGCTGGAAAGCATCCTGCTGCAGCTCCTGGCGCCGTTCGTCGTCGGCCAGATCCTGCAGCCCTGGATCGGCGGCTGGATTCGCGCCCGCAAGAAACTGCTCGCCCCCGTCGACCGCGGTTCGATCCTCATGGTCGTCTACCTCGCGTTTTCCGAGGCGGTGATGGAGGGGCTCTGGCGCACCTTCTCGGCAGCGGATATCGCCATCGTGATCGTCATCGATATGTCGCTGCTCGCCTTCGTGCTGTGCCTCACCATGTTCGGCAGCCGGGCGCTCGGCTTCTCCAAGGAGGACGAGATCACCATCACCTTCTGCGGTTCGAAGAAATCGCTGGCGAGCGGCGTGCCCATGGCGAACGCGATCTTCGCCAACCAGTCCTCCGCGATCGGCGCGATCGTCCTGCCGCTGATGCTCTTCCACCAGATCCAGCTCATGGCCTGCGCCGTCATCGCCCAGAAATACGCCAACCGGCTGAAGGCAAAGGAAGCCGCAGCCGCCCCGGCTGCGGCCTGACAGCCATCTTGCGCCCGCGCCCCGGCACTTTCCAAAGCGCTTGGGTTTTATTATATTGGGTCATGCCGACCCTTTTGCGTTTCATTGGCCTGCGCGTGGTGATCTATCCGAATGATCATCGACCAGCGCATGTTCATGTGAAAGGAGCCGGCGGCGAAGCGGTGTTCCTTCTCAATTGCCCCGGCGGGCCATTGGAGTTGCGCGAAAGCTACGGATTCAAACTGGCAGAACTACGCCGCATCGAGGCAATGCTGACGCCCGAATTGGCTGTCCTCTGCGCGGCATGGAGTAGACATCATGGCGATTTCTGAAAAAGATCTGAAAGCTGCGGAAGGGCGCATGCAGGCGCAGCGGGAAGCGGGTTATGCCGTCTCCGCTCGCTATGACCGGCGCTCGTCCCGCATCGTCATCGGCCTGAATACGGATGTGCAGGTCGCGATCCCGGCCAGGAAGATCGAAGAGCTTTCCGAAGCGTCCGCAAAGGAACTCGAGGAGATCGAGATCAGTCCTTCCGGTCTTGGCCTCTATTGGCCGAAGCTGGACGCTGACGTTTATGTACCCGCGCTTCTGCAAGGTATTTTCGGCTCGAAGCGATGGATGGCCGCGCAGCTCGGCGCTACAGGAGGCAAGGTGAGTTCGGCGGCGAAAGCCGTGGCGGCGCGGGAGAATGGCCGCAAGGGCGGTCGCCCGAAAAAGACCGCAACGAATTGATTACACATGGAAACGCCCCTTCCCGGCGGAGGAAGGGGCGCTGGCTTGCTATCCTTGACTGGAGGTCGAAGGATTGAAAAAGGCTTAGTTGATCTGCTGCGGGGCGATCTGGGCCTCGATCTGCTTTGCGGTGTCGCCGGCTTCGGCGGCGATCGCGATGCGACGGGGCTTCATGGCTTCCGGGATGTTCCGCAGAAGGTCGATGTGAAGCAGGCCGTTCTTCAGCGAAGCGGACTGGACCTCGACATGGTCGGCGAGCTGGAAGCGGCGCTCGAAGGCGCGCTTGGCGATGCCGCGATAGAGATATTCGTTCTGGCCGACGGTTTCGTCTTCGCTCTTTTCACCTTTCACCGTCAGCACATGGGCATGGGCCTCGATCGAAAGTTCCTTTTCGTCGAAACCGGCGACTGCCATGGTGATGCGATAGGTGTTCTCACCGGTCCGCTCGATGTTGTAGGGCGGATAGCTCGGCGTCTGGTCGGCGGGGCCACGGCTGTCGAGAAGATTGAACAGGCGGTCGAAACCGACGGTGGAACGGTAGAGGGGGGAAAAATCGACGTGACGCATGATGTCCTCCTTGGGAAGCGACGTTGCGGTTTTCTTAAGAGGCTCCGCCTCCCGAAATGGCGATGGCGGACCCGTTTCAGCGGACCCTTGCCGGCGTCCGCAAACCTGAAATGGGAATTGTCCCCTGCGGGTTCAAGCCCTTCGAAAAACCTCCGCGACAGGCGGGCCGGACGGGTGAACCGCACATGAATGCGCGATTTGGGGAAGGTTCAGGATCGCCCCTGTAGAAAGACAACCAGGGAAGCAGGACTGCCTCCCGAAGTCATTCGTCCCTTCAGTCATTGTCGACCGGGACCGCGCGGTTATCCCTGAACCGCCGGTTCCGGTTTCTTTTTCCTTGACGTGCCGTCGCCCGCGCTTATCGCTATCGGCATGACCGACGCGGCAATATCCATGGAAGACCTTCTCCATCCGACCCCGGGCAACCCGGCCCCGGACAACTGCACGGCCGGTTATTTCACCGGCCATCGCGGCACGAAGCTGCGTTACGGCCTGTTCCGCTCCGGGATTTCCCCTGCCGTCGGCACGGTCGTGCTCATGCAGGGGCGCAACGAGTCCATCGAGAAATATTTCGAGACCATCCGGGACCTGAACGCCATGGGCCTCTGGGTCGCCACTTTCGACCTGCGCGGCCAGGGCGGTTCGGACCGCCTGACGAAGAAGCCGCGCAAGGGACATGTGCGCCGCTTCTCGGACTACGAGCGGGATCTGGAAATCTTCCTCGAACATATCGTGCTGCCGGATGCCCGCCTGCCCTTCTTCCTGGTCGGGCATTCGACCGGAGCATTGATCGCGCTTTCGGCCGCGCCGCGGCTGTCGAACCGCATCCACCGCATGGCGCTGGCGGCGCCCTATATCGCGCTGTCCGGCCAGGGCGTACCGGAAGGCGTCATCCGCACCATCGCCGGCACGGCGAACTGGACCGGGCTCGGACGCATCCAGCTCGGCAAGGACCAGAGCCGCCGCCCCTTCGAGGGCAATCCGCTCACCTCCGACACCAGGCGCTTCCAGCGCAATGCGGATATCATCGCCGCCCACCCGGAACTGACGATCGGCCCGCCGACCGCCCGCTGGCTGCACGAGACGTTCAAGGCCGCCCGCCGCGTTTCGAACCAGTCCCACCTGACGCGGATCACCATCCCGACGCTGATCCTCGCCCCCATGCTCGACCGCATCGTGCCCTACCGGGCGCAGGAGGAACTGTCGCGCAACTTCCGCGCCGCCCAGCTCGTCACGATCAACGGCGCGCGTCATGAGCTTTTTCAGGACAGGGACATCTACCGGGCGCAGGTCCTGGCGGCGATCGAGGCCTTCATGCCCGGCCAGGACGGCGGCTTCGGCCTCTCCGAAACCGCCGCGTGATCCTTCTCACGCGCCCGAAAGCAGCTTCAATGCCTCCGCGTGCACAGCCTTGCTGCCGGCCGCGACGATGCTGCCGCCACCTTCCGGACGGCCACCCTCCCAGGTGGTGATGACGCCACCGGCCTGTTCGATGAGCGGGATGAGCGCCCCTACGTCATAGGGCTTCAGCCCGTTCTCGACGACGAGATCCACATGGCCGGCAGCAAGCAGCGCATAGGCATAACAATCGCAGCCGTAACGGAAGAGCCGCACCCGGCTTTCGACCGATTCGTATCGGGATTTGTCGCTGCCGGCGAAAAGATGCGGCGATGTGGTGAACAGGATGGCGTCGCCCAGCGTTTTGCAGTCGCGCGTGGAAATCTGCCGCTCGCCATCCGGCCCGCGATACCAGGAGCGCGTCCCGTCGGCGAAATAGCGCTCCCCGGTGAAGGGCTGGTCGACGAGACCCATCGTGGCGCGGCCGTTCGACTGGAAGCCGATCAGCGTACCCCAGACGGGCAGGCCGGAGATGAAGGCGCGCGTTCCGTCGATCGGGTCGATCACCCAGATATGCTCGCGGTCGAGCCCGACATTCTCATGCTCCTCGCCCAGAATACCGTGCGCGGGGAATTTCTCGGTGATCAGCGAGCGGATCGCGGTCTCGGCGGCCCGGTCGCCCTCCGTCACCGGATCGAACCCGCCCTCCAGCTTGTTCGTCACATAGGTTCCGGTCCGGAACCGCGGCAGCGTCTCCGCCCTGGCGGCATCGGCAAGTTCGTAGAAGAAATTGCGGTCGGGAAGCATCGGAGAAAATCCCTCGTGGATGGAGACTTCTTCTAATCATGTTTCCGGAAACAGGAAACCGGTTTCCTCCCCAGTGGGCGCCAGCGGATCGGGCCACTGCCGCAAATCTTATCACTCCGCCTAAAAATGACGCAAATTTAATCAACCAAAATAATTGCTTGACATTTGTGCAGTGCAATACTACCGTCAGGTCACAGTCTTTGACTGTAAATACCCTCCTTGGGTGTTTCCTCCCTAGACTTAGCCGCGCCCGCAGGCGCGGTTTTTTTTGCTCGCAAGCCAGTGGAGCATCATGCGCCCTTCCCGACGCACAAAGGACGCCCGAATCCATTGAAGCACGAAGCTTGGGGCCTGACGCCGGCATTTCTTGAATGTGGGAAGCCCGGGAAACTATTCCGCCGCGAGCGCGCCGCTGCTGCCGGAAAAATCGACGACGAAGTCGGCCATCTGCCGCATGAAGGTGGAAAGCGCGGCCGCGATCATCGGAAATTCCGGCCTCTTGGCAAGCGTCACCTCGTCCACGTAGAGGGAGCGGTTGACCTCGATCTGCAGCGCATGCAGGCCCCGGACGGGCCGGCCGTAGTGCTCGGTGATGAACCCGCCGGCATAGGGCTTGTTGCGCACGGCCGAAAAGCCCATGCCATCCAGGAAGTGCAGCGCGGCGCGGGAAAGTTCGGCCGATGCGCTGGTGCCGTACCGGTCGCCGATGATGAAATCGGGCCGGATATCCGAGCCGGACAGCCGGATATTGCCGGGCATCGAATGGCAGTCGATCAGGACGGCAAGCCCGAAGCGGGCGTGGGTGCGGGCGATCAGCTTTCTCAGGCAGGCATGGTAGGGCTTGTAAATGGTCTCGATGCGGGACATTCCCTCGTCGACGGAAAGCCGCCGGCGATAGATCTCCATGTTCTCGGCCACGATCCGCGGAATGGTGCCGAGACCGCCCGCCACCCGCATGGACCCGATGTTAACGAAGGGCGGCAGAGGCCCGTCGAACATGCGCGGGTCGAGTTCGTAGGGCTCGCGGTTCACGTCGAGATAGGCGCGCGGGAAATGGGCGAGCAGCAGGGGCGCTCCGAGTTCCGGCGCATCGGCGAAAAGCTCGTCCACGTAATGGTCGGCCGAGCGGCGGATGGAAAGCGCGTCGAGATTGGCGTCGGCCAGGAAAGCAGGCGGATAGAGGCGGCCGCTATGCGGCGAGTTGAAAACGAAGGGGATAGTCTGCGCGGCGGGCTCCCTTACTTCGAAATGCTCATAATCGCCCGCGTTGCAATCCATCCTGCCTTTACCATGTCACGAACTTGTCCGGACACCCATGTTGCCAGTTGCCCGGCATGAAGTCCATACTGATGGGTGTGTAGAACGTCCATTTGAAACCAATTCTGCTGGCTCGACCCGGGCGGTTGCGCGAGGAGAAGGATACGTGCCGCAGCTCTTACATGCGGCCGGTCCTTTGATCACGCGGACGGCCGGTTCAAGCCGGCCTCCGGGCGGCGTGATTTTTGTCATTTCCCACGGCCTCTGCCGTGATTCTGACGAAAATTCGTAGCAGCGGAATGGTTCCAAATGGGCGTTCGTCGCTCTATATCCTACCAAACCCTTCTTCCGCCTCCATTAAACGGATATTTACCGTATCTTGGCAGTGTGAGAGACATCTAAAACACTTGAAATCTGCATTGGATGACGGTCCCCGGAGATGATTCAGAAAATCCTTCTCGCCGAAGACGACAACGACATGCGCCGCTTTCTGGTGAAGGCGCTGGAAAAGGCGGGCTACAAGGTCGCTTCCTTCGACAATGGCGCCAGCGCCTATGACCGCCTGCGCGAGGAACCGTTCTCGCTGCTCCTGACCGACATCGTCATGCCCGAAATGGACGGCATCGAGCTGGCGCGCCGCGCCACCGAGCTCGACCCGGACCTGAAGGTGATGTTCATCACCGGGTTTGCGGCCGTCGCCCTCAACTCCGATTCCAAGGCTCCGAAGGATGCCAAGGTCCTCTCCAAACCGTTCCACCTGCGCGATCTGGTGGATGAAGTGAACAAGCTTCTCGCGGCCTGAGACCTGAAACGCCTGGAAATGCGGGGCCTTCAAAAAAGCTTCGCATTTCGTCACAAAAACCAGTTGACGGCCCGATCAGTCTATGGTCTATGCGCCGCCATCGGATGGGCGTGTAGCTCAGCGGGAGAGCACTACGTTGACATCGTAGGGGTCACAAGTTCGATCCTTGTCACGCCCACCATTCCGATTCCCTGCTAACACAGGCGTTTGCGAGGTTGACGACATAACCCGATTTCCTTTCCAAGTTCATTTGCCCAAGTTTCGCCCACGAAATCGCGTTTTTGCGGCCTCTTTGCTGCCCGTCGAATGATGCCCGTAAGTGTCGCGGATCACCTTTTCCGAGGTGCCGAGGAAGCCTGCCACGTCCCACATCGTCTCGCCCTCGTCGAGGAGCCAGGTGGCGCAGGTATGCCGCAGCACATGCGGAACGACGTCCCGGCCGAGCCCTGCCCGGTCGCGGGCGTTGTTGAAGCCGGTCTTCAGCTTAGCGATCAGGTCGCCGTGATATTCGATCGGCCCGTGAGCGGTGAGCTTCCGCCAGCGGGCAAGATGGCGAACCAATACCCATGGGATGCGAGCCGGCGGCCGCCGCTTGTTCGTCTCGGCCTGGCCGTCTCCCTTGCGGTAGAGGATCTCGTGCTCGATATCGAGCCATCCGCCATCGGCGTTCCGTTCCCACCGTAGGTTCAGGATCGCATCGTGCCGGGTGCCGGTGTAGAGCCCGATGAGGATGAAGCGGGCGACGTGATATTGCGGCCGGTGCCACCTGCGCCAGCCTTCGAGCTGCCGCGTAGCGACGTCGGAATAAGTCGGAACGAACCCCAAGGCCGCCGCCAGGAGGCGAACCGCCTCCGCTTCGGAAAGCCAGCGAACGCGCGCGGGCGATTTCTTCGGCAGCTTGAGCTTGACCGGATAGAGGAGCTTCTTTTCCTCATGAGCGAAGTTCAGCGCCGCCTGCAGCGTTTCCAGTTCGCGGCGGGCGGTGGCCGCTTTGACCGCCCTTCGCCCCACCTCGCCCGACTGCCGCTGTTTCACATAATCCCGGCAGGCTTTCGGATCGACTTGCGCGACGACCTTGTCGCCGAAGAACTGGTTGAGCGGCAGCATGTGGAAACCGATCAGCTCCGGGTGCGTCGTGGTCGGCGCATGCTCCTCGACGTAGTAGAGCATGACGTCCGCCGCGGCTACGCTTTCCGGATCACCCTTGTGGAAGTCCGGCTTGTGTCTTTGAGCGAGGTATTTTTCGAGCGCCCGATCAGCGCCAGCGACATCGTCTGCAAGGCATCCTGTGCTGACTTCAACCGATCCGTCGAGGATGACCCAGACGGCTGCTCGTCCCTTTCGCTCGCGGAGCCACTTGCGGACCCCTTTTGATTTGCGCGGCATTTCGCCCTCATCGCCTTTATGTGGTTCAGCGTCGTGAATTGCTTCCCCGCGATCGTCTCGGCCGCGAGGTTGCCGTTCCTGATTTCGGTGCGAAGACCGCTCACCGTCATTCCCCCGTGCGGGAAGGCCAACTCGAGCGCCTTCTTGAGGCGCAATGGCATATCGTCTGTGACGAGGTTGGGATCGATTTTCATGCCGCCACCTCGTCAATCTCGCGATCATCGGCGGAGATCAGGCCAAAGCCGCCGTGGATGGTCCAGCCGAGGGAGGGCTCCATATCTCCCGGCTCCTCCTCGTCTGGATTGCCGTCCATCATGTCGAGAACGGCAAGCAGCGCCTTGATCGCGTCCTCGATTGGTTTTCGTTGAAGCGCGATCATGCCGCCACCTTCCTCGGCCACCCCATCTCGCGCAGCTCGTCGAGCGCGAGATTCAAGCAATCGATAGCCGCGCCACCGACCACTTTCATGGCGCTGGCGTGATTTTCGTCGAAGGCATCCGCCGCCATGCAGATCGCAGTGAGAAAGTCTATCGCGTCATGGATCTGACTGATGGCCCCCGCACAATCTGCGGACGTCTGGGGCTCTGTTTCGAAAAACCTCAGAGAGGCGCGAACCATGGCTTTTATAATCCTGGAATCGGCGTGATCCCGTTTTTCCTCGTCAGCCAGGCGCAAGGCCTCAATCGCCGCGATCCTGGTTGTCGCCGGTTGCTCCCACCGTTCAAGGGCATCCTGAGGCGGCCTATATGTCGCCGCGATCGCGTCTTCATGCTGCCTGCCATTCCCGAAATCCGGCAACTCGCAAAATTTGGCCATACCCGATCTGAAATCGGCAATAGCCTGGGCCAAAGGATCAATGGTCGAATGCCTGGCCGCGGTTTTCCGTGCAACGCCCCTCATGCAGCACCGCCTTCGGCGCTTGGCCATGAAACGTCCAGAAAGACCGTCCCGCCGGAGCCCTTCCTGTGGGCGTGGTACCCGCCATAAACGTCATCACACCCGGGGTGAAGCCGTAAGAGGATACTGCGGAGCCTGGCGATGCAGGCGTCAAGCTGCTGCTCCAGCGGCAACTCTCTCTCCGCCGCGATCTCTTTCAGGATCACCGGGTAGTGGTGGAATAAATCGTTGGCCGAGGGATAGATGCAGGCATAAAATCGGCCGTCGAGGTAGTCGTTCAGCACGTCCGAAAGCTCGCCGGCATGGCGGTCAAAGCGCTCGATCGGCAATTCGGAAAGCGGCTGGTGGGAAACTTCTTCACCAGCCGCCAGCGCCACGGCCGGCAATGTTGCGGCGGTGCTGGCGGTGGCGGCGGTGATGAAGGTGCGGCGCGAAAGGCTTGCGCCCTCGCCGCCGATCGGTGTAAGGTTCTTCTGCATTTGGTATCCTTTCTCTGGATGCAGAAAAAGCCGACGCGGGTCTCAAGCAGCGTCGGCTTTTTTCGTTTCTGTCTGCCGTCTCATTTTCTCTTTGAGAGCCAGCACGATTTCAGCGGTTTGGGAGCGCAGGTTCCTACTAGCTTCCTCCGCCAGCCATCGCTTCACGTCATCTGGAATATTGAGTTTAAACTGTTTCTGAACGTCGCTCATCATCTACCCTTTCACTAATTTGGTGAAAGTTATCATGCACCAAATTAGTGCGCAATGGGGCGCTATTGGTTTTTTCACCAATTTGGTGTTTAAGGGTTCCGATGGCCAAGCAAGATGATTACGCCCGCTATACAATACGGGTACCCCAGGAAACCTATTCGCTGATCGAAAAAGCCGCCGCTGAAGCTAACCGCTCAGTGAATGCCGAGATTGTAAGTCGGTTAGAAACCTCTTTGACCGATATGGGTCAGGAGATTTCCGAGTTGAGTAAAAAACTCCAACGCCGTGACGAACAGTTGTCAATTGCACTTATGGAGCAGCGTAAAGGCAGGCGGCAACGCAACACGTTGGTTATCGAACTCGAAAACTGCAGGAAATTGCTCGACGGTGGCGCGGTAAAACGCATCGCCGAACTTGAAGCGCAGCTGATGGCTAGGTCAGAACACGTAGATCAGCTTTATGAACAAGCCAATACCGTTGCAGGCTTGCATCAATCGATAGCGCAATTGCGCGAAGACATTGAATTAATAAAGGCTGCAGTTCTACGAAAGGAGTAGTCCATGAGCGTTTCGATTGATCAGCGCCTTGGCCAACTTGGAGACTCCTATCAGGAATGCTGGTTTGCGCCATTCGCTGTTTCAGGATGTTTAAAGTGCATGAAGCCGTCCAGAACAGTCAGAGCCTGCGCAGCGCCGAACCAAGGCCGGGTACTGCTAAGAGCCTGTCCGAGAATTGGGGTTGAGTGATCGGGCCGCTGATGATTCCAATCGGGTGTCTTGAAGCCTGAATGGAAGCGCCATGTGGAACCCGACCACCCGGCGGCATTATAGTCGCAATCAGCC
>NZ_JBHMAA010000027.1:0-85622 GCF_042429745.1 Neorhizobium puerariae | reverse complement strand
GTCTGAGGGCGTGCATGCCACCCTCCGGTCAGGAGGGACACGCCACCGTTCCCACAAACCCCGTCATCGCAGAGGGACCGCAGTCGCGGGCACAAACCGCCGAACGGGGCGCCGGGAGGTGTCACCCAAACTAATACTTACGAGGCAGCTTTCAGCGCCCCGTCCGAAACAAAAATATCGGGATCGCCAAGGGGCGAGTCCGCCTACCCGTTCTTTGAACCTTCCGTCGCAACCTCCCGCAGCGGTGCCCGGCTGAGCTCGTTGCCGGCGGCGATCGCCTTGCGCAGGAGCCGCATCAGCTCCTCCGTCTCGCCGGCGCTCAGGCCCCGCACCAGAAGCTGCTGCGCCGCCTCCACGGCCGGCGCGATGTCTTCAAGGGTCCGCCGCCCCTCGCCGGTGATCTGCAGTTCGCGGGCGCGCCTGTCGCGGCTGCTCGCGCGGCGCTCGATCAGCCCCTTCTGCACCAGCCGGTCCACGACGCCGGTGATGGTCGTCCGGTCGTAGGCGATCAATCCCGCCAGCGTCACCTGGTCGATCCCGGGACTGGCGCTGATGGCCGCCAGCGCCGCATATTGAACAGGGGTCAGATCGTAGCCGGCCGCCTCTGCCTCCGCATGGAAGACCGCCACCGCGATCTGCTGGAACCGGCGGGCCAGATGCCCCGGCATGTCATTGTTGTCCCTCACCGTCGTCTCCGCGCATATCGTCATGCTTGACAGTATACTGATAATCAGCATACTGATCAATTACCGAGACCGCCGAATTGCCTTGGGCGGTCTCGCATGGACTTAAACCACGAGGCGGTCCGGCCGTCGATATGCGGGAAGGGAAACCCGGGACGGTATCGGCCGGAGCCGGCATCGGGCCGGAGGCCCGCCACAACATGCGGAGGAGAACCATGCAATTCCATCTCAACGGATTCCGGACCGGTGATCCGGGCGTTTCCGAACCTTCCGGGGAAGCAAGCGCGCCTTCGGGCTCCCTTCCCGGCGAGGTCGACGTGCTGATCGTAGGCTGCGGGCCTGCCGGCCTGACGCTTGCGGCCCAGATGGCGGCCTTCCCGGGGATTTCGACCTGCATCGTCGAGCAGAAACCCGGCCCGCTGCAACTGGGGCAGGCGGACGGCATCGCCTGCCGGACGCTGGAAATGTTCGAGGCCTTCGGGTTTGCCGAACGGGTGCTGAAGGAATCCTACTGGGTGAACGAGACGTCGTTCTGGAAACCGGACGACGGCGAGCGGGGAAGGATCATCCGCCACGGCCGGGTGCAGGACGTCGAGGACGGGCTTTCGGAATTCCCCCACGTCATCCTCAACCAGGCGCGGGTGCATGATTTCTACCTGGACGTCATGCGCCGCTCGCCGGGCCGGCTGGAGCCGCATTATGCGCGGCGCCTGACCGATCTGGAGATCGATCCTCCGGCCACATCCGGGGGCGAGGCCTCCGGCCATCCGGTCACCGTCAGGTTCGAGCGGCTCGATCCCCCGCACGAAGGCCGGGTGGAGACCGTCAGGGCGCGGTACGTCGTCGGCTGCGACGGGGCGCGCAGCACCGTGCGAAGATCGCTCGGGCGGGAACTCAGGGGCGATTCGGCCAACCAGGCCTGGGGCGTCATGGACGTGCTGGCGGTCACCGACTTTCCCGACATCCGCCTCAAGGCGCTGATCCAGTCGGCGGACGAAGGCAGCATCGTCCTCATTCCGCGGGAGGGCGGTTACCTGGTCCGCATCTATGTGGAGCTCGACAAGCTCAGCGAGAACGAACGGGTGGCGGGCCGCAACATCACCGTCGACCACCTGATCGCGGCGGCGCAGCGGATTCTCAGGCCCTATTCGCTCGAGGTGAAGGAGGTCGCCTGGTGGTCAGTCTATGAGATCGGCCAGCGGTTGACAGACAGGTTCGACGACGTGCTGGCGGCGGACGTCGCCACGCGCCTGCCCCGCGTCTTCATCGCCGGCGACGCCTGCCACACCCACAGCCCCAAGGCCGGCCAGGGCATGAACGTCTCCATGCAGGACGCCTTCAATCTCGGCTGGAAACTGGCGGCCGTGCTTCAGGGGCGCTGCCCGCCCGAGCTGCTGCACAGCTATTCGGCCGAACGCCAGGCGATCGCCAAGGAGCTGATCGATTTCGATCGCGAATGGGCGAAGATGCTGAGCGCGCCGCTGAAATCCTCGCCGGACGGCGAAGGCGTCGACCCGGCCGAGGTCCAGGACTATTTCGTCAGGCACGGGCGTTATACGGCGGGAACGGCAACCCGCTATCGCCCGTCCGTCCTCACGGGCGAAGCGACCCACCAGCATCTGGCGCAAGGTTTCGCGATCGGCGCGCGCTTCCATTCCGCCCCGGTCATCCGGCTCGCGGATGCCAGGCCGGTCCAGCTCGGCCACGCGGCCAGGGCGGACGGGCGCTGGCGCCTCTACGCCTTCGCCGGCGCCGGGGATCGCGCCGGGGCGGGTTCGCGCCTCGGGACCCTTTGCGATTTCCTGGCGGGTTCGCCCATGTCGCCGGTCAGGAAATACACGCCTGCCGGCGAGGATATCGATTCCGTACTGGACGTCCGCGCGGTCTTCCAGCAGGGCCACCGCACACTCGCCGTGGAGGCCATGCCCGCCCTGCTTCTGCCGGCCAAGGGCCGCCTGGGGCTTCGCGATTACGAAAAGATGTTCTGCCCCGACCTGAAGGGCGGCCAGGACATCTTCGACCTGCGCGGCATCGACCGGGAAAACGGCTGCATGGTCGTGGTGCGGCCGGACCAGTATGTCGCGCATGTGCTGCCGCTCGATGCGCATGCGGAACTTGCCGCGTTCTTCGACGGCTTCATGATCCCCCGGCGATAGGAACGGGCCGCGGCTTCAGTCGCCGCCGTCGTCCTTCGGGAGCGCCCAGGGCATCGGCCGGCGATTGAGGAAGGCGGCGATGCCCGCCCTGCCCTCGGCGCTTTCCCAGCGGTCCGCGAGCAGGCCGATGCTGTAGCCGACGGGATCGTCCACCGCCCCGCGGGCGAGGTTCCGGATCAGGCTCTTGGCGCTGGCGACGGCGCCGGGAGCGCAATCGAGAAAGGCGAGCGCTTCCTCCTCGACCGCGGCGTCCAGTCCGGCGGCCGGGCGAACCGCCGAAACCAGCCCGATGGCTCCGGCCGTCGCCGCATCGAAGTGGCGGGCATTCAGGAACAGGCGGCGCGCATGCCCCTCGCCGATCCGGCGGACGACATAGGGCCCGATCGTCGCGGGGACGAGGCCGAGGCGCGTCTCGGTCAACGCGAACCGGGCGCCC
The DNA here is from genome assembly GCF_042429745.1 of Neorhizobium puerariae. NCBI lineage: Bacteria > Pseudomonadati > Pseudomonadota > Alphaproteobacteria > Hyphomicrobiales > Rhizobiaceae > Neorhizobium > Neorhizobium puerariae. The sequence goes on along the minus strand of NZ_JBHMAA010000027.1, from coordinate 82,347 downwards.
TCAGCGGCAATCACGATGTCGCAGACCGCCATCAGGCCGATGCCGCCGCCGAAGGCATTGCCCTGCACGCGGCCGACCAGCGGTTTCGGCAGGTCGTCCAGCGTCTTCAGCATCAGGGCCAGTTCGGTGGCGCCCTCGATCCTGCCTTGCCGATCCTTCGCCGCCTGATCGCGCATCCATGCCAGATCGCCGCCGGCGCAGAAGGTCGACCCCGCCGCCGCGAGCACCACGACCCGCACCGCCGCGTCCGCCGCCAGCCTGCGCGCCGCATCGGCCAGTTCGGCGATCATCCCGGCGCTCATGGCATTGTGCTTGTCCGGCCGGTTCAGCGTCAGCGTCGCAACGCCGCGCGCATCCGTCTCCAGCGTCAGCGTGTCGTAGCCGCCCATCAGCGCTCTCCCCTCAGGCTGCGGGCAAAGGCTTCCGCCTCGGCCAGCCGGACGCGGTCGATGCGGGTCTCGAAACCGAGGACCGCCAGATGATCCACCGTCTTGCCGGTCGCGACATTGCCCTCCGCGCCGGGCGCATAGGGGCAGCCGCCGAGACCGCCCGCAGCCGCATCGAAAACCCTGAGGCCCCTTTCGAGCGAGACCGCGATATTGTCGAGCGCGCGGCCGTTGGTGTCATGGAAATGGCCGGCCAGTCTTCCGGCAGGCACCTTCTCCAGAACGGCATCGAGCATGGCGGCGACCCGCTCCGGCGTGCCGGAACCGATCGTGTCGCCGAGCGAGATTTCCACGCAGCCCAGTTCCAGCAGCCTTGCCGCGACCCCGGCCACCCGGACCGGCGGCGTCGGGCCATCATAGGGGCAATCGACCACGCAGGAGATATAGCCCCTGACCGGCACGCCGTCCGCCGCGGCCTTGTCGAGCAGCGGCGCGAAACGCTGGAAACTCTCCGCGATGCTGCAATTGATGTTGCGCCGGCTGAAGCCTTCCGAGGCGGAAGCGAAGACCGCAACCTCGTCCGCCCTCGCCATTCGGGCGGCTTCATAACCGCGCAGATTGGGCGTCAGCGCCGTGTAGAGCGTGCCCGGCCGGCGGATGATCCCGGCCATGACCTCGGCGCCGTCCGCCATCTGCGGCACCCAGTCGGCGCGCACGAAACTGGTCACCTCGATCTTTTCGAAGCCGCAGGCCGAGAGCATGTCGACCAGCCTGATCTTGTCGGGGGCGGAAATGATCCGCTTCTCGTTCTGCAGCCCGTCGCGCGGGCCGACCTCGTGGATACGGACGAATTCAGCCATCCTCCACCTCCAGAGTGAGCAGGACCGCGCCTTCCAGCACCTGCTCGCCCTGCGAGACCAGCACTTCGGCGATCCTGCCGTCCCGCGGGGCGGGAAGCGCCAGCTCCATCTTCATCGCCTCCATGACGGCCAGCGCCTCGCCTCTCGATACGGCGGCGCCCGGGGCAACGTGCAGGAGTTTCACGAGGCCGGGTATCGGCGCGACGATACGGTCGCCGGCTGCCGCCGCCTCGTCTTCTCCCGCCAGCGGATCGGCGAGCGTGAAATGCCAGCTCTCCCCGTCACGGAAAACGGTGGTAGCCTTGCCATCGTGGACCTCGTGCAGCGTGGATGTCCGGCCATCGACCTCGACCCGGAAGGCGTCCGGGGAAGAAGAGATACGAAGATCGACGTCTCTTCCCTCCAGCAGGACACGGTAGTTCCCCTCGCCTTTCGAAAGGAAGGATACCGGCAGGGGTTGTCCCCGGTGTTCGAGCAGGATGAAATCCGAGGCGCCGGACCACAACCGGAAGCCGGACAAGAGCGCCCAGGGATCGTTCGTCTTCCTGGCCGCGAGCGTCCCGGAGAACGAGAGCGCGGCCAGCGCGGCGACCTCGGGGGGCGCGGCATGGACCATTGTCAGTTCCGTAAGATGCCGGTCGATCAGCCCCGTATCCGGCCGGCCCTCCGCGAAATCCGGCTGGATCGTTAGCCGCCGAAGGAAAGCGGCGTTGGTCGTCACGCCAGCCGCGCGGACCTGCGCCAGAGCATCCGACAGGCGGGAGAGAGCGGCGGTGCGATCCGGCCCATGGGTGATGATCTTCGCAATCATCGGATCGTAATAGGGCGAGATCCGGTCGCCCGCGCGCACGCCGCTGTCGACGCGGGCAAGATCGTCCGGCAGGTCGAGATGGGCGAGCATGCCGGTGGCGGGCAGGAAGCCCCGCTCGGCATCTTCCGCATAAAGCCGCGCTTCGAAAGCCCAGCCGTCGATGGAAAGCTCCTCCTGCCGCTTCGGCAGCGGTTCGCCCGACGCCACGCGCAACTGCCATTCGACCAGATCGACGCCGGTGATCGCTTCCGTGACCGGATGCTCCACCTGCAGGCGGGTGTTCATTTCCATGAACCAGAAGCGGTCGGCCTTCAGCCCTTCCGAGGCATCGGCGATGAATTCGATCGTGCCTGCGCCGGAATAACCGATCGCCTGCGCCGCTTTCACTGCCGCCTCGCCCATGGCAAGGCGCATCGCCTCCGGCATGCCGGGGGCCGGCGCTTCCTCGATGACCTTCTGGTGGCGCCGCTGCGCCGAGCAGTCACGCTCGAAGAGATGCACGACATTGCCGTGGTCGTCTCCGAAAACCTGGATTTCGATATGACGCGGATGGGCGATGTATTTCTCGATCAGGCAGGACGCATCGCCGAAGGCGGCCAGGGCCTCGCGCCGGGCGGACGCCAGCGCCTCCTTGAACGCGGCTGCCGTCTCGACCCGCCGCATGCCCTTGCCGCCACCGCCGGCGCGCGCCTTGACGAGCACCGGAAAGCCGATGCGCCCGGCCTCGCCCAACAGGAAATCCGGGTCCTGATCGGCCCCGTGATAACCCGGCACGACCGGCACGCCGGCCTTCTCCATCAACGCCTTTGCGGCATCCTTCAGGCCCATCGCGCGGATGGCTGTCGCCGGCGGGCCGATGAAACGCAGGCCGGCTGCCGCGACGGCCCCGGCAAAATCCGGATTTTCCGAGAGAAAACCGTAACCGGGATGGATGGCATCGGCCCCGCTGCGGAGCGCCGCGTCGATGATCCTGTCGCTGCGCAGATAGCTTTCCACGGCGGGCGACGGGCCGATATGCACCGCCTCGCCGGCAAGCCGGACATGCAGCGCATCGCGGTCCGCATCGGAATAGACGGCGACCGTCGCGACACCCAGCCTGTGGCCGGTGCGGACGATCCGGCAGGCGATCTCGCCGCGATTGGCAATGAGGACCTTTTTCAGCATGGCGGCAAACTCCCACTCTCCCCCCTTGCGGAGGAGAAAGAGAGTGCAGGGCACCGGCCTTGCAGAACATCAGCCTTCAGATCGCGGGCACGAAAAACGACACCCATCACCTACCTCATATCCGGAACACGCCGAAGCGTGTGTCTTCGATCGGTGCATTGAGCGCGGCGGACAGGCTGAGAGCCAGAACCTGACGGGTCCTCGCCGGATGGATGATGCCGTCGTCCCAGAGCCGGGCCGAGGCGTAAAGCGGGTGGCTCTGCGCCTCGAACTGGTCGAGCACCGGCTGTTTGAAGGCTGCTTCCTCCCCGGCGCTCCAGCTTTTTCCGCCGCGTTCGATCGCCTCGCGCCGCACCGTGGCCAGCACGCCGGCCGCCTGCGCCCCGCCCATGACCGAGATGCGGCTGTTCGGCCAGGTCCAGAGGAAACGCGGCGAATAGGCGCGTCCCGCCATGCCGTAATTGCCGGCGCCGAAAGAACCGCCAACCAGTACGGTGATCTTCGGAACCGACGTCGTGGCGACGGCCGTCACCAGCTTGGCGCCATGCTTGGCGATGCCTTCGGCCTCGTAGCGACGCCCGACCATGAAGCCGGTGATGTTCTGCAGGAAGACGAGCGGGATTTTCCGCTGCGAGCAGAGCTCGATGAAATGTGCCCCCTTCTGGGCGCTTTCGGAAAACAGCACGCCATTGTTGGAGACGATGCCGACGGGCAAGCCGAAGACATGCGCGAAACCGCAGACCAGCGTGGTGCCGAAACGCGCCTTGAATTCGTCGAACCGCGATCCGTCGACCACGCGGGCGATCACCTCGCGGATATCGTAGGGCGTCGAGAGCGAGGCCGGCACGATGGCGGCGATTTCTTCCGGATCGTAGAGCGGGTCTTCCGGCCTTTCCGGCACCACCGTTTCGGGTTTGCGGGTATTGAGGCCCGCAACGGCGCGGCGAACCAGCGCCAGCGCATGGGCGTCGTCACGCGCCAGATGATCGGCGACGCCGGAAAGCCTTGTATGGACATCGCCGCCGCCGAGATCCTCGGCGCTCACCTCCTCGCCCGTCGCGGCCTTCACCAATGGCGGGCCGGCGAGGAAGATGGTGCCCTGATCCCTGACGATGATCGCCTCGTCGGACATGGCCGGCACATAGGCGCCGCCCGCCGTGCAGGAGCCCATGACCGCGGCGATCTGGGCGATGCCCCTGGCCGACATGCGCGCCTGGTTGAAGAAGATGCGGCCGAAATGATCGCGGTCCGGGAAGACCTCGTCCTGGTTCGGCAGGTTGGCGCCGCCGGAATCGACCAGATAGACGCAAGGGAGGCGGTTTTCCTCGGCGATCTCCTGGGCGCGGAGATGTTTCTTCACCGTCATCGGATAATAGGTGCCGCCCTTCGCCGTGGCATCGTTGGCGACGATCATCACCTCGCGGCCCTCGACCCGGCCGATGCCGGTGACGATGCCGGCCGACGGGCTGGCGCCGCCATAGAGTCCGTGGGCGGCGGTGGCGCCGACTTCGAGAAAGGGCGAGCCGTGATCGAGCAGCCGGGCGATGCGTTCGCGAGGCAGCAGCTTGCCGCGCTTCACATGCCGCGCCCGTGCCTCCTCGCCGCCGCCGGCCTCGGCCAGCACCACGGCCGCCTCGACCTCGGCAATCTTCGCCTGCATGGCGGCCCGGTTGGCTTCGGCGGCTTCGTTCCTCAGGTTGACCTGCGACCGGATGACAGCCATCAGGCGGTTTCCTTGAAGAGCTCGCGGCCGATCAGCATGCGGCGGATTTCCGACGTGCCGGCGCCGATTTCCATCAGCTTGGCATCGCGCAGCAGCCGGCCGGTCGGATTGTCGTTGATATAGCCGTTGCCGCCGAGCACCTGGATCGCCTGCAGCGCCTGCTGGGTCGCCTGTTCCGAGGCATAAAGGCAGCAGGCGGCCGCATCCTGGCGGGTCACCTCGCCGCGGTCGCAGGTGGCGGCCACCGCATAGACATAGGCGCGGGCGGAATTCATCGCCGTGTACATGTCGGCGACCTTGGCCTGGATGAGCTGGAACTCGCCGATCGGCTGGCCGAACTGTTTTCGCTCGTGGACATAGGGCATGACCACATCCAGGCAGGCATGCATGATGCCGACGCCGATGCCGGCCAGCACGACGCGCTCGTAATCGAGACCGGACATCAGGACCCGCACGCCACCGCCTTCCGTGCCCATGACGTTTTCCGCAGGCACTTCGCAATCCTGGAAGACCAGCTCGCAGGTGTTCGAGCCGCGCATGCCGAGCTTGTCAAGTTTCTGCGCGGTCGAGAAACCCTTGAACCCCTTCTCGATCAGGAAGGCGGTGATGCCCCCGGCGCCGGCGGCGGGATCGGTCTTGGCATAGACCACCAGCACATCCGCGTCCGGACCGTTGGTGATCCACATCTTGCTGCCGTTCAGCACGTAACGGTCGCCGCGCCTGTCGGCGCGAAGCCTCATCGACACGACATCGGAACCGGCGCCGGGCTCCGACATGGCGAGCGCACCGACATGCTCTCCCGAGCAGAGTTTCGGAAGGAGACGGGCCTTCTGTTGCGGCGACGCGTTGCGGTTGATCTGGTTGACGCAGAGATTGGAATGAGCGCCGTAGCTGAGCGATGTCGAGGCCGAGGCGCGCGCCAGTTCCTCGACCGCCACCACATGGGCGAGATAACCGAGGCCCGAACCGCCGAAACCGGGATCGGCGGTCATTCCGAGCAGGCCGAGCGCGCCCAGCTCCGGCCAGAGATCGCGGGCGAACTCGTTGCTGCGGTCGATCTCATCGGCGCGCGGCGCCAGTCTCTCGCGCGCGAAACGGTGGACTGTCTCGCGCACGGCCTCGACCTCCTCGCCGAGCGCGAATCTCATACTTGCGTGGAACACCTTGTCTCCTCCCGGTGCGCCAAGATTCATCGATCAGGAAGTTGTGGGGCAGCAATGCGGCATCGTCAATGACCCGCGACGATCGCGGGGCGACATTGCAATATCCGGTCTTTTCCCGCGCTGCGTTTGTAAAAAGATTGCCCTTATTTCGGCAGGGCTTGCGGGTTGATGCCCGGAACCCACTGGGTATTCGGCAGATCGGTGCCGGTGAAGGTCGTACCGTTTCCAGCCCTGCAGCGATAGACGCGCGTCGGCGCCACATCCCCATAGAGGATGTCGTACCTGCCGCGCGGCCGATAGACATATTCTATGTCGCTGGAACAGCTGTAGGAATCGCGCCTGACGCGTTCCTCCTCCGGCACCACGCCCGGCAGGTTCCTGAAATAGGTAGGCTGGCTTCTGCGGAATTCGTCGCGGTCCGCGGCAAAGACTTCCACGGGAAAAAGCGCGGCGACGATCAGCGCCACGAGCATCAGTGCCGGCAATATCCATGCACCCTTGAGCATCAACAGACTCCTCATCCGCGAAACCTGCGGATGAATCGAAGATATGAACGCCGGGGCGCCGGTTCCATGGGGCGGTGCCCACGTTTGCGTGATCATGGCCGGTTATCCAAAGACACGTCCTGCAAGCGGCGGTAGCCGGTCGGCTGCTCATAGAGCCAGCCGATGCGCCGCACCGCCGCCTCGAAGTTCTCGCGTGCGACGCTCATCGTATGGCCGTTGGCATGCAGAAGCGTCTCGCCGTTCTCCATGATGCCCACATGGCCCTTCCAGAAAACCAGGTCGCCGCGGCGAAGCTCATCGCGGGAGACGGGCGAACCGATCGAAGCCTGCATGTCGGAATCGCGCGGGGCGGATTTTCCGACCATCATCAGGGAAAGCTGCACGAGCGCCGAGCAATCGAGGCCGAAACCGGAACGCCCGCCCCAGAGATAGGGCGTCTCGACGAATTTCTCCGCCACCGCGACATAGTCGTCTCCCATGGTTTCGGCGACCGGCAGGCAATGACGGGCGATCACCGCCTCGCCGCCGGCCAGCACGAGATAACGGGTGCCGCGGGTTTCCACCTCGCCGGTCACCGCGATGCGGCTTGCCATGGAAAGAGCGGCAACGGGCGGCTTGCGGAGTTCGGGCTCGGGGTAGAGGAAGGTGCGCGGCGCCACGATGCGGTGAGTGGCCTCCTGCGGCGCGGCGAGCATCGTTTCGGGAAGATAACCGACATAACCGTCCTCATCCGCCTGCACCCAGGCAAAGCCGCCGGCGCGGTCGAAAACGCGAACCGTCTCGCCGAGCAGCAGTTCCGTATCGATGCCGCGGGCAAGATCCGGCGCGGGGCGCAGCCGTGCCACCGGCGCCGAAATGCGGGCAGGCTCGCCACGGACGAAACTGGCGGCCACGACAACACCCCTGAGGGTTTCGTCGGCCAGGTCGGGGCGGAAGGCGTGCAGGCGTCTGTCGGGCATTTTCGTCATGTCATGATCCAGGCCTGCGGCCTTCCCGGATGATCAGGTCGCCAAGCTTTTCGAGAAACAGCGCACCGCCGACGGTGCGCTTGATTACCATGTTGCGGCGGTCACGCTCGTCGCGTTCGCGATCCACCAGCCCCATCCCGCCCATCGTGTCGAGCGCGCGGGTGATGACCGGCTTGGTGACGCCGAGCGTGGCCGCAAGCCCGCGCACCGTGTGCGGCGGCGGCACGAGGTAAATATGCAGCAGGATCGACATCTGGCGCAATGTCAGATCGCGCCCGTCATGCCGCACCTGCTCCAGCGAGACCCGACGCCAGAGGCCCAGTGCCTCGGTCGCCGTCAGTTCAACCGGCATTTTCGCCCTCTGGTTCAAATCCCCCGGATTTTAGGGCGAAGGTCTTACCGGTTCGTTTCGGCGGCGAATCATTTCGCCGCCCTGTCGCGGATCACCTTGTAGAGCGCGCGGATTGCAAAGGCTTCTCCGCCGACGGGGGCATGGGGCTTGTCGGCCAGCACCCAGGCGTAGATGTCGAAATGCACCCAGCTCCTGGCGGCGGTGACGAAGCGCTTGAGGAAAAGCGCCGCCGTGATGGCGCCCGCCATGCCGCCCGAAGGCGAATTGGTGATGTCGGCGGCGCGCGAACGGATATCCTTGTCGTAACCCATCCAGAGCGGCAGGCGCCACATGGGATCGGCCTCCGCCCTGGCCGCTTCCGCAAGGCTTGAAGACAGGGTTTCGTCGTCGGTGAAATAGGGGGCAAGCTCAGGTCCGAGCGCCACGCGCGCGGCCCCCGTCAGCGTCGACATGTCGACCAGCAGGTCTGGCGGGTTCTCATCCGCGTAAGCAAGCGCATCGGCAAGGATCAGCCGGCCTTCGGCATCGGTATTGTCGATCTGCACGGTGATGCCCTTGCGGCTGCGGTAGATATCGCCGGGGCGGAAGGCATTGCCGGAAATGGAGTTCTCGATCGCCGGCACCAGAACCTGCAGGTCCACCTTCAGGCCCGCATCCATGATCATCAGGGCGAGGCCCATGACATTGGCGGCGCCGCCCATGTCCTTCTTCATCAGCGCCATATTGGCGGCGCCCTTGATGTCGAGGCCCCCGGTATCGAAGCAGACGCCCTTGCCGACCAGCGTCACGCGCGGATGGCCCTTTTCGCCCCAGCGCAGTTCCAGGAAGCGCGGCGGCGAGACGCTCGCGCGGCCGACCGTATGGACGAGCGGGAAGTTCTCTTTCAGGAGGTCGTCGCCGACGACCGAGGTGACTGTCGCGCCATAGCGATCGCCGAGCGCACGGAAGGCATCCTCAAGCTCGGCCGGTCCCATCTCGTTGGTCGGGATGTTGACGAGGTCGCGCGCCAGGAAGACGCCCGCGAGCTGCCGCTCGATATCCGCGGCATCGACCGTTTCCGGCAGGGAAAGCCGGACATCCTTCTGCCTGTCGGTCTTGTAGCGGCTGAAACCATAGGCGCCGAGGCCGAAACCCAGAGCAAGGCGGGCGGGCGAAATCGCCGTCGTCTCGACCCGCCAATCGCCGGACGGCAGGAGCTTCGGGAGCTTGCCGGCGATGAACGGCGCTTCGGCGGGATCGGCGCCAAGCCCGAAAAGGGCGCTCCCCACCTCGCCGTTCCCGGCCGGCACCAGAAGAAGGGCGCCGCCTTCCGCCTTGAAGCCCGCCGCCCTCGCCCAGGCGAGCGCCGCCGGATCGAACCCGCCCCCGTCGAGATCGGCCGGCGTCACGGCGTAGACGGGCTTTGTTGCCGCGCCTTTCGCGCTGAAGGAAGAGGAACGTTCGATATACTGGTAGGGGGTCATGGGGCGGCTTTCGCAAACGTCTGGAATCGTTGGTCTTAACGGTCTGTTAGGGTTAACAGTTTATTGCTGGGGTGGAAATGCGCCATATGCCGCCGCAGTCTCGAAAAGAGAGGAGCGGCGATACCGGACCACCCTACGAGACCCACACGATGACCGCTCCTGCCGCCCCGACGCCCAGCAAGACCTATCTCGCCCGGACAGCCATCGTGGCGTTCCTGGCGCTCTCGGTCGCAAGCTGCGCCACGAAGCGCGACGTGCAGACGACCGGTTCGATCCCGAAGGTTTCGGCCGCTTCGCTGGAAGGAATGAACGCAACGGAGCTCGCCGGCACGGAAAAATCGGTCGGTGCGGCCTATGTCCGCGATCCGAAGAACAAGGACGTCGGGTTGCGCTACGCAACGGTGCTCGGCATGACCGGCAAGAACGCCCAGGCGCTTGCGGTGATGCAGCAGGTGGCGATCGCCCATCCGGCGGACCGCGACGTGCTTGCCGCCTATGGCAAGGCACAAGCCGCCGCCGGCCAGCTCGAACAGGCGCTCGCCACGATCGGCCGGGCCCAGACCCCGGACCATCCGGACTGGCGGCTCTATTCGGCGGAAGGCGCGGTGCTGGATCAGCTCGGCCGGTCCGAGGAAGCGCGCAAGAAATACCGCATGGCACTCGACGCGCAACCGAACGAGCCGAGCGTGATCTCCAATCTCGGCATGTCCTACGTGTTGTCCGGTGATCTCAGGACGGCGGAAACCTATATGCGCAACGCAACGGTCCAGGCAGGCGCCGACAGCCGCGTGCGCCAGAATCTCGCACTGGTCGTCGGGCTGCAGGGCCGTTTCGCGGAGGCCGAGAACATCGCCCGCAGGGAACTTTCACAGCAGCAGGCCGATGCCAACGTCACCTATCTGCGCTCCATGCTGTCCCAGCAGAATTCCTGGGCCAGGCTTGCGGGCAAGGACGGCAAGGAAAAGCCCGGCAACACGAACTGAGCGCGAATTCCTCCACACGGAAACCGGCCCCCAGGAAACCGGCGATGGACCGGTTTCCCCGATCTCGGGGAAATGCCCCGAACCGCGCCTTACACAAGGCGCGAGATGACGGTGATGATGCCGCCGATCAGAACGAGATTGATGCACAGTCTTGCCAGCATTGCCATGTTCTCTCCGAATACACATCGCGTCCACCGCCCTCGGCCGAACAGCCGGAACCGTCACGATCCACGGGGATCATGGCCGCACGTCGCTGAACGCGCTGTGAAACCGGAATTCAGGAATTGTTCACCTGAAAGCCGCGCAAGGCCCCGGCGACGATCAGAAGCGGCGATCAGAACGTGTCGGCCACCTGGATGCCGGCGGGGCCGAGGATGACGGCCATCAGGACCGGCAGGAAGAACAGGATCATCGGCACGGTGAGCTTGGGAGGCAGGGCGGCCGCCTTCTTCTCCGCCTCGTTCATGCGTTCGTCGCGCCCTTCCTGGGCGAGCACCCGCAGCGCCTGTGCGATCGGCGTGCCGTAGCGTTCGGCCTGGATGAGCGCCTGGGTGACGGCTCTCACGCCATCGAGCTGGGTGCGGATGCCGAGGTTTTCGAGCGCCGTGCGGCGATCCTGCAAGAAGGAAAGCTCGGCCGTCGTCAGCACCATTTCCTCGGCAAGCGGTGGCGATTGCGGCGCCATTTCCTCAGCCACGCGGCGCATGGCCGCTTCCATGGAAATCCCCGATTCGACGCAGATCAGCATCAGGTCGAGCGCATCCGGCCAGGCGCGCTTGATGGAGGCCTGGCGCTTGTTCATGAGGTTGGTGACGTAGATGTTCGGCGCGTAGAAACCGACATAGGCAAAACCGATCGCCGCGAGCATGCGGATCGGGAACGGCCGCGTGGCAAGGTTGCCGAGCACGAAGATCCAGACCACGGCAGCGGCAAGGAACACGAAGGGCAGCAGGAAGCGCGCCACCAGGAACATGTTGAGGGCGTTCTGCGACCGCAGGCCCGCGGCGCGCAGCTTGTTGACCGTGTTTTCGTCCACCAGCGCCTTGCGGAGGTTGAACCGCTCGACGATATGGCGGACCGACTGATTGTTCTGCGCGCGCAGCGAACCCTTCGACAGATCGGAGTTCATGCGCGCCCGTTCGCGGGCGCGGATCTGCTCGCGCTCGGTGGAAACGGCCTTCATGCGCTTGTCGAGATTGCCCCTTTCGAAGAACGGGCTTGCCAGCGTGTAGAGCGTCGCGAAGACCGCGACCGCCACGAGGATGGCCAAAAGCAGGGTCGGGTCAGTGAGTGTAGTGGCAAGTCCCTTCACGATCCTCTCCTCAGATCTCGAAATTGACCATGTTGCGCATGACGAGAATGCCGATCGACATCCAGATGCCGGAGGCCAGAAGGATCAGGTGGCCGCGCGGATCGGTGAAGAGAAGCGAGATATATTCGGGCGAGGTCAGGTAAACGAGCAGCGCCACGATGAAGGGCAATGCGCCGATGATGGCGGCGGACGCCTTCGCTTCCATGGAAAGGGCGCTCACCTTGGCCTTCATCTTCTTGCGGTCGCGGAGCACCTTGGAGAGGTTTCCGATCGCCTCGGAGAGATTGCCGCCCGCCTGGCTCTGGATGGTGATGACGATCGAAAAGAAATTCACCTCCGACAGGGGCATGGTCATCATCATGCGGGAGCAGGCCTCGGGAATGCTCAAGCCGACCTGCTGGGACTCCACCACGCGGCGAAATTCCGACTTCACCGGCTCCTGGCCATCGGAAGCGATGAGGCGAAGCGCATCGTTGAGCGGCAGGCCGGACTTGATGGAACGCACCATGACATCGAGCGCATTCGGGAATTCTTCCAGGAACTTTCCCTGGCGGCGCTTGACCAGATATCCGACCACCCAGCGCGGCAGGCCGAGGGCGGCAACGAAGGCCGCCCCGGCGCAGGCAAGCATCGGCATGCCGGCGATCAGGCTGACCAGGAAGATGAAAATGCCAAGGGCGACGCTCAACATGTAGAAGCGCCCCATCGACAGCGGCAGGCCGGTCTGGGCAAGCCTGGACTTGATGCTGCCGCCGCCCAGTTTCCTGGCTTTCTCTTCCTGCTTCTTCTCCAGGTCCTTCAGCGAATCCTGTACGGACTTGCGGCGCTTGGAGAGTTCCTGCACGCGATCACGCGCAGCCTTGACCTTGGCGAGATCGGTTTCGGCAGCCTTGACGCGGCTTAACCGCGTGTCGGCCTTCTTTTCCACTTCCATGCGGGAGAACAGGAGGCCGTAGCAGACCGCAGCCGCGGCGACTGCCACGAGGGCGACGATCGCCACGACAGTGATATCCAGCCCGAACATGACGTGTTCCCCTCGATCCTCAGTCCTTGGCCCGTTCCATCGCGTCGAGCGCCGCTGCGAGACGCCTTTCCTCGTTGTAATAACGGGCGCGATCCCAGAAATGCGGCTTGACGATGCCCGTCGACACATGCCGGCCGATCAGGCGCCCGCCCGCATCCTCGCCTTCGATCTCGTAGCGCAGCAGATCCTGGGTGATGATCACGTCGCCTTCCATGCCGATCACTTCGGTGACCTGGGTAATCCGGCGAGAGCCGTCACGCAGGCGGGCCGCCTGGATGATGACGTCGATCGAGCCGGTGATGATCTCGCGCACGGTCTTGGCCGGCAGCGTGTAGCCGCCCATGGCGATCATCGATTCCATACGGCTCAGGCATTCGCGCGGCGTGTTGGCGTGGATCGTGCCCATCGAGCCGTCGTGACCGGTATTCATCGCCTGCAACAGGTCGAAGACCTCCGGTCCGCGCACTTCGCCGACGATGATGCGCTCGGGACGCATGCGCAGGCAGTTCTTGACGAGGTCGCGCATGGTGATCTCGCCCTCGCCTTCGATGTTCGGCGGACGGGTTTCGAGACGGACCGTATGCGGCTGTTGCAGCTGCAGTTCGGCGGTGTCCTCGCAGGTGATGATGCGCTCGTCGGTGTCGATATAGCGGGTCAGGCAGTTGAGAAGCGTCGTCTTGCCCGAGCCGGTGCCGCCGGAGATGACGACATTGCAGCGCACGCGGCCGATGATCTGCAGCAGGATCGCGCCTTCCGGGGTGATCGCCCCGAATTTCACGAGCTGCTCCAGCGTCAGCTTGTCCTTCTTGAACTTGCGGATGGTCAGCGCCGGCCCGTCGATCGCGAGCGGCGGCGCGATGACGTTGACGCGCGAGCCATCCGGCAGGCGCGCATCGCAGATCGGCGAGGATTCGTCGACCCGGCGGCCGACCTGGCTGACGATGCGCTGGCAGATCGAAAGAAGCTGGGCATTGTCGCGGAAGCGGATATCGGATTCGATCGTCTTGCCGCCCACTTCGATGAAGGTCTGCCCGGCGCCGTTGACCATGATGTCGGCGATGTCGTCGCGGGCGAGCAGCGGCTCCAGCGGGCCGTATCCCAGAACGTCGTTGCAGATGTCCTCGAGCAGTTCCTCCTGCTCGGAGATCGACATCGCGAAGTTCTTGATGGTGATGATGTCGTTGACGATGTCGCGGATTTCCTCGCGCGCGCTTTCGGTGTCCAGCTTGGCAAGCTGGGAAAGATCGATGGTATCGATCAGCGCGGAGAAGACCTGGGTCTTGGTGTCGTAGTAAAGCTCCGTGCGCGCCGGCCGGCGGCGGCCGGCGGCGGACTGGGACGCAAGCGGCGGCGGCGCGACGGGCTGGCGCTGGACGGCATGGTCGCGCATGGGTTCGGCAAGGACTTCCGGCGTCGCGGGTTTCGCCACGACGGGCGCGGACACGGCAGGCGCGGCAGCCGGCGGCGGAGCAAGCCCACCCGCGCTTTTCCCAAATCCCTCGTTTCCGCGTTTTCCAAACATGCCGGTTTCCTGGTGTTATGCCTTCTTGCGGGACAGCATTCCGAGAATGGCGCCGAGACCGCCCTTCTTCGCCTTCTTCATCGCGACGCGGCCGGTCACGATATGGGCGATCTGGGAAAAGGTCTCCGCCACAGGCGACTTGGCATCGATCTCGGAAATCATCCGGCCGCTGTTGGCGGCGTTTCCGAAAAGCGGCGCATCGAAGGGCAGGATGGCGATCGGTTCGATTTCCAGCGGCTCGATGAAATCCGCCGGCGCGATCTCCGGCCGCTTCGACATGCCGACCTGATTGAGGATGAGATGTGGTGCGCGATCGTTGGGCCGCAGTTTCTTCAGCGCATCGATCATGTTCTTGGTGTTGCGCAGATTGGCAAGATCGGGAACCGCGCAAATCACCACCTCGTCGACCTCGGACAGGACGGCCCGCGTCCATTCCGTCCAGCCATGCGGAACGTCGAGGACGGCCACCGGCGCGCTGCGCTGCAGAAGCTCGATGATCGGCGTGAAGGCGCCGCGGTCGAAATCGTAGGCGCGGTCGAGCAGCGAGGGAGCCGCCAGCAGCGACAGATGCTCGGAGCACTTGGTGAGCAGGCGGTCGAGGAAGACCTCGTCGAGACGTTCGGGCGCGAAAACGGCTTCGGCAATGCCCTGGGCCGGGTCCTGGTCGAAATCGATATTGGCCGTGCCGAACGGAAGATCGAAATCGGCGAGAATAGTTTCCGTCGAGAACAGTGTCGAAATGCCGAAGGCGCAGTTATGCGCGATCGTCGAAGAACCGACCCCGCCCTTGGCGCCGATGAAGGCAACCGACCGGCCGAGCGGCTCGGCTTCCGGATCGACGAAGATCGCGGCGATCGAAGCCAGCATGTCCGGCATCGGCACCGGCCCGACGAGATATTCGGAAATGCCGTTGCGGATGAGCTCGCGATAGAGCGTGATGTCGTTGTAGCGGCCGACGATGATGACCCGCGTCGACGGGTCGCAGACTTCCGCGAGCGGCGTCAGCTCGTTGAGCAGGTTTTTCGGCTCGGCCTCGGTTTCGAGGATGATCAGGTTCGGCGTCGGGGCCGACGCGAACATGTTGGCGGCCGCGGCGGTGCTGCCGATGGTGACACGCAGGTTGACCTTGGTCATGCGGCGATCCTGCGCCATGCGGTCCATCATCCGCTGCATGGCCTCGCTTTCGCAGAAGGCATGGATCGAGATACGCGGGAGCGGACGCAGGGCGTCGAAATCGCCCGGGCGCTCGCTTTCGGCAAACCGCTCGTCTTCAGCGGAAGTGCGGATTTCGTAGTTGATCGCGCTCATCGCCTTTCCCCGTCAATTGCCCGTGATGGTGATCGTCGTACCGCCGCTGGTGGTTTCCCCGCGATAGCCGCTGATGACCTTGACGCGCTGCGCCGCGTCGATCGGCGTCATGCCGCGAGGCGCGATGAGGTCCGTGGGATTGGCGATCTGGGCCGCGAGATTGTTCTGGCTCGCGCAGCCGAAATTGTACCAGTTCTTGTTGCCGAACGTGTTGTCCGTCAGGTCCGCCGGCCATTCGCCGCACTGGCTGGTCATCGCCTTGGTCGTCACGTAGGCAAGCCGGATAGGCGCCGCGTCGCCGGTCGGAGAAGCCGCATAACTTCCCGTCAGTATCCTGCCCTGCTTGATGCCCGACTGGGTCAGTATGCGGCGGATATCGCCCGCCATATGCTGGGCGGCCCCTGCATTGTAGGAGCCGTGCGGCACCTGGATCTGGATCACGCCGGCCGGCGACGCGGCGAATTGCTGGGCAAAACCGCGCACCATGTCCTTCATGCCGGTCGAAAGCCGGATATCTCCGGAAGCCACGGGAACGTCGAGCACATGTTCGCCCTCGGCCAGCACGATCGGATGGCGGGTCCGGTAGTCGTCGGGGATAGCCCCCGTGGTGAGCTGGCTATTGCCGCAGGCCGAAAGAAGCATCGCGGTCGCCACGAGCGTGGAGACCGAGGCGATCCTGCTGCGATGGGACCTGACTGCGACCCTGGCCATGACATCCTGTCCTTCGGCGGTGATTGCTGGTGTTTCGATGCTCATGACCGTTCACTTGTAGATAAAGCCGACCGCGCCATGATACTGGCCCGCCGCGACGGGCTCCTTGCGGCCGTAGATCTTGTTCACGCGGTTCAGGAAGAAGGAGGCTGCGTCGTTTTCCGGATTGAAGTTGTCGTCCGGCCGGGCGATCTCGTTGCGGGCGACGGGGCGGACAAGATAAGGGGTCGCGATGATCACGAGTTCGGTCTCGTTGCGGACGAAATCCTTGCTGCGGAAGAGCGTGCCGAGCACGGGCACCTTGGAAATGCCCGGAAGACCGGACATCGCCTGGCGGATATTGTCCTGCACCAGGCCGGCGATCACGATCGAACCGCCCGACGGCAGTTCGACGGTGGTCGAAGCCTCGCGCTTGCGGATCGACATATAGGTATTGCCCGGAATCCGCAGCGAGCTTCCGTTGCCGGTGTTGGCCGATCCCTCATAGGTCGGCTCGGACACGTTGGTCTCGATATTCAGGCTGATGCGGCCGGGGGAGAGCACGATGGGCTTGAAGTTGAGCTCGATGCCGTAGTCGACCGAATTGACCGTCCGAGTCACCGTGAGCCCACCGGTTTCCTTGTCGGTTTCGACCTCCTGTTCAGCCGGCAGACGATATTCGCCGCCAACGTAGAATTTCGCCTGCTGGCCCGAAATCGCCGTCAGGCTGGGCTCGGCGAGCGTACGCATAACGCCGGCCTGCTCCATGGCGTTCATGTATGTCGCAAGGCCGACATTGCCGACTGTTCCAGCCAGCACCCCGGTCGAGGCGAGATTGACCGCGTTGCCGAGGTTGGCCGGGTTGGCAAAGGAAATCGAACCCCTCGGCCCGGAAACCGAGCCGTTGAAACCGAGCTGCTTCAGCACCTGGCGGCTGACTTCGGCCACCGTGACCTTCAGCGTCACCTGATCCTCGCCCTCGATCGTCAGCAGATTGACGATCTGGGAAACCTGGCGGGTTTCGGCGAAGATGTCGGCGTCGCCGTTGTTGCCCTGGGCCGTGATGTTTCGCGTGGTCGCCTCGCCGCCCTTGAGGAAGGCCTTGGCGAGCTTTTCGGCCTGCGCGGAATCCTGCGGCGTCCTCACCGTGCCGGACAGGACGATGTTGTCGGAGATGATCTCCACCTTGATGTTCGAATCCGTCAGGAAGCGGCGGAGGTTCTGTTCGAGGCCGGAAATATCGCGCTCGATCTCCACGTCGAGGCTGACGATTTCCTCGCCATGCGCTCCGAAGACGAAGATGTTCGTCTGTCCGACCATCTTGCCGAAGAGATAGATGCGCCGGGACGTGCGCGTCACGGCATCGGCCATCGTCGGATCGGCGACGAGGATGTCGTGCGCATCCGCTGGCAGATCGACGACGAGAGCCTTGTTGAGACCGAGCTGCAGCCGCTTGCGGGCTCCCGGGCCGCTGTCGGTGATGCGGATCACGCTGCTGTCGGCCGCAAGGGCCTGGGCCGGAGCAAGGCCGATCGGCGCAACACCACCCGAAATGCCGGAAAAGGCAAGGCAGAAAGCCATGCCCGCCGCTGCCGAGCTACGAATCCTGCGTTTCAGACTGCTCACTTGACCGCTCCGTTCACTTCGCTTGCGCCGTCGCCGTGTTCTTGACGATCGCGCCTGATTTGATGACCTGGATATCGCCCTTGCCGTCGGCTCCATGCAGCAGGTATTCCGGCGCCGTCGTATCGGCTTCCTGGGAATCCGCCACCGAGCGGAGGGCAAGCGTCAGCCGCTGGGCCATCTGCTGGGCAACTGCAATGACCTTCGCCTGATCGGGCGTCAGCTCGAGCGTTGCGGTCGTCCCGACGACCGATTTCTTGCCGTCCTCGCTCTCCTGGATCTGCTGGTCGATCGCCAGTACGCGAACATTGTTCAGGATGTTCTCGGTGATGTAGCCGTCACCTTCCTTGTTCCCGCGCACCATGATGATGTCGACGCGGTCGTTCGGCAGCACGAAACCGCCGGCACCCGTGGCAACCGAAATTTCCGTGGCGACGGCCCGCTTGCCGGAAGGGAGCAGCGAGGACATGATCCGGCTGGAGGAGTCGGCGATCTTCTCGGCGCGAACCGGCTCGCCCTTGAACATCGGCATGCGAACCACGACGCCCTGGAGCTCGGTGATCGCGTCGGGCCGCTTCTCGTTGGTGATGAAGCCCTCGGCGATGCCGTTCTTCGGCCAGGCGAGCCACTGGATGGCCTTTTCGCTCAGGCGGCTGCCGACGGGCAGGTTTTCCGCCGAGACGAGGACCTTGACCGTCGGCTCCTTCTGGATCACGGTTTCCACCAGCCCGGGAGCCTTCTTGCCGGCAAGCCGCATGGCCAGCAGGCCGGCAAGACCAGCCGCCACCACGGCAACCGCGAGAATGATGATACGGGTGGGCTTCATGGCCATTCCTTGAGGGAACTTTAATTCCCCAGAGAATGGCTTCGAATGGTGTAATTATGGTTAATGCGATCTTTCCATCGTGCTAACCTTTATTGGAAAGCATTCATCGCAAGCAAATAGATGGGGGCCTGCCCGAATGTCAGGAAACCGGCAATGGCGATAGCAATGCCGTAAGGAATCTTCTTGGCGGTGACGAGCGAGGCCGGCAGGGGAATTCCCATCGCCATGACGGAACCCGCCCGCAGGCGCAGCAGGAGGAAGACAAGCGTGATGGCGCCGCCCACATAGCCCACCGTCACCAGGAAGGCGAGGAGCGAGTGATTGAACCCGTACCAGACGGCCGCGGCCGTCAGGAGCTTGGCATCGCCGCCGCCCATGACATTCAGGGCGAAGAGCGCGAAGCAGATGCCGAAGACGGCAAATCCCGCAACGAGATTCATGCCGATTTCCGGCCATGCGAGACCTGAAAGCGGTGCGAGGACGAGAAAGCCCGCCAGGATGACGATGGATATCCGGTTGGGGATCGTCATCGTGAAGAGGTCGCTGATGGCAGCGAGAGCCAGCGCCACCGGGAGCAGCGAGACGACCAGAAGAGCAAGTATTGCCAAGACCATCTCCCGCGTTCAACCTGATGGCATCATTCGTTGAGTGAACAAATGCATAAAGCCGCCCCTTTGGGGGCGGCTTGTAATCATGGCCAGCCCGCCGGGACTTATTCCGGCTGATGGTCCTTCAGGACACCTGCAATGCTGTTGAAGGTGTTGTCAAGCTGTTCACCGAGGGTCGTGGCGCCGGCGATCAGGGCAACGGAGATAAGAGCAGCGATCAGACCGTATTCGATGGCAGTCGCGCCGGACTCATCTTTCAGAAAACGAGCGAAAATCTTGGACATGGAACTCTCCTACTCGACATTTGTTGATTCAGCACTTCCCGACAACTGTTTCCGTTGTTCGGATAGGCGCAATCTACAGAGGGACGATTTCCACCGGCTTAAGAAATATCGTTATCACCCGGTTAACGAGGAATTGCCCCTCCGCGTGGTAAATGGAGCGCAAAGAAAAAGAATAATATTCGAGGAAGCGAGGCGGGCTGTTTTCTTCCTCGATAGCTTATAATTTACAGTAGTTTAGCCGACATCTTCCCGCCCCGACCGGGGGCGGTTCCGCCAAACGGGCGCCCGTTCGAAAAAGTTAAGAAGAAATCAAAAGCCTGCAAATGTGCCATTTAACCGTTCATTCACCAATCGCATCCATTCTTGCCTGACAACAACCGCACTCGAAGGCCGCCGCCAATGCTGTTCCATGGCATAATGATCCGACTTGCCGTTCTTGGAGGCCTGCTCCTTGCCGGCGGCGGACAAGCCTCCGCGCAGGAGCCGCAGGAAAGCGACCTGTTGCGTGTCTTTATGAATCATGCGCGCGTGCTGAAGCTCGACAGGCCGGTCAGCAAGGTCATCGTCGGCAATTCGAACGTCGCCGATGCCACGGTGGCCGATCCGACCACGATCGTGCTGACCGGACGCAGTTTCGGGACGACCAACCTTGTCCTCCTCGATGCCGAAGGCAATGCGATCGCCGACGAGCGCGTTCTCGTTTCCATCGATGAGGGGAACACCGTGCGGGTCTATCGGATGATCGCCCGCTCCGTCCTCTCCTGCACGCCGAATTGCGAGCAGCACGCCGAATTCCAGAACAGCGGCTCGAGCAACGGGACGCCCTGATCCGGGACAGACCTCTAAACTCCCGGTCACCGCGGCAACGGAATCTCAACAATCCGGCCGTACGATCCTGACGCTCGGAGGGGCTGTCGGACGGAAAGCATGTACCAGGATCATGACGATACCAGAGAAGATGCGATGATGCCGGCACGGAGAACGGGTGTCGCGTGGCGGCAGATCCTCCGATCGCGGGATGGCGCCGCCGCGATCGAATTCGCCCTGCTCGCCATTCCCTATTTCATGATCGTCTTCGCGATCGTCGAGACCTTCATTGCCTATACCGGCGAACAGATGGTCGCCAATGCGGTGGACACGATGGCGCGCCAGCTCCGAACCGGCAACATCACCTATAATCTCGGCCGCACCACCAACAAGGACCGGACGGAGTTCCGCCGGGCTTTCTGCAACGAAGTCGCCGTGCTGATCAAATGCAGCGAGGCGGAAATCGCCACCCCGGACAAGCTGTGGCTGGACGTCCGCAGCTTTCCGAGCTTCGCCGACATCCCGGACAGCGTCCCTTTCGATGCGGCCGGCGATCTCGACACGTCTTCCTTCGCCTATTCGCCGGGCGCGCAAAAGACGGTCAACATGGTCCGCGCCTATTATCGCTGGCAGGTGGTCACGGACCTGCTCCGGCCGTTGATCACCAACGTACGCCCCAGCGGAGGACGTCCCAACTATTTCCTGATCGTCGAAACATCCAGTTTCCGGACCGAGGATTATCCATGACGGACGAAACCGAGACGCGAGCCAAAGGCTTCCTCGCCCGGTTGAGGCAGCTTGCCCGGGACAGGCGCGGCGTCGGTGCCGTCGAATTCGCGCTGCTCGCGCCGCTGCTGCTCAGCCTCTATATCACGTCGTTCGAATTGACGCTGGGACTGAGCATTTCCAAACGCGTCAGCCGCACCGCCAGCGCGGTCGCCGACCTCGTGAGCCGCGAGACCACCGTGAACAAGGCCTTTCTCGCCACCATGAAGGACGTGGCGAACAGCCTTTTCGTTCCCTATACGGCCCATGACCTGGCGATCAGGGTTACCGGCGTGACGATCGACGCCAGCGGCAATCCGAAGGTTGCATGGTCCTGGAAAGACGACAACACGGTGCCTTATGTCGTCGGCTCCCCCGTCGACGTGCCGTCCACCCTGCGAACCCCCAGTTCCTTCCTCATCCGCTCCGAGGTCTCGGTCAACCATGAACTGCTGATGGTGCTGCCCGGCCTCATGTCGACGGACCTCAGGGTGGTCCCGATAGAGCGCGAGTATTTCTACCGCCAACGGCTTGGAAGCAGCGTCGACTGCTCGAACTGCTGACGGCACGGAATGCCGGCCCCTTTGCCAAGTCACGCCTGCGGCTATATGAATCCCGATTCACGCCGGTACAAAATGCCGGCCGGGTGGCATTTCAATCTGCAGGTGACCGATGGCGCGTGCCTTTCTGTTCGTTCTTGATTCCTTCGGCGTAGGCGGCGCCCGCGACGGGGAAGACTACGGCGACCTGGGCTCCAACACTCTCGGGCATATCGCGGAATTCTGCGCGGCGGGCCTCGGCGACCGCGCAGGGCTCCGGGAAGGGCCGCTGCGCCTTCCGAACATGTCGTCGCTCGGACTTCTGGAGACCGCCAAACTCGCCAGCGGCGACTATCCCGCCGGCATGCCCATGCCCGAACGCGTATTCGGGCTTCATGGCGCTGCCGACGAAATCTCCCGGGGCAAGGATACGCCATCCGGCCACTGGGAAATCGCCGGGACGCCGGTCATGTTCGACTGGGGCTATTTTCCGGGCGAGGGTGACGCCTTTCCCCCCGAACTGGTGGAGGCGATCTGCCGGGAGGGCGACATTCCGGGCATCCTCGGCAACTGCCACGCTTCCGGCACCGAGATCATCGAGCGCCTGGGCGAGGAACATATCCGCACGGGAAGGCCGATCTGCTACACGTCGAGCGATTCCGTCTTCCAGATCGCCGCGCACGAAATCCATTTCGGTCTCGACCGGCTCATGGCGCTCTGCGCGGTGGTGCGCGGTCTGCTCGATCCGCTGAATATCGGCCGGGTGATTGCCCGCCCCTTCATCGGCGAGACCGCGGCGACATTCCAGCGCACCGGCAACCGCCGCGACCTCTCCGTTCCGCCGCCCGAGCCGACGCTGCTCGACCGGTTGATCCGGGGCGGGCGCTCGGTACATGCCATCGGCAAGATCGGCGACATCTTCGCCCATCAGGGCGTTTCGCGCGTCATCAAGGCGGACGGCAATGGGGCGCTGATGGAGGCCACGCTGGCAGCCATGGACGAGGCTGCGGTGGGCGATCTCGTCTTCACCAATTTCGTCGATTTCGACATGCTCTACGGCCACCGCCGCGACGTGCCGGGGTATGCCGCAGCACTCGAAGCCTTCGATCTTGCCATCCCCGACATCCACCGGCGCCTGAAACCCGGCGATCTCGTCGTCATGACCGCCGACCATGGCTGCGACCCGACATGGCGCGGAACAGACCACACCCGCGAACGGGTGCCCATCATGGCGTTTGGCCCCGGCATCCGTTCCCGCTCGATCGGGATCAGGTCGACCTATGCGGACATAGCCGAAACCATCGCCGCCCACCTTTCGATCCCGCCCGGTCCCCATGGATGGAGCTTTCTTTGACCCGCAACCCGCTCAAGGCCGAAATCCATTGCCATATCGAGGGCGCCGCCCCGCCGGCACTCGCCGCGGCCCAGGCGAGCAGATACGGCGTCGATACGAGCCATATCCTGCGCGACGGCGCTTATGTCTGGTCGGATTTTTCCGAATTCCTAGTCTGCTACGACGCGGTCGCGGCCCTCTTCAAGACGGCCGAGGACTATGCGCTGCTGACCGAGACCTATCTGAACGAACTTGCCGCCGCCAACACGATCTACAGCGAGATCATCGTCTCGCCGGATCATGGCGACCGGATCGGGCTCGGAGCCGATGCCTATCTTGCCGGCATTTCCGACGGCATCCGCGCCGCGCGGGAGAAGACCGGCATCGAGGCGCGCATCATCGTGACCGGCGAGCGGCATTTCGGACCGGACCGGGTGATCTCGGCTGCCGAATACGCCGCACGCGCCGGGAACCCGCTCGTCACGGGCTTCAACATGGCTGGCGAGGAGAGGATGGGGCGCGTTGGCGACTATGCCCGCGCCTTCGATATCGCCCGCGATGCCGGGCTTGGCCTCACCATCCATGCGGGCGAGGTCTGCGGCGCCTTCAGCGTCTCCGATGCGCTCGACCTCGTAAGGCCGTCCCGCATCGGCCATGGCGTGCGGGCAATCGAGGACCCGGCGGTCGTGGAAAGGCTTGTCGAGCTCGGCACCGTGCTGGAAGTCTGCCCGGGCTCGAACATCGCCCTGAAGGTCTTTCCCGATTTCGAGAGCCATCCGCTGAAGGTCCTCAGGGCCGCCGGCGTGCGCGTCTGCCTCAATTCCGACGACCCGCCCTTCTTCCATACATCGCTGGAGCGGGAATACGAGATCGCCTCCGGCGAGATGAGGCTTTCGGATGACGAGATCGACGCAATGACCCGCACGGCGTTGGAAGCGGCCTTCGTGGACGAGGAGACGCGGGCGAGGCTGCTCGCCCGCTTCGATGCGGCCCGTGCGAGACCCGGGTATTGAAGCTCCGGGATTGGGGATGAGCTGACGAAAAGCCGTTGACGGCTTGCGGAATGCGCCTTTTTCCTCAAAGAAAGAAGAAACAGACAACAACGAGGGAAAGTTCATGGACGGCGTCACTGTCATCGATCACCCGCTGGTGCAGCACAAGCTGACGATCATGCGCAAAAAGGAAACCTCGACGGCCGGTTTCCGGCGGCTGCTGCGCGAGATATCGATGCTGCTCTGCTACGAGGTGACCCGCGATCTCGAACTCACCATGGAAACGATCGAAACGCCGCTGATCGAAATGCAGGCGCCCGTGGTCGAAGGAAAGAAGCTGGTCTTCGCCTCGATCCTGCGCGCCGGCAACGGGCTTCTGGAAGGCATGCTGGAGCTCGTCCCCTCGGCACGCGTCTCGCATATCGGCGTCTATCGCGACCATGAAACGCTGCAGCCGGTCGAATATTACTTCAAGGCGCCGGAAGACATTGCCGAGCGCCTCATCATCGTGGTCGACCCCATGCTCGCCACCGGCAATTCCTCGATTGCCGCGGTGGACAAGCTGAAGGAACGCGGCGCTCACAACATCCGCTTCCTCTGCCTGCTCGCCGCGCCGGAAGGCATCGCGAATTTCCGGAAAGCGCATCCGGACGTGAAGATCTATACCGCGGCGGTCGACAGCCATCTCAACGAGAAAGGCTATATCGTGCCCGGTCTCGGCGATGCCGGCGACCGCATGTACGGCACGAAATAGGCATTCTTCAGGGTTTTCTTACCAAGCTTTGAAATCAACGGCCCGTGGACGTTTCCATGGGCCGTTTTCTTATCGAACTCGCGCTATCAGAGACTTGTCCTGTTCATGCCGAAAGCATGTCGCGTCGCGGCGCGCTTGGGGAGATGGTTCATGCTTCTGCGCACTGTCGTTTTCGCCGCCATCGTGGCGTTCGTCGCAACGCAAATTCCAGCCATGATCAAGATCGCCGACCAGCCGCCCGTCGCCACTGCGAGCGCGGAGGCGCCGGCCACAGCTCAGCCCGCAGCGGCGACGCCCGGCAGCGCAACGCTCGAAGCCGATGCCCGCGGGCATTTCAACGGCGCCTTCCGCATCAACGGAAGGTCCGTGGACGGCCTCGTCGACACCGGCGCGTCGCTGGTCGCCCTCAACGAAACTACGGCGCGCAAGCTCGGCTTTGGCGCCAACAGCCTGGATTTCCGCTATACGGTGAACACCGCCAATGGCGGCACCGAGGCTGCCCGCGTGACGCTCGACCGCATCGAGATCGGCGGCGTGCGCGTCAGGGATATCGATGCCTTCGTGCTGCGCGACAAGGCGCTTTCCGGCACGCTCATCGGCATGAGCTTCCTGAAGAAACTCAGAACCTTCCAGGTGGAGGGCAGGAAGCTGAAGCTCGCCCAGTGATCAGGCGATGCGGCCGATGACCACCGGCGACGGCGCAGGCGCCGCATCGGCGATCGTATAGAAGAGGGCGACCTCCGAGGCGATCCTCTCGGCATCCTCCCTTGTCTTCGCATGCACCGTGGCGATCGGCTCGCCTTCCGAGACCTGCGCGCCGAGCGGCAGAAGCCCGTCGATGCCGACGCGATGGTCGATGGCGTCGGCGGCGCGCTTGCGGCCTCCGCCAAGCTCCACCACCGCCAGACCGACGGCACGGGTCTCGCAGGCCGCGAGATAGCCATCCCGTGAGGCTGTCACCCGCATCCGCACCGGGGCGGGTTCGAGATAGGCATCCGGCCGTTCGCAAAAATCAGCCGGCCCGCCCAGCGCATGCACCATGCGCGCGAAGCGCTCCATCGCCTCGCCCGAGGATAGCGCCAGCCGGGCCTTGCTTCCGGCCTCGGCCACGTCTTTCGCGATGCCGGCCTGAACCAGCATTTCCACAGCTTCCGCCAGGACAACCGTTTCGAGCCGCGTTCCGGCTTTCAGGCCAGCCAGAAAATCAAGGCAGTTGACCACTTCGAGCGCGTTGCCCGCCGCATCGGCAAGCGGTTCGTTCATATCGGTCAGAAGGGCGGCCGTCCTTACGCCGGCGCCGTTCGCCACCTCCACCAGCGAGCGGGCGAGGGTTTCTGCCTCCTCCGGGCTTTCCATGAAGGCGCCGTTGCCGACCTTCACGTCCAGCACCAGGCTGCCGAGCCCGGCCGCGAGCTTCTTCGACAGGATGGACGCGGTGATGAGCGGCACGGATTCCACCGTTGCCGTCACGTCACGGATCGCATAGAGACGCCGGTCGGCCGGCGCGAGATCGGAAGTCTGCCCTATTATGGCACAGCCAATCTCATCGACCACTTTGCGGAACAGGCGCTCGTCCGGCATGACGTTGTAGCCGGGGATCGACTGCAGCTTGTCAAGCGTGCCGCCCGTATGCCCCAATCCGCGACCGGAAATCATCGGAACCGCCAGCCCGCAGGCCGCCATGACCGGCGCCAGCATCAGCGACACATTGTCCCCGACGCCACCGGTAGAGTGCTTGTCCGCCACAGGGCGAGCGAGACCGTCCCATTTCAGGACCGTGCCGGAATCGCGCATGGCACGCGTCAGCGCCACTGTCTCATTACGGGACATGCCCCGAAAAAAGACAGCCATTGCGAAGGCGGCGGCTTGACCCTCGGTGATTTCCTCCTTCGCGAGACCCGCGATGAAGGCAGCGATCTCCCCGGCGGTGAGCGTCTTGCCGTCACGCTTGCGGCGAATGATCTCCTGCGGGATCATTGCGGATCAGTAGCCGCTCGATGCGCGGACCGCCGTGCTGCCGCTCAGGAGCGCGAGGATATCGTCGAGCAGGCCGGAAGCGCCGAAACGGAAAGTGGACGGCATGAGCCAGTTCGGACCCATGATCGTTTCGGCCAGGCGAAGGTAGAGATCGGCATCCGCCACGCTGCCGATGCCGCCGGCCGGCTTGAACCCGACGCGCTTTTTGGAATCGCGGATCGCCTGGAGCATGATATCGGCCGCTTCCAGCGTCGCATTGACGGCCACCTTGCCGGTGGAGGTCTTGATGAAGTCGGCGCCGGCGGCAATCGCAAGCTCGGACGCACGACGGACAAGGATGCTGTCCTTCAATTCGCCGGTCTCCAGGATCACCTTGAGGCAGGCGTTCGGGCAGGCGGCGCGGACGGCCTCCACCATTTCGGTCACCGCCGCCTCGTCGCCGGCGATCAGCTTGCGATAGGGGATGACCATGTCGATTTCGTCGGCACCGTCTTCGATCGCCCGGCGGGTTTCCTGCACGACCGCTGGAACCGGCAGGTCTCCGGAAGGAAAATTCACGACGGTCGCGATGCGCACCGCATGTTCAGGCCCCAGGATCTTGCGGGCATGGGCAACGAAACGCGGCCAGATGCAGATGGCGGCCGTATGGCCGTAATGCGTCTGCGCGCGAAGACACAGCTTCTCGATCGCAGCCTCGTCGCAATCGT
Organism: Neorhizobium puerariae; assembly: GCF_042429745.1. Classification (NCBI taxonomy): domain Bacteria; kingdom Pseudomonadati; phylum Pseudomonadota; class Alphaproteobacteria; order Hyphomicrobiales; family Rhizobiaceae; genus Neorhizobium; species Neorhizobium puerariae. The sequence goes on along the minus strand of NZ_JBHMAA010000027.1, from coordinate 54,897 downwards.
CGCGCAGGTTCGTCAGGTCGAGAAGCGAGAGCGCGAAGGCTGCCGCTTCGCGTGGGCTCAGGAGTTCCATGTGTAGCCTCCCCGGCTTGAGTTAGCCGCCATATTTATCGTTCAAACGATTAGATGCAACCCGCAGCCGGCGGCCACATCGCCACACGGGACGTATCCGCTTGAAATACATCGTGTAATCAGGCCAACATTTCTTTCAGGATGGCGGCCAGACGCTGCCCGCCGACCGGGGCCATGTCCTTGGTCTCCTCATGGCTCAACTCCGCACCGGTCATGCCGGCGCCGAAATTGGTGATCACGGAGGCGGCCGCGACCCGCAGCCCGAAATAGCGGGCGAGAATGACTTCCGGCACAGTCGACATGCCGACAGCATCGGCGCCAAGGATGCGCGCCATCCGGATTTCAGCCGGCGTTTCGAAGCTCGGGCCGGAGAACCACATGTAGACGCCGGAAAACAGCGGAATGCCGCTGCGGCCCGCGGCATTCCTCATGGCAAGCGCAAGGTCCGCGTCATAGGCGCTGGTCATGCCGACGAAGCGGCTGTCGCCCCTCTCGCCGATCAGCGGATTCGTGCCGGAATAGTTGATGTGGTCGGTGATCTGCATCACCGAGCCGGGCGGCATATCCTCGCGAAGCGACCCTGCGGAATTCGTCAATATCAACGACTGCACGCCGAGGCCTTTCATCACCTCGATCGGAAAGCGCATCGCCTTGGCATCGCCATGCTCGTAATAATGGGCGCGACCGGAAAGCATGATGACCGGTTCCGATCCGAGATAACCGGCGACCAGTTCCCCCGCATGGCCGGTCACCGCGCTCACCGGAAAACCTTCCAGCTCTCCATACGGAATGCGGACCTGGCTGCGGACCTCGCCGACCAGCGAGCCCAGGCCGGAGCCGAGGACGATTGCGCGACGCGGCACCAGGCCACCCAGCCTGTCAACCAGAAGGTCGATGATATCCTTCATCTCGTCACCCGATCACATCCGTTTCGAAAGCATAGGGCAGAAGCTCCGCCATGGTGACGGTTTTCTGCACCCCCGCGTCATCGCAGAGGTAGATCCGGGTATCGGCGGAGGCGAATTCGGAGATCTTCTGCCGGCAGCCGCCGCAGGGCGTGCAGAGGGGCAGTTTCTCGGCAATAACGGCGAGCTCGACGATCTTCCTGCCACCGCCCATGATCATCGCACCGATCGCCGTCGGTTCGGCGCACCATCCTTGCGGGAAGGAGATGTTCTCGATATTGGCGCCCGGATAGACCTTGCCGTCGTCGGCGCGGATCGCAGCCCCCACCGGAAACTTCGAGTAGGGCGCGTGGGCTTTCCCCATCGCCTCGCGGGCGGCCTCGAACAGCTCTTTCTGCGACGATTGCGCGGACATCTCAGCGTTCCTTCGTATAGGGGACGCCGCCGGCCTTGGGCGGGCGGGCGGTGCCGATGAAACCGGCGAGCAGCACGCAGGTCAGGATATAGGGCAGAGCCTGGAATATCTGCACCGGCACTTCCCCGACCAGCGGCACCGACTTGCCCTGCATGAAGTTCGCGAAGGCATCGAGGAAACCGAAGAGCAGGCAGGCCAGCATGACCGGCACCGGCTTCCACTTCGCGAAGATCAGCGCCGCAAGGGCGATATAGCCCTTGCCGGCCGACATGTTGTTGATGAAGGCGGCCGACTGGGCGATCGCCAGATAGGTGCCGGCGAACCCGGCGAGGAAACCGGTCACGACCAGCGCGCGGTACCGAAGCCAGGTGACCGAGATGCCGGCCGTATCCACCGCGCCCGGGTTTTCGCCGACGGCGCGCAGCCGAAGGCCGAAGCGGGTCCGGTAGAGCACCCACCAGGAGATCGGCACCATGAGGAACGCGATATAGGTCAGGATGTTGTTGCCGGAGATCACGTTGGCATAAAGAGGGCCGATGACGGGTATGTCGCGCACCACATCCGCGCCGGGCAGGACGATGGCCGAAAACCTGCCCTCGGGAGGCACCTGCCCCGTCCGTCCGCCCTGATTGAACCAGGCCTGGCCCAGCACGATCGTCAGTCCGGCCGCCACGAAGTTCAGCGCCACGCCGGAGACGATCTGGTTTCCGCGATTGGTGATCGAGGCAAAACCGTGCACGAACGAAAAGACGATCGCGATCCCGATGCCGGCGAGGAGGCCAAGCCAGGCATTGCCGGTCCAATAGGCCACGCAGGCGGATGCGAAGGCGGAAGCCAGCATCTTGCCTTCCAGCCCGATGTCGAAAATGCCGGCGCGTTCCGAAAACAGGCCGGCGAGCGCGGTGAACAGAAGCGGGATCGACAGGCGGATCGCAGAACCGAGGATGCTGATGAAAATATCGAAATAATCCATGAGCCTATTTCCCGGCGACCTGCTGATAGAACCGGACGATGGCCGGACGGAGCATGTATTCCAGCGCACCCGCGAACAGGATCACCATGCCCTGGATGACCACGATCATGTCGCGGGTGATCTTCGGCATGTCGAAGGAAAGCTCGGCCCCGCCCTGGTAGAGGATGCCGAAGAGCAGGGCCGCGAAAATGATGCCGGCCGGATGGTTGCGGCCCATGAGGGACACCGCGATGCCGACGAAGCCGGCGCCTCCGACGAATTCGATCTGCAGGCGGGCGGACGCGCCCATGACCGGGTTCAGCGCCATCATACCCGCCAGCCCGCCGGAGATCAGCATCGTGATCATGACGATCTTCGCATAGGGAATGCCGGCATAGCTCGCCGCACTCGGGCTGATGCCGAGCGTGCGCATCTCGTAACCCAGCTTGGTGCGCCAGATCAGCAGCCAGACGAGGAAGCACATGACGAGCGCGATCAGGAACGAGAAGTTCAGCGGCGCAGCACCCAGCTTGCCGCCGAACATGGCGATCAACCAGTCCAGCTTCGGCAACTGCCCACCCGGCAGGAACGTGCGGGTTTCCGGCGCCATCTTGCCGGGCACGATCAGCACCCGCACCAGCACGTAGTTCATCAGCGACGAAACGATGAAGTTGAACATGATCGTGGTGATGACGATGTGGCTTCCCCGCTTGGCCTGCAGCCAGGCGGGAATCGCTGCGCAGGCCGCGCCGAACAGGGCCGCGCCGATCACCGCGAACGGCATGGTGACGTACCAGGGCACGTAGCTGTCGAGTGAGAGCGCCACGAGCGCTGCACCCAGCCCGCCGAGGTAGGCCTGTCCTTCCGAGCCGATGTTGAACAGGCCCGCATGGATGGCGACGGCCACCGAAAGGCCGGTGAAGATGAAGCTCGTCGTGTAGAACAGCGTGAAGCCGATGCCCTCGCCACGGCCGAGCGCGCCGATCAACAGCAGCTGCAGCGCCTCGAACGGATTTTCACCGATCGCCCACACGACCAGTCCAGAGAAGAAGAAGGCAAGGATGAGGTTGAGGAGCGGGATGAGGCCGTAATTGATCCAAGCGGGAAGCGGAACCGACGCGGTGCTCATGCTTCTCCCCTCGCCCGCCCTGCCGCCTTCGAGGCCCTGGTCATGTCATGGTTCAAACAGATCGATCCTTTACGGGTCATGCAGCAATCCCGGCCATCATCAGGCCCAGCGTCTGCTCGCCGGCCTCGCCGGACTTCTCGCCGACCATCTTGCCCGCGAACATCACCAGGATGCGGTCGGAGAGCGACCTGATCTCGTCGAGCTCCACGGAAACCAGAAGCACGGCCTTGCCGGCGTCGCGCATCTCGATGATGCGCTTGTGGATGAACTCGATCGCGCCGATGTCGACGCCGCGCGTCGGCTGGCCGATGATCAGGACATTCGGGTCGCGTTCTATCTCGCGCGCCACGACGATCTTCTGCTGGTTGCCGCCGGAGAAATTCGCCGTCCTCAACCGCGGGTTCGGGGGGCGGATATCGTATTTGGCGATCTTTTCCTCGGCCTGCCTGCGGATGGCGTCGAGATCGAGCAGCACGCCACGGCCGTAACGCGCGTCGCGGTGATAACCGAGGATAGAGTTTTCGTATTCCTCGAATTTCAGGACCAGGCCCATGTGATGCCGGTCTTCCGGGATATGGGCGAGGCCGAGATCACGCAATCCGGCCGGATCGATGCCGGCAACCGGCTTGCCGTCGATGAAGATCTCGCCGGAAGCAGGCTTGCGGATGCCCGCGATCGCTTCCAGAAGCTCCGACTGGCCGTTGCCCGCCACACCCGCGATGCCGACGATCTCGCCGGCGCGAACATCGAAGGAGACGTCGTCCACCATGGTGACGCCGCGGCTGTCCCTCACCGTCAGGTTCCGGACGGAAAGCAGGACCTTGCCCGGATTGGCCTCGCCTTTTTCGACGCGCAGCAGCACGCGGCGGCCGACCATCAGTTCGGCAAGCTCCTCCACCGTCGTCTCGGCGGTCTTGCGGGTGGCGACCATCTCGCCGCGCCGCATGACGGAAACCGTGTCGGTGATCGCCATGATCTCGCGCAGCTTGTGGGTGATCAGGATGATCGTCTTGCCCTGGTCGCGCAGCACCCGCAGCACCTTGAAAAGGTGATCGGCCTCGGCCGGCGTCAGCACGCCCGTCGGCTCGTCAAGGATCAGGATTTCAGCGCCGCGATAGAGCGCCTTCAGGATTTCGACGCGCTGCTGGCTGCCGACCGGCAATTCCTCGATGACCGCGTCGGGATCGACTTCCAGCCCGTAGTCATTCTCCAGGCGCTTCAGTTCCCCGCGGGCGCTTGCGACGCCCTTGCGCAGCAACTGGCCGCCCTCGGCGCCGAGCATCACGTTTTCCAGCACCGTGAAATTCTCCACCAGCATGAAATGCTGGTGCACCATGCCGATGCCGGCGGCGATCGCCGTCTGGCTGTCGCGGATGGTGATCGGCCTGCCGGAAATGCGGATCTCCCCCTGATCGGCATGATAGAAGCCGTAGAGGATCGACATCAGCGTCGACTTGCCGGCACCGTTTTCCCCGATGATGCCGTGGATCGATCCCTTGGCGACGGTCAGGTTGATATTCTTGTTCGCGTGCACCGCGCCGAATTTCTTGTCGATGCCGACAAGCTCGATCGCGGGCTCCTTCGCAGATTCGAGGCTCAATGGCTCGCCCTTCCACCTGATATGAAAGGGCGCGTGGCGATTTGCGCCGCCACGCGCCCTCCAGATCAATCCCTTAGTTGGGGCAGGAATTGTTCGACATGTAATCGTGCACCTTCACGGCGCCGGAGATGATGTCCGCCTTGGCCTTTTCGGCGGCAGCCTGCATTTCCGGCGTGACCAGCGACTTGTTGTTGTCGTCGAGCGCATAGGCGACGCCGTCCTCCTTGACGCCGAGCGCCTGGATGCCGGACGTGAACTTGTCGTCCTTGGTGTCCTTGAAGGCGCTGTAGACGGCGAGGTCGACGCGCTTGACCATGGAGGTGAGAACCGAACCCGGATGCAGATGGTTCTGGTTGGAGTCGACGCCGATCGACAGCTTCTTGTTGTCGGCCGCCGTCTGCAGAACGCCGAGACCGGTCGCACCGGCGGCCGCATAGATGACGTCCGCGCCCTGGTCGATCTGGTTCTTGGTGAGTTCGCCGCCGCGGACCGGGTCGTTCCAGGCCGCGCCGGTGGTGCCCGTCATGTTCTGGAAAACCTGTGCGCCGGGCTTGGCGGCCTTCACGCCCTGGACATATCCGCAGGCGAACTTGCGGATCAGCGGAATATCCATGCCGCCGACGAAGCCGACCTTGCCGGTCTTGGACGCCATGCCGGCGAGAAGGCCGACGAGATACGAGCCTTCCTCTTCCTTGTAGAGGATGGAACGGACGTTCTTCAGGTCGACGACGGAATCGACGATCGCAAACTTGGTGTCCGGAAATTCGGCGGCGACCTTTTCCATGGCGGAAGTCCAGGCAAAGGAGACGGCGACGACCGGGTTGAAGCCGCGGCTCGCGAAGTTGCGGATGGCCTGCTCACCCTGCGTGTCGTTGGTGGGCTCGAAATCCCGGTAGTCGATCCCCGTTTCCTTCTTGAACTTTTCGGCGCCGGCAAAGGCGGCCTCGTTGAAGGATTTGTCGAACTTGCCGCCGGTGCCGTAGACGAGCGCGGGCTTGACCTCCGCGGCAAGCGCCGTTGCCGACATGGCAGCCAAGGCGATGAGGCTCAAAAGGGTTTTCTTCATTCGTTCAGCCCTGTTTTTTAGCTGTTTCGGTCCTCCCGCAAGCCCGTTCCCCGGGCACTCCTGCGGCCACCTGCCTTCAATTTTTGCGAAGGTCCGGCTCCGGTTACTCTTGCACGGGTTTTAGAAAAATTCACGAGATTTTTTTCAACTGGTAAAGAACGGCCGGGCTGCCGAAAACTTGCACAAAGAGGAGAGACGACTGCATAAATCGGCGGCTTGACGCGTCTTTTTCCGGCAATCGGCTGGCGGGCAGACAGGCAATATCCGCGCCTCCCCGCGGAGATCATCCCGTCAGGCGGAGAACCGCCCGGCAAAATGCGGCCTGCGATAGCCTGCCATCCAGAAGAGGAGCGCCAGAGCCAGAAACGCAGCGAAAGCCGGCTGAGCGAGCACAGGCGCCACGAAGGGACGCCAGATATCGGGACTGATGTAGGTTTCGGCGGAGATCTCGGCGAGCGCGAGGCTTTCCGGATCGAGATTGAGCCAGGCGTTGCCGAGGCTCGTCAGGACGACGGAGGAAGCGGAAACGGACTGGATGGAATCCAGCGTGCCGGCCACGATCGCCGCGATGAGCGCAAGCGCGCTCAGCATACGGAAGATACCCCGGATGATTCTCATCTCGCCAACCGTTCCACATATACCGCCGGCGGCCCTGCCGGGCTCATCCGCCCTTGAAGAGATAGGCCGAACGCCGGCACTTGGCAACGAGACGGCAGGCTTTTGCAACCGTTGTCAAAAATCGTTCAGATTCCGGTTGATCCTTCGGAATTGATCGGTATATATCGCGCCCGACCGCTGCGTCGCCCAACTGGACGCAGCCCTTGCTTCAAGGACAGGTGGCCGAGTGGTTGAAGGCGCACGCCTGGAACGCGTGTATACGTGAAAGCGTATCGAGGGTTCGAATCCCTCTCTGTCCGCCACTTCGGTATAAAACCGGGAACGCCGATTCCCGCCGATTTCCCGCCTTTTGCGGCCACAAGCGTCCTCAACAGGGTGCCTTTGCTGCCTTTGATGTAGATTGCGTCGTCTGCGACCTCGACGCGCTGCGCGAACGCCCGAACGTGATCCCGCCGATAGCCGCCCTCTCCGAACCGGAGCCGGCTGCGCGCCTCGGTCGCCAATTCCCGCACCGCTGCGCCTGTAAGGGCGTTATGCGTCGAGCTTTGGAGCATGGCTTCGATCCGAGCCGCATCGGCCCGCGCCTGATCCCGAATCGCCGTGAGACCGGCAATGCGCTCGCTTAGGGCGGATTCGGCCGGATCGAGCGAACCCGCCTCGATGGCGTCATAAAGGCGGTTGAGCCGGTGGTCGGCCTCGGTCGCGCGCTGACGCAGCTCCCCGATATGCTGGCTGCGCCGCTCGACGCCTTCCTGCCGGCGATCCAGCAGCGAGGCGAGCACGACTTCGATCCGCTCGGGGTCGAGCACCCGTTCCTCAAGGTGCGTCACCACCATGCGGTCCAGCTTGTCCATGGGGATCGCCCGGCCCTTGCAGCCGGTCTCGCCCTGCCGTGCCTTGATGGAGCAGGCATAGTAGCGGTAGCGGCCGTTCTTGCCGGTGCGCAGCGTCATGGCCCCGCCGCAGTTGCCGCAATAGCAGATGCCGGTGAGCAGGTTCGGGCTGCCGACCACACGCGGCGGCGTCACCTTCGGGTTGCGGGCTTGCAAGCGCTGCTGGATGGCCTCGAAGGTCTCAAGGTCGATCAGCGGCGGCACCTGGACGGTGACGATTTCCTCGACGGGTTTCAGCTCCTTGCGCTTGGAACGCATGTTGAACTGATGCTCGCCGACATAGGTGCGCCGCGTCAGGACGCGGTGAAGCTGGCCGATGCCCCAACGTCCGCCGTTGCGGGTCATGATGCGGTTCTTATTCAGATGGTTGACGATGGCCTTGACGCCCAGGGGACCGGACGCGCCGTCGCCTTCCGTCGCAAGGCGGAAGATCAGCCGCACGGTGTCGGCGTGCAGCGGGTCGATTTCCAGCTTCTTCTTGATCTTCGCGCCGCGCTGCTCGGCATCGACCACACGGTAGCCGATGGGCGGCAGGGAGCCGTTCCAGAAGCCTTGCCGGGCATTCTCCTTCAAGGCGCGCAGGACGTGCTTGGCATTCTCCTTCGACTGATATTCGTCGAAGAGCGACATGATCCGCCGCATCATGTCGTGGATCGGATCATCGCCAAGCTCCTGCGTGATCGAAACCAGCTTGACGCCATTCTTCGCCAGCTTGCGGTAATAAAACTCCATCTCGAACTCGTCGCGGAAGAAGCGCGAGAAGCTATGCACCACGACGACATCGAACGGTGCTGGCTTGGCGGTCGCGGCCTCGATCATGCGCTGGAACTCGGGCCGGCGGTCGTTCGTGGCACTGTTGCCCGGCTCCACGAAGGTTTCGACAAGCTGGTAGCCGCGTTGCTCGCAATAGGCTTCGCCCTGCTTGCGCTGGTCGGGGATCGACACGGCATGTTCGGCCTGTCGAGGCGTGGAGACGCGGAGATAGAGCGCGGCGCGCGTAGCGACATGAGGGCTCTGGATGTTCATCGCCGGCCTCCCGCCGCCTTCCGGGGCTCGGCGCGTTCGATCAAGGGCAACACCAACTCCACCCGATCATGCACCACCTTGGGCGCGAGCTTGCGGCCCTGTCCCTTCTCCAAGCGGACAAGCCCATAGCTCTCCATCGTCTTCAAGGTGCGCGACAGGTTGGATATGGCCCGGCCGGTGATCTCGGCCAGTTCCTCCAGCGAGCCCGGCGCTTTCGCCACGATGATGCGCAGCAGCGCGCGGTTCTCGGTGGAGAGAACCTGGGCAAAGGATTTCGTGGAAGTGAACCACACCTTCGGATCGCCCGGCGCAGGCTTTTCCTCGCCGCGCGCAATCCGCATGGTGCGGGCCTTCATTTCTTCGTAGTCGGCAATCCCGACTTTCAGGGTAGTCATAGCACGCCTCGCTCCTTCAACACCGCGTCCACCGCTTGCCAGAAGTCGGCCAGCAGCGTGGCCGCGTCCCCGTAGGCGTATGGCTTCACGGTCTGGAGGCGGTGCCGATGGTCCAGCGGCTCGCCGCGCCTGCCCCGGCCGACTGGATGGGCGTTGTCAAAGCCGACCAGCCGTTCGCCCGAAGGCCCGTGAAGCGTGAGCGAGTAGTCGAGGCCGTGCGGCTTTTCCGGCGTAGCCGGAACGCGGGTGACAACGAATTTCACCCAATGGCCGCCCTCGGGATCGACAACGAGCACCTGGCCGTCGAGGTCCAGAAGCGTGTCGAGGCTCGGATCGCGACCCTCGCTCATGGCTTTTCCTTATCATTTGCTGATAAGTTATGCAAGCCGGTTTCGGGATCGCCGATTGGGCCGAACAGCCGGTCGAGCACATCGCCGAAGTAGCGCTCGAAGATGTCGATCTCTTCCTCGGTGATCGGCACGTTTTCCGGCCAGTCGTCAATGACGGGCAGTTTCTCGACATCGACGATATGGAACGGGCTTCCGCGCGGCGCACCGAAGCGCGGCGCGGGATCGTCGCCATAGTCGTAGAGGTCATCGGGGAGTGTCTTCGGAATGGGCTGTCGAGGGCGTCCTTTTCGGACGCGACGGCGCTTCGCGCACATTGAATCCTCCGTGGTTCGTTGCTGGATTCCGGGCGGCTGGAAGCCCGGAACTAGGCGAACCTTGGAGGGCAATCGGCGGCCTGTAGCGTGCCGCATTTGCGGCTACACGCTGGCGGCACCCCCTGCTATTGGTGATGCGAAGACGGATTTTCGCGACAGACGGGTTTGCAGAGAGGAGCTACCCTACGCTTCCGGCAAATCGTTCGGCCAGGCGGTCCCGTTTGAACGCCTCCGCAACCAGATCGACGAAGGCTCGCGTTTTCGCCGGCAGGAGCGTGCGCGAGGCGTAATAGATCGAGATCGCCCCCGCATCGGAGTACCAATGCGGCAGGAGGCGCACGAGGCTGCCGTTCTCAAGCTCCGGCAGGACATCGGGCACAGCGAGCATCGCCACACCGAGGCCGAGCCTTGCCGCTTCGCGCATCGCCGCCGGGTCGTTGACGACGATCGTTTCGGGCAACGTCGCCATCATTTCGGCACCCGCCGCATTCCGCATTGCCCAATGACGGATGCGGCCGGTCCTGAGCGAGCGCATGACGATCCCGTCGAATTGCGAAAGCCCTGCGGGGTCGGTCGGGGGCGTGCGTTCCGCCATGTAGGCAGGCGACGCCACGGCGACGATGTGGGCGGGTGCCAACGTCCGGGCGACGATGCCCGGAGCAAGATCGAAGCCCCCGCCGATCGCTACGTCATAACCCTCGGCGACAAGATCGACCGGGAGGTTCTCGAAATGCCATTCCGGCCGGATGAGCGGGTATCGGCGCAAGAGTTCCGGCAGCAGTGGCAGGATGTGGGTGACGCCGAAGGTGGGGCTGAGGCTGACCTTCAGCACGCCCGCCGGCTCGGATGCACCGGACGAGGCATCGGCGATAGCCGCTTGTAGGGCGTCGAGATTGCCGCCGATCGACAGAAGGAAGCGTTCGCCAGCCTCGGTCAGCACGAGCTTGCGGGTGGAGCGCTGGAACAGCCGCACGCCAAGGTTCCGCTCCAGCATCGCCACGTTGCGGCTGACGGCGGCCGGGGTAAGCGCCATGCGTCGCGCCGCCTCCGAGAAGCTGGAGGTTTCCGCGCTTTTGACGAAGCTTTCGAGATTGGCCAGCGTCTCCATGCTTCTTTCAACGATTGCTTGAGATCAGATCAAAAGATTACCGACTAATCGAAAGGAAATAAACGGGGCATCTTCGTTCCATCGAAACGCAAACGGAGCGAAGACAATGACCAATCCCACCCATCCCCTGACCGGCAAGGTTGCCCTTGTCACCGGCGGCTCGCGCTCGATCGGGGCAGCCATCGCGAAGAAACTTGCCGTTGATGGAGCGGCGGTCGCAATCACCTACAGTGCCTCGCCCGACAAGGCCGCCCAGGTTGTCGCCGACATCGAGGCAGCCGGTGGCAAGGCTCTCGCCATCGCGGCGGACGCCGGCAGCCCCGAAGCGGTGCGCGCGGCCGTAGCGAAGACCGTCTCGGCCTTCGGCGGCATCGACATCCTCGTCAACAATGCCGGTGTAGCGGTGAACGCCCCGATCGAGGACTTCAAGTTCGAAGACTATGAGCGGATGATCGCCGTCAACGTCACCGGAGTGTTCGTCGCCACCCAGGAGGCAGTGCGGCACATGACGCCGGGCGGGCGCATCATCCATATCGGCTCGTCCATGACGCGCTATGCAGCGTTCCCGACCGCCTCGGTCTATACGCTGACCAAGGGCGCGATCACTGGCTTCAATCGGAGCCTCGTGCGCGACCTCGGTCCCAAGGGCATCACCGTCAACACGGTCCATCCCGGCCCGACCGATACCGACATGAACCCGGCGGACGGCCCTGTCGCTGCCATCGTCGGCCCCGGCATGGCAATCGGCCGATATGGCCAACCCGCCGAGATCGCCAGCGTCGTCGCTTTCCTCGCCAGCCCCGATGCGGCCTTCGTCACCGGCGCGGACATCGTGGCCGATGGCGGTCTGACTGCCTGATCCTCCTGATACTCGAACCCCTGAAAGGACTCTGCCATGAACAGCATCGGCATCATCGGCGCTGGCAATATCGGCCGCGCCTTCGCAACGGCTCTTGCCAACAACAACATCCGCGCCACGCTTTCCAACAGCCGTGGCCCGGATAGCCTGAAGGATGTGGTGGCCGCCATCGGCCCGAGCATCGAGGCCGGCACCCGTGAGGAAGCGGCGTCGAAGGATATCGTGCTCGTCGCAGTCAACTGGTCGAAGCTTCCGGCCGCGCTCGCGGGGCTGCCAGACTTCAGCGGCCGCATCGTCATCGACGCCAACAATCCGATCGAAGCGCCGCTGTTCAAGCCCGCCGAACTCAATGGCCGGCTTTCTAGCGAAGTCTTCACGGGCCTCGTGCCCGGCGCGCGGGTAGTCAAAGCCTTCAATCACCTGCAACCGCACCTGCTATCGGGCGATCCGCGCGCCGAAGGTGGCCGCCGTGTGCTGTTCTATTCCGGCGATGACGCCGGATCGAAGGCCGAGGTCAGTGCGCTGATCGATCGGCTCGGCTTCTTCGGCATCGACCTCGGGCCGATCTCGGTCGGCGGACGCCTCGTCCAGTTCCCCGGTGGACCGCTTCCGGCGCTTAACCTAGTGAAGTTCGACTGATCGCACGAACCGCCGTCCAGCGTTCTACATCGGCCCTTTAAGATGATGATTTCACGACTGGCCTCGCTTGCCGCCGCGACTTGGCGAAGCCCCGATCCGTGGCAATGAATCGCTCCAGCATGGGCACGATAAGGCGCAAGGGGTCGGCGACCGGCTGGCCCGTTTCGCGAGCTAAGACTTCGGCATAGGCGATAAGATCGCGGTGGAGCGGCGCGGGCAGCTCCACCGTGACCTTAACGGGCTTGTCGTCGGGGATCGGGCCGAGTTTCAGCTTTGCCATGGTCAACCTCGATAGGATTCGAGAATCAAATCGCGCGTGACAACGATCCTGACCGGGAAGCCCGGCCGGATGGTCAGCGTCGGCGCGACATTGAGCTGGCGGCGGATGATCTGCTGGCCGGCGTCGTTGATGGTGTCCTGGCCACCATTGCGGATGGCGCTCAACAGACGGTCATCGTCATCGACGGCAAGTTCGGCCCCTACCGAGAGCAGCGTCGAAAGGCCGGCGGCCTTGGCCAAATCCCACCAATGATAATCGACACCATCCTCAAGCCCCGCATAGCCCTGGCTGTCCGCGCCCGGCTGCCGCTCAAGCACAATGGAGCGGCCATTCGGCAGAATGAGGCGGTTCCAGACGAGCAGCACGCGGCGCTGCCCGAACTGCACGTTGTTGTCATACTGGCCGATGATGCGCGTGCCCTGCGGGATCAGGAGCAGGCTGCCAGTCGGGCTGTCATAGATGTGCTGTGTCACCTGAGCGGTGATCTGCCCCGGAAGATCGGAGCGGATGCCGGTGATGAGCGCGGCCGGGATGACGGCTCCAGCCTGGAGCACGAAGGGCGATGCCGGCGGCATGACGCGATCCGACGCCGTGGTGCGCCGATCCACTGGCGCATTGAGAAAGGCGGCTTGCCGGTCCTGCGCGGTCTGCTGGCCGGGCTGCCCTGTCAGGCCCGCGAGGTCGAGGCCGGGCATGGTCGAGCCTCCCGGCGCTCCGGCCGGGCTCCCGGTGCGCGCCTCGGTCTGGAAAAACACGCGGCTGACACGCGCGGCTTCCTCTTCGGCCAAGCGGCGCCGCTCCGCCGCGTCCACCGTGGGCGTCGTCATCGTCGGCGGCGCGACGGGCTGGCCTCTGTTCTGCGCGCCCAAGATAGGACGGCCGAGGTCGCCCGGCAGCGGCGGCCCCAGGACCGGGCCGGTATAGTCGCGCGGCAGGCCCGCGAGCCCATCGGCGGTTTGCCGGTTGCTGGTCGAGTAGAGTTCTTCGCCGCCCGTGCCGCCGTCGCGGGTCTGGAGCGCATAGATCAGCGCGCCGCCGATGCCGACCAGGGCGACGGCTGCCACGCTGGCGAGCACCTTGCGCGAAAGCCGGGTGACGCGCGGCGGCTCCGCACGAAGCCGCATGGGCGCGGTGCTGGTTTCGGTATCGGTCATGACGATGGCCTCCCGTCCGTGCGGACAATCCTGACGGTCTGCTGGCGGTCGCCGCTGCCAAGGCGCAGCTCGGCCGCGCCGAACAGGCGATCCACGATCAGGATGTGTTGGTGGATGCGGCTGTTGACGATCTGTGCCTCGCCGTCCGCGCCGAGAACGAAGATGGGCGGCATTTCGCCCTGCACGATGCCGCGCGGAAACTCGACATAGACGCGCCTGCCGTCGTCATAGACGGCGACCGGCTTCCACGGCGGATTGTCGCCGGTCAGGCCATAGCGGTAATTGCGCGCGGTTGCGGCCGGGATGATCGGAGTGGCGGGCACGCTCTGGCGCTGGCCGGCTGGCGGCTGCGGATAGGCCCATGCGACGGCGGGCATATAGGGATTCTCGCCGGAACGCAGCTCGAGCATGTAGGTGCGCCGGTCGGTCGTCACGACGAGGTTGGTCGTGATGTCTGGCCGGCTCGGCTTGACGAGGATATGGACGCGACGCGTAGTGCCCGAACCGGATTCCGTGTCGCCGATGATCCAGCGGGCCGTATCGCCAGCCGCGATCGGCCCGGCGCCGGTCAGGCTCTCGCCCGGCTCCAGGGCGATGTCGGTGATCTGTCCCGGCGCGGCATAGACCTGATAGAGCGCGCCTTCGCTCCACGGATAAATCTGGATGGCGTTGTAATAGCCTTCACGGCGCGGCTGCACGCGCGCGGCCGCGTTGGCGTTCTCGACGCGCGCGGTCGGCGTGCCGGCAGCCGTGCCGCCGCGCGCGACCGTCCAGGCGGGCGGGACATGTAGCGGCCGCGGTCGGTCGTCGGTGACGGCCGCAGGCACGGCCGGCAACGGCGGCACGCTGGCGTCATAGCCGATCTGCGGCGGCTTGTAGGTCGCGCAACCGGCCAGCATGGTCACTGAGCCCAGGACGGCTGCAATGGCGGAGGTGTGGGGGATCGTCCTCATTGGCTCATCTCCCGCGACCAGTTGATGGCGTTGACGTAGATGCCGAGCGGATTGGCTCGGAGCCGGTCGGCATCGCGCGGCGTTTGGATCACGATGGTCAGGATCGCGGTCCATCGTTCGGTCGTGGAGAGCTGGCCGTTCTCGTAGCGGCGTTCGGTCCAAGCGACGCGAAAACTGTCCGGCGAGGCGCGGATGACGCTCGATACTTCGATGGCGATCTGCTCCCTGCCGACCTTGGTGAACGGGTCGTTGGCGCGGGCATAATCATTGAGCGCCGCCGCGCCGCGATCCGTCGTCCACTCGTAGGCGCGAAGCCAATTCTGCCGGACAATGATCGGATCGGCGGGAATGCTCCTGACCTGCTCGATGAAGCGGCCGAGATGCCATGCCACCTGTGGGTCGGTCGGGCGATAGTCGGCGGTGGCCGGCGCGACCGCCTGCGCCTGGCCGAGCCGATCGACCTGCACCACCCAGGGCACGATGGTTCCGCGCGCGGACTGCCAGACAAGCGCAGAGGCGAAGCCGGCCGAGAGGACCAGGGAACCGAACGCCATGGTGCGCCAGTTCCTCGCCTGCACACGGGCCGAGCCGATCCGCTCGTCCCAAACCTGCGCGGCGCGTTGGTATGGTGTTTCGGGTTGTGGGGTCTTGCCGTAATGCACGGCGGGTCGTTTGAAGATGCTCATGTGCGGTCACTTTCGGAGAGGTTGACGGAAGAACCGGAGCCGTGGCTGTCGCCGGAACGGACGGCGTGTGCGGCAGTCTGGACGGCATGGCCCACGTGCCCGCCTTGCTGCATTCGCTGCGCCCAGGCGGGTGGCGTGCCGGTGGGTTGAGAGGGTGCGGACGCGGCTTCGGCTGAGCCGCCAGCCGATCCCGTGGGGGATGTGCCGCCGGTCGCGCCGAACCCGGCCTTCACGCCATCGGAAAAGCTGGACTTGACGCTTTCGGTAGCCCGTGCGGCCGCGCGCTTGAGGGGCGAAATGGCGGCGGAGCCTGCCGCACGCGCCACGCCGCCCATGCCGGAAGCGACGCCAGCCGCGCCGGACTGACCGAGCGAGCCGAGACTGTAGGCGGCGGAGGCCGCGCCGGTTGCGGTGGCTCCACCGCGCACGGCAGCGGCTCCGCCCGACAGCGCGGCGGCCCCTCCCTTCACGGCAAGCCCGGCCGCACCGCCTGCGGCAAGCGCTACGCCGCCAACGGCGAGGCCCGTGCCTATCGCCGCGCCTGCGCCGAGCTGCGGGCCGCCGCTGACAAGCCCGGAAGCGATGCCGGGTCCGAATATGCCGAGGCCAACGAGCGACAGCGCCGCGAGCACGATGGCCATTGCGTCGTCGATACTCGGCGTCTGGCCGCCGAAACCTTGCGTGAATTGCTCGAACAGTGTCGAGCCGATGCCGACAATGACGGCGAGCACCAGAACCTTGATGCCGCTGGAAATCACGTTGCCAAGCACGCGCTCAGCCATGAAGGCGGTCTTCCCGAACAGGCCGAACGGGATCAAGACAAAGCCGGCGAGCGTGGACAGCTTGAACTCGATCAGCGTCACGAAGAGCTGCACGGCCAAAATGAAAAAGGCGAGGATGACGAGCGCCCAAGCGAACAGCAGACATGCGATCTGGATGAAGTTCTCGAAGAACGCGATCCAGCCCATGAGATCGGAAATGGAATCGAGCAGCGGCCGGGCGGCGTCCAATCCGGTCTGCGCCACCTTTCCCGGCCGCATCAAATCCTGCGCGGTGAAACCCGTGCCGGAGGCTTTCAGTCCCAAGCCGGCGAAGCTGTCGAAAACGATCTTCGCGAGGTTGTTCCAGTTGCCGATGAGATAGGCGAAGACACCGACGAACAGCGTCTTCTTCACCAACCTCGCTATGATGTCGTCATCCGCGCTCCAGCTCCAGAACAGGGCGGCAAGCGTCACGTCGATGACAATGAGCGTGGTGGCGATGAACGCCACCTCGCCGCCGAGAAGCCCGAACCCGCTGTCGATGTAGTGGGTGAAGGTGCCGAGAAAGTTGTCGATGACGCCCGCGCCGCCCATGCGTCACCGCCGTTCGCTGGAGGATGGCGATGCGGGCGCAGGCGTCCGGCCGAGAAAACGGTCACGGGTTTCGGCCCAGACACGCAGGCATTCGGCGTCGTTCGCGGCCTGCTGTCCAAGCTGCTGGCACCGCCGCTGCCCCTCGCGCAGCGGATCGCGTTCGGACTGGAGAAGCCGCGCCGGCGTCTCTGCCGGCGCGTCTTCCTTGCGGGTCATCTCGACAGCCGTCGCGGTGATGGCGACGGCGACGAATACGATAGCGCCCAGCCGGGCCAGCATCTTGCCGTCCATGGCCGCGCCCTCAATTGCCGTTGTTGAACATCTGCGCGTTGCCGGGCTGGTAGCCGCTTCCGGGCGTCAGGAAGCGGCGGCGCTGCTCGCGTCCCTGTTCGGCGGCGGCAGCGCGTTCGGCCTCGGTCAGCGCGCCGGCCCGGCCGTTGGCGGCGAGAAGCGCAACAAGGTCGGAAAGCTGCTGCGACTGGAGGGCGAGAAGCTGGTTGCCGGCCTGTGTCGCCTGGAGCGCGCCGGTCGCTGACTGGCTCTGGCCGACAAGCTCCGACATCTGCGTGCGGTTGGAGTCGATGTTGCCGACGACGCCGGCCTGGACACGCATCGCGTCCTGCAAGCCGCCTACGGTGTTCTGCCAGCGCGTGCGGGCATTGGCGACAAGTTGCTGGTCGGTCGCGGACAGCGAGACGTTGCCATATTGCTGCTGGAACGCCTGGTCGATCCGTTGCACGTCGAAGGCGATATTCTGCGCCTGGCTCAAAAGCTGCTGCGTGCGCTGAACGGATTGCTGGAGCTGCTGGAGCGACGAGAACGGCAGGCTCGCCAGATTGCGGGCCTGATTCATCAACATGGTCGCCTCGTTCTGGAGCGAGGTGATCTGATTGTTGATCTGCTCCAGGGATCGCGCCGCCGACAGGACGTTTTCGACGTAGTTCCTCGGATCGAACACGACCCATTGTGCCGACGCGGGCGTGATGAACATGGGCGACACCGCGACCGGCGCGGCGAGCACGGTCGCGACCAGGAGAACGGCACGCGGGCGGAAACGACGAATGGTCATGGTTGGGACTCCTTTTCGGTGTGGGGAATGAGCGTCGGGAAGTTCGGGAGAAGATCGACGGCCCAGCCGACATCGCGGGCTGCGAGCCAAGCGGCGAGGAAGCCGTCGCGGCCGTGATCGGCGACGATCTGCGCAATCAAGGTCTGGTCGGATTTGGCGGATGCAGCGCAGAGCGCTAGGCCGACTTCGGACAAGCCCAGCTCGAACAGGCGGTTTCCCCTGCGGCTCTGGCAGTAGTAATCCCGTTTCGGCGTCGCCCGCGCGAGGATTTCGATCTGCCGGTCATTGAGACCGAAGCGACGATAGATGGCCGTGATCTGCGGCTCGATGGCCCTCTCATTAGGGAGCAGAAGCCGCGTCGGGCAGCTTTCGATGATCGCGGGCGCGATGTTGCTGCCGTCGATGTCGGACAGGCTTTGCGTGGCGAAGATGACGCTGGCGTTTTTCTTGCGCAGCGTTTTCAGCCATTCGCGAAGCTGGCCGGCGAATCCCTCGTCGTCCAGCGCAAGCCAACCCTCGTCGATGATGAGCAACGTCGGTGAGCCGTCCAACCTGTCGCCGATGCGGTGAAACAGGTAGGCGAGCACGGCCGGCGCTGCGCCCGTGCCGACAAGGCCCTCGATCTCGAACGCCTGCACGTCCGAACTGCCAAGGTGCTCGGTCTCCGCGTCGAGCAGCCGGCCATAGGGACCGCCGACGCAATAGGGCCGGAGCGCCTGTTTCAGGTCGTTGGATTGCAGCAGCACCGCGAGGCCAGTGATGGTGCGTTCCTCGACCGGCGCGGAGGCGAGCGAGGTCAACGCGGTCCAAAGGTGCTCCTTCACCTCGGGCGTGATCGCGATGCCTTCGCGCATGAGGATGGCGACGATCCAGTCGGCGGCCCAGGCGCGTTCATAGGTGTCGTGGATGCGGGCAAGCGGCTGGAGCGACACCGAAGCGTCCGAACCTTCGGTCAGTCCGCCGCCAAGGTCGTGCCAGTCGCCCCCCATGGCGAGCGACGCGGCGCGGATGCTGCCGCCGAAGTCGAAGGCGAAGACCTGGCTACCCTCGTAGCGCCGGAACTGGAGCGCCATCAAAGCCAGGAGGACCGACTTACCCGCGCCGGTCGGGCCGACGACAAGGGTGTGCCCCACGTCGCCGACATGCAAAGAAAACCGGAACGGGGTGGAGCCTTCGGTCTTGGCGTAGAGCAAAGGGAGCGCACCGAAATGCTCGTCCCGTTCCGGCCCCGCCCACACCGCTGAAAGCGGGATCATGTGGGCGAGATTCAAAGTGCTGATGGGCGGCTGCCGGACGTTCGCGTAGGCGTGTCCGGGCAGGCTGCCGAGCCATGCGTCAACTGCGTTGACCGTCTCGACCATGGCCGTGAAATCGCGGCCCTGGATGACCTTTTCGGCCATCCGCAATTTTTCGTCCGCGAGGCGCGGGTCGGCATCCCATACGGTGATGGTGGCCGTGACATGGGCCATGCCGGCGACATCGGCCCCAAGCTCCTGCAGGGCCATATCGGCGTCGGCTGCCTTGTTGTCCGCGTCCGTGTCCACGAGAACGGACGCCTCGTTCGTCATCACCTCTTTCAAAATTGCCGCGATGCTTTTCCGCTTCGCGAACCATTGGCGGCGAATGCGGGTGAGCAGCTTGGTGGCGTCGGTCTTGTCGAGCAGGATCGCGCGCGTGCTCCAGCGATACGGAAAGGCCAGCCGGTTCAAATCGTCGAGCAGGCCGGGCGTCGTCGCGGTCGGAAAGCCGATGATGGTCAGGACGCGGAGGTGCTGGTCGCCAAGGCGCGGTTCAAGCCCGCCTGTCAGCGGCTGGTCGGCGAGCAGCGCGTCGAGATAGATCGGTGTCTCGGGAACGCGGACGCGATGCCGGTTGGTCGAGATGGTGGAATGGAGATAGGTCAGCGTCTCGCTGTCATCGAGCCAGCGGCATTCCGGCATGAAACCGTCGAGCAACGCCAGCACGCGGTCGGTGCGGTCGATGAAGGCGCGCAGCACTTCATGCGGATCGACGCCGGATTGCTCGCGGCCCTCGTAAAGCCATGTCTCGGCGCGCGCGGCGTCCTCGGCCGGCGGCAGATAGAGAAAGGTCAGATAGTAGCCCGACACGAAATGCGTGCCGGCTTCCTCGAAAGCCGCCTTGCGCTCGGCGTCGAGCACGGCCGACGCCGGATCAGGAAAGACGCTGTCGGGATAGGTCGCGGCTTCGCTGCGCTGCGCCTCGACGAAGATGCTCCAGCCCGATCCGAGGCGGCGGAAGGCGTTGTTGATACGGCCGGCGACGGCGACCAGTTCAGCCGCGACGGCGGAATCCAGATCGGGGCCACGAAAGCGTGCGCTGCGCTGAAAGCTGCCGTCCTTATTGAGAACGATGCCTTCGGCGACGAGCGCCACCCAGGGCAGATAATCGGCAAGGCGGGAAGCCGAGCGGCGATATTCGGCGAGGTTCATCATGGCCGTGCCCTCACACCGCCAGATGACCGGGGATGCGAAGGTGCCGCCGCCCGACCTCGACAAAGAGCGGGTCGCGCTTCGCCGCCCATACGGCCGCGAAATGGCCGATGGCCCAGATGGCGAGGCCGACCAGCCAGAGGCGCAGGCCGAGGCCCACGGCCCCGGCCAGCGTCCCGTTCATGATGGCGATGGAGCGCGGAGCGCCGCCGAGCAAGATATGCTCGGTCAGCGCCCGGTGAACCGGGACAGTGAATCCCGGCACCGCATCGAGTTGTTCGAGGACGGCCGCCATCAAACGAGCGCCCCGCCGCCGAACGAGAAGAACGACAGGAAGAAGCTCGACGCGGCGAACGCAATCGACAGGCCGAAAACGATCTGGATCAGGCGGCGGAAGCCGCCCGACGTATCGCCGAAGGCCAGCGCAAGGCCGGTGGCGATAATGACGATCACGGCGATGATCTTGGCGACCGGCCCCTCGATGGATTCGAGGATGGATTGCAGCGGTGCTTCCCATGGCATCGACGAGCCCGAAGCGTGAGCCGCCGGGGCGAGCATCATGCTGATGGAAACGGTTGCGGCTGCGATCGCCATAGTGCGGCAGCCGCGCGAAAGCGTGCGGATCATGTTGGTTCTCCTGTGCTGGTGGGGGTTGCGAGGGTGATGCGGTAGTCGCCGTCCGGGCCGAGCCCTTCGACGCGGGCGAGTTCGGCCAGCCGGCGCGCGGAACCGCGCCCGGAAAGGACGGCAACAAGGTCGATGGTCTCCGCGATCAGGGCGCGCGGGACGGTGACGACAGCCTCTTGGATGAGCTGTTCAAGGCGGCGGAGCGCGCCGATGCCGGAGCCGGCATGGATGGTGCCGAGCCCGCCCGGATGGCCGGTGCCCCACGCTTTCAGAAGGTCCAGAGCCTCCGCGCCGCGAACCTCGCCGATGGGAATGCGGTCGGGACGTAAGCGCAGCGAGGACCGAACAAGATCGGAGAGCGTGGCGACGCCGTCCTTCGTCCGCATGGAGACGAGGTTTTTCGCGCGGCATTGCAGCTCGCGCGTGTCCTCGATGATGACGACGCGATCCGCGCCCTTCGCCACCTCGGCGAGCAGCGCGTTGGTCAGCGTGGTCTTGCCGGTGCTGGTGCCGCCCGCCACGAGGATGTTGGCTCGGGATGCGACGGCGGCGCGCAGCGTTTCCGCCTGTTCGGCGGTCATGATGCCGGCCGCCACATAGTCGTCGAGCGTGAACACCGCGACGGCGGGCTTGCGGATGGCGAAGGTCGGGGCGGCGACCACGGGCGGCAACAGCCCCTCGAACCGCTCGCCGCCCTCGGGCAACTCGGCCGAGACACGCGGCGCGCGGGCATGAACCTCCGCGCCGACATGGTGGGCGACCAGGCGCACGATGCGTTCGCCATCGGCGGGCGACATCATCTCGCCCGTGTCGGCCAGCCCTTCGGACAGCCGGTCCACCCAAATCCGGCCATCGGGATTCAGCATGACCTCGACCACGGCCGGGTCTTCGAGATACCGCGCGATGGCCGCGCCGAGCGCGGTGCGCAACATGCGTGCGCCGCGCTGGATCGCTTCCGGTTTGTGGTGAGTGGCAGTCATCTCGGCCCCGTTTCCTGACGGGGCTCGACAAATGGTCCCCGCAACGGGGTCGATTAAAAGAGCCTGAAATCGGGCCTATTCAACAACTATCGAAGAGGATACGGTGATCGGCGGCCATCGGCGGCGAATAGGATGGGTTGAATATTCACGGATGTTCGCCATCCGTCTCACGCTGATCTTGTGATGGATTATCTTGAAGCGAATCGACATCGCGCGACAACTCTTTCAGGAACCTGTCGCCGGTCGCCAGACGCCGGCCGAGCGACTGCATGAAGCCCTCGAAGCGTTCGGCACCCTTGGCACGGGCAGAGGCTTGCGCGCTCTCCGGCAGCGGCGGCGTGGAGGCAAGCCAGATGCGGACGAACAGCGAGACGGTCTCGCCGAGCACGGCGAGATCTTCGTCGAGCGTGTCGATCTGGCGGCCGAGCTTGTCGAGGCGGCGCGACATGGCCGCTTCCAGCCGATCCGCGCTGTCGCCCGACAGGAAGGATGCGACGGCCGCCTCGACGATGGCGGACTTCGACACTTGCCGGCGCAGCGCCAGCGCCTCGACCTGCGCGAGCAAGTCCGGATCGAAATAGACGTTCATGCGGGTTCGGCTGGTCATCGGCGCGTCCTTCAAAGCTCGATGCCGTCGCCGGGGTCCAGCGACGCTTGCCGCGCCACCGTCTGCATACGCGAACGCATGGCGCGAGCCTTGGCCGCGTCAACGTCCGGCTCGTCATCCAGCAAATCGAACTCCTGTTCCGGCGGACGCTGTGGCGCGACGATTTCCTCTTGTTCGGGCAATTCCGGCTCGCGGCGGATGCCGGCATTGTCCGGGTCGCCCTGGGTCCCGCTGGTCGCGGTCGTCGTGGGCGCGGCCTTTACTGCCGTCACCACGCGGCTCGACCAATCGTCGGACGATGGGTTGGCAGCGGCGCGTTTGGTCGCCGGATCGGGCGGGATCAGGATGCGCTCCTGAAACCGCGCGTCCTCGAAGTAGCGAGCCTTCGCAGCCCGGATCGGCGGCGTTCCGGCGACCATGACTATTTCCTCGGTTGGCGGAAGCTGCATGATCTCTCCGGGCGTCATGAGCGGCCGGGCAGTCTCCTGTCGCGAGACCATGAGATGCCCGAGCCACGGCGCGAGACGATGGCCGGCATAGTTGGTGGAATCGCGCATCTCGGTTGCGGTGCCGAGCGCATCGCTGATCCGTTTCGCCGTCCTTTCGTCGTTCGTGGCGAACGCCACGCGAACGTGGCAGTTGTCGAGGATCGCGTTGTTCGGCCCATAAGCGCGTTCGATCTGGTTGAGCGACTGCGCGATCAAGAAGGATTTGAGGCCGTAACCGGCCATGAAGGCGAGCGCCGATTCAAAGAAATCCAGCCGCCCCAACGCAGGAAACTCGTCCAGCATCAACAGCAGGCGATGGCGCTTGCCGGACGTATGCAATTCCTCGGTCAACCGCCTGCCGATCTGGTTGAGGATCAGTCGAATGAGCGGCTTGGTGCGGTTGATGTCGGATGGCGGCACGACAAGGTAAAGGCTGACCGGCTTCTTGCTCCCGACAAGATCGGCAATGCGCCAGTCGCAACGCGCCGTCACGCGCGCCACGACAGGATCGCGATACAATCCCAGGAAGGACATCGCCGTGGACAACACGCCGCTGCGCTCGTTCTCGGACTTGTTCAACAGCTCTCGGGCCGATGATGCGATGACAGGATGAACACCCGCTTCGCCCAGATGCGGCGTGTCCATCATCGCCCGCAAGGTCGCCTCCACCGGGCGACGGGGATCGGACAGGAAGTTGGCGACGCCCGCCAGCGTCTTGTCGGGTTCGGCATAGAGGACATGCAGGATCGCGCCGACCAGAAGCGAATGAGATGTCTTTTCCCAATGATTGCGCTTGTCGAGCGAACCTTCGGGATCAACCAAGATGTCCGCGATGTTCTGCACGTCGCGGACTTCCCACTCGCCCTGCCGCACCTCCAGCAGCGGATTGTAGGCGGAGGATTTGACGTTGGTCGGGTCGAACAAGAGGACGCGGCCGTGCTTTGCCCGGAAGCCGGCTGTCAGCGTCCAGTTCTCACCCTTGATGTCGTGGACGATGCAGCTTCCCGGCCAGGTCAAGAGTGTGGGGACGACGAGGCCGACGCCCTTGCCGCTGCGGGTCGGCGCGAAACATAGGACGTGTTCCGGCCCGTCGTGGCGGAGGTAGTCCCGGTCGTAGCGGCCGAGCACGACGCCATCGGGGCCGAGCAGTCCGGCGGTGCGGATTTCCTTGTCCTCCGCCCATCGCGCCGAACCATAGGTCGCGACGTTCCGGGCTTCCCGCGCCCGAATGATCGACATGAGGATGGCTGCGGCTATGGCCATGAGGCCGCCCGACGCCGCGATGCCGCCGCCCTCGATGAAGATCGAAGGCGCGTAGGCGTCGAACGCATACCACCACCAGAACAGTGCGGGCGGATAGTAGATCGGCCAGCCGGTCAGCTCGAACCATGGATTGCCAAGTTGCGCCTGAAAGCCGAGCCGCCACGCCGTCCACTGCGTCGCCGCCCAGGTCGTCACCAAAACGATGGTGAAGACGACGGCGATCTGACCCCATAGGATTCGGCCTCCGCGCATACGGGCTCCAGTCGGAAAAGAGACGGAGCCGATCAGAGAGTAGGCAATTATTGGACAGGCAATAGGAAAGAGGATGCCGGAGGGCTGCCGGATACTATCGGCGGCGAATAGGACGGGTTACGGCAAACCGGCCGGCTGTGCGGGTGCCTTTGCTGGAAGGCGGAACCGAATCGCGGGAAGACTCAATCCGCCCGGCTTGACCGGCCTATCTCGGCGGCAAGGGAGAGCAGATTTCGCAGCGCGGCACTGCGATTGAACGGCGACCACACGGCCGAGAAAGGAACTGGCTCGGGCTCGTCCGCGACGGGCACGAAGGCGACACCGGAGGGTGTCAGAATAGTTGAGGCCGCGCCAACGACGGTGATCCCGAAGCCCTGGCCAATCATCGACAGCAACGTGCTACGCCCGACATCGAAGCGGAGGATCGACGGCGCAGGCCAGTGGCCGGCAAGGCGTAGGACGATGTGGTCGTGAACCTGCGGCCCGGTCCCGCCATGGCGGACAAGGAAGGTCTCGCCTGCAAGCTCGGCCCAGGTGACGGCGGATTGCTCGGCCAGCGGATGCCGGTCGGGCAGGATGGCGACGAGCGGTTCGCTCCATATCTGACGGGAGTGGCAATCGGGAAGCTCGGGCGTGCCGGCCACGAATACGATGTCCAGCCGGTCGGCGCGAAGCTGCATGACCGCATCGCGGGCCGTGCCCTCCATGATCTCGATCTCAATGGAGGGATGGTCTTCCCTGTATCGTTGAAGCAGTTCCGCGAGGAAGCTGCCGGGGATGATTGTGTGAACGCCGATGCGAAGACGACCGCACTCTCCCGACGCTGCCATGCCAGCCGTCTTCACGGCATGGTCGAGTTGATCGACGCCTGCCGCTGCCCGCTCGACGAAGAGACGCCCCGCCTCCGTCAACCGGACGCCTCGCGCATGGCGCTCGAACAACAGAACACCAAGGTCTTCCTCGAGCGTCTTCACACGGGCGCTGACGCTTGACAGGCTGACGCCGAGCGCGTTCGCGGCATGGCGGAAGTTCAGATATTCGGCGACCGCGAGTGTCTGAATGAGCGACGCGAGGGGAATGCGCGACCCTAGCCGGGTCTGCGTTCCCCACTGACGATCAACCGTAGGAGCTGAGCGCCGCCGCATCGTCCATACCTAGACGACAAAATCGAAGCGGCCTGCGCGCGCTTCTTCGTTGAATTGAATCAGAAGTTCGGGGCGAAAGAGGAAGTCGCTCCGATTTCGCGGCTCGTCAGGAAAGTAAACCTGCGTGGTCAGCAGATGGCCGGAGGCTGGTCGGATTCGGACATGGATATGACGTGTCCGGCCCGGATAAAGCCCTGGCCAAATCGTCTGGAGCATATAGCGCCCTTCCGCATCGGTGAATTGATGGCCGCGTAGGCGGAAACCATGATTGTCATAGTTGCCGCGCTGGTCGGCTTGCCAGAACTCGATCATGCAGCCGGACATAGGCTTGCAGGCGCTATCGGATATGGTTCCTCCGAGCAGGAATGGCCGCCCTTCCGACGCGTCGGCTGTGAAGTCGTCTTTCAACGGTGAGGATGGCTTGTAGTATGGACCTGCGGATTGCTCCGGTGTCATGTCGTCATCGTCGCATTCGGGCGTAGGTGCCGGCCTCCGCAACGCATTGGCCGCGTGCTCGTCGGCACTCGCCAACACTGGCGCAAACAGGCTTGCGATCAACACCGTCCTTCGGGATAGCGCTATTCGGGCCATGCGATTTCTCCCTGGTTCGGTTACTGCGCGACAAAGGCCGCGATGATAGGGCGAGCGGGCGGTTAGGGTTCCGTCCTTGCCGTTGATTGATTGGGCTTGAATGCTTCGCCGCCCGCCTCGCTTGTTTTCGCTTCTGCTCGGCCAAGGAGTGCGAAGATGACAAGCGCGGAGATAACGGTGATGGCGATGAGCACGATGCTCAAATGCTGAAAGGCGACGGCATAGCTCTCGTGGATTTCCGATTCCGTCAGGTTCGGGAGGACCGTTGATGCCCCACGGACATCGCCCATCGCGAGCCTTTGGGCAGCTTTCGCAACTTCCTCGCCGTGCTGTGGGATCACGGCGGCTAGCCGGGCTTTCGCAAGGCCGGCGAGGATGGCGTTGACTATTGCCAATGCGACGCCTTCTCCCGCCACCCGTGTCGTGCTGAAAATTCCGGTCGCCATGCCGGCGCGTTCCTTGGGAACCACGCTGACGGAAAGCCCGTCCATAAGTCCCCACGGCAGGCCGGTTCCAACGCCGATGAGGAGCATCGGGAGGACAACGGCCATGCCACTGGATGCGGGATCGACGCGGCCGAGCCAAAACAGCCCGATTGCGGCCAGCATGAGGCCGGTGCCGGAAAGAACGCCCGCAGAGAACCAGCGGACGAGGTAGGATGCCACGAGCGGCACGACCAGCATCGGTGCGGACAGGGCGATGAGCAGCAGGCCCGCATCAACCTCGTTGAGTCCGCCGACGCCGATGAAGCGCAAAGGCAGCAGGACCAGAAGGACGACATAGCAGTAGCATGTGGCGATAGGCAGAACCTGCACGCCGACAAAGCGGGGATAGCGAAAGAGAGACAAGTCCAGCATCGGCCGCGCCGATCTCGTTTCGACGAGGACGAAGGCAGCGAGCATTGCGGCTGCACCGAGCAGCGCCAGAACGACAATCGGGTGGCTCCAGCCGATCTCGGGCGCTTCGATGACGCCATAGGTGAACAGCGTCAGCGTTCCCGTGAAGGTCAATGCGCCGGAACGGTCGAGACCGATTGCATCGGGGTCTCGGCTCTCCCGCATCCTCTTGGCTGTCAGAAGCAGCGAGAGCGCACCGATAATCGTTCCCGACAGGAATATTGCCCGCCAGCCGAAAAGCTCGATCAGGAAGCCGGCCAGAAGAGGTCCGAAGGCCAGCCCTACGCCGAAGGTCGTGCCGAGAAGACTGAACGCTCTCGTCCGCGCGTCTCCCTCAAATTCTTGCGCGAGCGCGGCCGTTCCGCCTGCGAGCGCGGCAGCCGCCGCAAAACCTTGTCCTGCGCGAAGAATGTCGAGGACAAGGATGGAGGGGGCAAGGCTCAACGCAAGGGAGAGAACCGCGAACGCGACTATACCCGTCATGAAAAGGCGCTTGCGGCCGAACTGGTCGGCCAACGCCCCTGCCGCCATGAGCGAGCTGCCGAACGTGAGCATGAATGCGTTGGTGATCCAATTCAGCGCAGTCGGGCTTCCGCCGAGATCGGCCCCAATCGCCGGTGTTGCGACCGCGCCGCCGGAAAAGCTGAGAGGGAGAACAAGCGCAGCGAGGCAGACCGCCATCAGGATCGGCATCTTGCCGGTGGGGGTTTCAGCTATCGCAGCGGCCATGCGCGGTTCTCCATCGCTGTCTGGAAAGAGCGACGCAGACACTCATCCAGCCGCCAAGCTGGATTTATCGCGGAATACAACCGCGATAAACGGCCTGTGGCTCCATTGATTGCGGAGAAAAACTCCCTAATATATTGATATGGAGAGTTTGAGCGGCATCGTGGCATTCGTGCAGGCAGCGGAGCATCTGAGCTTCGTAGCCGCCGGCCGCGCGCTCGGCATATCCGCCTCCGCTGTCGGCAAGAACATCGCCAAGCTGGAAGAGAGTGTTGGAGCTAGGCTCTTTCACCGCACGACCAGGCGCATTTCGCTGACGGAGGAAGGTGCTGCGTTCTACGAGCGCTGTCGTCGCATCCTCGACGACCTGCGCGATGCCGAAGCCATGCTATCGAATGCGACGCGCGCTCCACGCGGTCGGCTGCGCGTAAGCGTGCCGACAATCGGCTACCGTTTTCTGCTGCCGGTGATCCCGGAGTTCCGCCAGCGCTATCCCGACATAGAGCTGGACATCGACTTCAATGATCGCCTCGTCGATGTGGTCGAAGAAGGGTTGGATGCGGTGATCCGCAGCGGGGCACTGACCGACTCAAGCCTGATGTCGCGCCGTCTCGGGCCGTTCTGCTTCGTCCTGTGCGCGTCTCCATCCTATCTGGAGCGGAACGGCATTCCGCAATCGCCCAGCGATCTGGAAAGGCACGATTGTCTTCGATTCCGCTTCCCGACTTCGGGCAAGCTCCAGGCGTGGCAACTCACGAATGCGGATGGGGTCGATCCCTTCCGTCGTCCATCGCCTCTGACCTGCAACAACATGGAGGCTTTGCGTGGGGCGGCGATTTCCGGTTTGGGAATCGCCTACATGCCGGATTTCCTGGCGAGGGATGCCGTGGACGCCGGCCTGCTCCATACGGTTCTCGACGCCCATCTTGCTGATCCGGGGCAGTTCAGCATCCTGTGGCCGTCCAACCGTCTCGTGTCGCCTCGCTTGCGCGTGTTTATCGACCACATGACCGGAGCGCTTTTTCCCCATGCGTGACGGCTTGGCGGCGCCTTGCGTCGTTGCCGCTATGGGGCCGGCCGAGACGAATGGCGGGGTCTTAATCAGCCTAGATCGACCGGCCCATTTTGTTTGCGAGGGCGAGCAGATTTCGCAGCGTGGCGCTGCGATTGGACGGCGACCATACCGCCGAGAAAGGAACCGGCTCCGGTTCGTCCGCGATGGGAAGGAAGACCACACCGGAGGTCGTCAAGAACGATGTGGCAGCCCCAACGATGGTGATGCCGAAGCCTTGCCCGACCATGGACAGCAGCGTGCCGCGCTCAACGTCGAAGCGGTGAATAGAGGAAGCAGGCCAGCGTCCAGCAAGGCGTAGGACAATATGGTCGTGAACCTGCGGCCCGGTGCCACCATAGCGGACAAGGAACGTCTCCCCTGCAAGATCGGCCCAAGTGACGGCGGAGCGGTCGGCAAGCTGATGCCGATCCGGCAGAACGGCGACGAGCGGTTCGCTCCATATCCGCCGGGAATGACAGTCGGGTAGCTCGGGCGTCCCGGCCACGAATACGATGTCCAGCCGGCCGGTGCGAAGCTGCATCACCGCATCGCGCGCTCTGCTCTCCGTGATTTCGACTTCGATGCCGGAATAGTCTTCCCGGTATCGCTCGATCAGTTCGGCAACAAAGCTATGAGGGATGAGGGCATGGACGCCGATGCGAAGGCGGCCGCATTCTCCCGATGCGGCCATACCGGCCATCTTCACGGCATGGTCGAGCTGATCGACGCCGGCCGCCACCCGTTTAACGAAGAGACGCCCGGCCTCCGTCAGACGGACGCCCCTGGCATGGCGCTCGAACAGGAGGACGCCAAGGTCTTCCTCCAGCGTCTTCACTCGGGCGCTGACGCTCGACAGGCTGACGCCGAGCGCGGTCGCGGCGTGACGGAAGTTCAGATATTCCGCGACGGCGAGCGTCTGGATCAACGAGGCCATCGGGATGCGCTTACCAAGCAAAGCCGATGGTTGGCGCTCGTTTCCAATCGTTGAAGAAGACCTGCGACGCACGGCGTCCTCACATCATACTGGCGAGAACCAGAGAGCCAGAATTTTCGAGACGATCAGCACAAACCTCCCGGGAGGATATTGCGGTCTTCCCGGTTTTACGGGTGAGCTGGATCGACACCGTATTTCGACTGAACGAAACCGGACGCGAACGCCCTGGTCTCGATGTGTCTGAGATGGGTGTCGGCCGGCAGTGACCCGAACAGTGGAATGCCGTCGCCGATGAGGATTGGAATCCGCGTCATCACGAGGTCCGCGATCAATCCAGCGCGCAGGAAACCCTGAATGACCTTCCCGCCGTCTATATAGGCGCGACGCCATCCATTGCCCGACAACTCGGCAAAGAGTTCGCCGGGTGAGAGGTTCGCGATACGAACCTTTCCATTCAGATCAGGCCGAAGATTCCGATCTGAGAGTGTGCTGCTTAGGACGATCACTGGTTTCGTATAGGGCCATGCGCCGAATGTCAGCGCCTTCTCAAAGGTGCCGCGCCCCATGACGATGCCATCCATCGCCGCCAGAAAACTAGTGTAGCCATAGTCCTCACTGACGGCTTCGCGCGACGGCTCGGAAGAGGCTGGCTCCAGCCAGTCGATAGAGCCGCCTATACGAGCGATAAAGCCATCCACGCTGACCGCGATGAAGACATGGCCGGTGACGGCATCTTGGCGCTCATCGGCCATTGCATACTCCTCGTTGCGACGATAATCTACAGCGTAGATTTAATAAGTCTACGCTGTAGGAGTGTCAAGCCTTGCGCGAGCCGAAGCCCCGCCCCGCATCCCGGAAAGGGAGACCTCGCAGGGACGACGCCACGAACCTGACGATGGAAAGGATTGTCGCTGCCGCCCTGCGAATTACGGATGCACATGGGCTGGAAGCGCTGAGTATGCGTAAGCTAGGTGCGGAGTTGGGCGTCGATCCGATGGCGATCTATCGCCACTTGCCGAACAAAGACGCGCTCTTGAACAGCCTTGTCAGTGCCGTCTTCTCGCGAATGGAGTTGAACTCCGATCCCCAGGCTCCTTGGCGGGAGCGCGTAAACGAATGGGCGTGTGCCTACCGTGACCTCATCCTGTCCCATCCTGCTTTCATTCGACAGGTCGCTGCCAACGCGACGATGGCCCGTGCTGCTTCCGGCGCTACTATCGAACCTCTTCGTTCGGCGCTCGTCGATGCAGGTCTTCCAGACACGCTTGTGAAATCGACCGTGAACACTTTGGTCGATTTTCTGCACGGCTATGGACTTGCAGCGACTGGTGGTGCTGTCATGGGACAATCGCCCTCTTTGCCCGAAGGGCTTGACGGCGATACTTTATCCAAGACGAACCCCCGGACCGATCATCGCGATCTGGAGCAAAGCTTTGCTGTTAGTCTCAATATAATTCTTGAGGGAGCGCTCTCGCTAAAGCAGGATCATGCCGCGATACCTAGAGCCGAACGGTAACACCGCATCACTCATGATCGTCACACCACATGAATTGTATGGTCCCTCATAATCCCAATCCCCGCTGCCGCCCCAACTGCCACGAAACCGAACCGCCCTGCACGACACCCATAACTTCGCGGCCGAGCTGACGGTCGATCACCGGCCGCCATGGAACAAGGGTGAACTCGTGGCTCTTCTCCACGATGGCGAACTTGCCGCTGGTTAGCTGCACGGTGCCGGTGAACTTCCCGCTGACGGTTTCGCCGTCCGTGGCGGCCCGGAACGGCAGCGTCTTGTTAGCGGCCATTTCCGCGCCGACGCGGACAACCTCGCGGTCGCGCAGCGTGGCGAGCAGATTGCGCCGGTAGAAGACGCGGCCATTCTGCTGCCGAGTGGCGTCGCCATGCTCGACGTGATGTTCGCGGCGCTGGTCCAACGCCTCGCGCATCTGGTGGCCGAAGCCGGCCGGCGCAAGGTCGGATGCGTCAGGCGATACCAATCGCCGGTCCAGCCAGGTCGCGCCGTCCGCGCCGATCTGCTTCTCAAGGTCGAGCACCGAAAGGACGCGAACGCTGGCCTGCCGATTCCGGCCGGCGTCATACGCGACGGCGCGGCTTTCGAAATCTTCGGGGATGCGCCATTGACCTGCGTCGATCCGCTCGGCGATGCCGGCGCGGCGCAGCGCCTCCAGCCGGCGCACATGAGCATCGACATAACCCTCATAGTCACCGCCTGGAACACGGCCCTCGAACTTCGCACGCTCCAAATGGCGGCTCGGCCGATAGACGCCATCCTCGGTGATGGCGGCAATGGTCCGGTCGGACGGCCGCTGCGTGGTGTCTGGCGGGCCGATCTCGACGACGCTGCCGATCCGCGCATCCTCGACGCGCGCCGGGTCGATGCCGGCGACATGGTGCGTTCGTCCGTCGATGCCATCCACCACGATGGTCAGGTTCTCGCCCAGCTCGTCGGACAGATACTTATCGACGATGCGCCCCGTGACGGGCGCCTCCGGCGGCCCGTCATGGATATGGAAGGTCATGGGATCGCGTTCCAGGCCATCGGCCTTCAACGCCTTGTGCATGTTGCGGATGATGTCGCTGCGCTCGCCCATCTCGCGCAAGGTCGGCTCCATCCGCTCGCTCAACTCCCAAACGCCGGGCGCGTGCTCGGTCGCAAGCCCCATCTTCTCCAGCTTAGCGAGACGGCGCAGGCGCAGCGTGCGATTGAACTGCCGCCTCTGCTCGGCAGGTTCATGGCGAAGGTCGAGGAATCGGTCGTCGGCTTCCTCGGTCATGGCCCGGTCGATGCGGGTGAAACGATCCTGGTCGATTTCGGCCGACAGCTTGCGGCTCTGCTCGATCTCGGTCACGGGGCCAAGCTCCAGCGTCGCTAGTTCGCTGGCGCGTTCGCGGATTCCGTTGGCGAGATAGTCGCCGTTGATGACAAGGTTCTCGCCCAACTCGTCCTTGCCCCGGACGATGACATGCACATGGGGATGGCCGGTGTTGTAGTGGTTGACCGCGACCCAATCGAGTTTCGTGCCAAGGTCGGCCTCGATCTGCTTCATGAGGTCGCGCGTATGTGCTGTCAGGTCGGTCAAGTCCGCGCCGTCCTCCGGCGAAACGATGAACCTGAACTGATGCCGATCCTCCTTGCCACGCTCAACGAAGGCGTTGCCATCGGCGCGGTCCTCGGTCGCCGAATAGAGCTGACCGCGCTCGCCGTCGCGTGATGTGCCGTCGCGCTGGATATAGCGCAGATGGGCGGCGGACTTGCCGTTCCGGCCGGCACTCTGGACATACCGGGTCTTGACGACGACGCGGCGCATTCCGGGCGCGCTGTGTCGCCAGCCGCCCGACAGGGTGCGGGCGCGAACGAAAGCCGCACCGCGCCCGCGTTGCAGGCCCGGCCCCTTGGTCGAACGCGAGGCTTTGCCGCTCTTACCGGCCGGGCTTTTGCCTGGGCGCGACGCTGATCGTGGCGACGATCTGGATGGGCTGGCGCTATGCTGCCGGGCTATCTTCTTGGCTTGGGTGAGAAAGCTCTTGGTCTTGCCGGCCTTCGGCGCGTCGGATCGGATGCGGCCGGGCTTCGGCCGGAAGCGGTTTTCGTCGTCGGCGCTCATGGATGCGCCTCCGGCCAAAACTCAAGAAAATCGGGTGTTCGGCGGCTATGGTGCCGGTCGAAACCCAGCAAAGCCAAGGCATTGCGCAAGATCGCGGCACGCGGGGTCCAAAACCATGGTGCCGCTCGCGGGCCATCTAAACAGTGTGCAGACGACAATAATTTCAGAAATCCGGCCGACGTAGTGCCGGTTTCCTTTATCTTGCCCTCCGCTCTTCCGACCCTTTCTGCCTCTACGACCGGGTATGCAGTCAAGCGCAGCCCTGCTTGCCTGCACACTGGAAAGAATGCCACCGAGCACGGAAAGACCATCCTCATGGCGTGCCTGCCGTGTTCGCGCGGGCAATAAAAATGCTGCCGCCCTGTGGCTCCGTAGCGGCGGGATCGTGCACCAGAACGGTTGCGCGGGCATCGCCGGATTGCGTGTCGGATGACGGCGCGGCGGTCGCCCGGCCGTCATTTGGGCGCACGATGAAGAGTGGAGCGTCGCGCCAGTCGGGTGGTGGTGACGGCTGCCGGGCTGGTGCATCGGATGTAGCCGCGCCGCCGAGAATCGGCGCGAGCGCAGCCACGTAGGCGCGCGTCTCGGCGGGGAGCGGCCGCCCCGTCGAACGGTGCTCTTCATACCGCGCAGGACCGGCGTTGTAGGCCGCGAGCACCGCCACGACATTGCCGTAGCGGTCCCACATTTCGCGCAGATAGGCCGCGCCCGCGAGGATGTTGTCGCGCGGGTCGTAGGGATCGCGGCCGAGCCGATAACGGACGCGCAATCCCGCCCAGGTGTCCGGCATCACCTGCATCAATCCCATCGCGCCGGCCGACGAAATCGCGCGCACGTCGCCCGCGCTTTCGCTGCGCATCACGGCGCGAATCCATTGCTCGGGAATGCCGAACCGCTGCGACGCCTCGGCGATGAAATCCGCATAGGGATCGGCGGCGGCCGGTCGGGCAATCGGCACGGATTGCGCGACCGCGACGCCCGATCCGGCGCAGACGGAAAGTGCGCCAGTCAGCAGCAGAACGGCACAGCGCCATGCCGCCCTGTCTCCACCACGACGCCAGCCTGCCAGCGTGCTCGCTTCGGTAAAGGGTGCGCGCGAAGCGCCGGCCGGGGGCCGCCTCTGACCTTCGCTGCACGCGCCGGCCGTCCGGTCGTCGAGCGGGACGAAGGGATGAGACGGCTTTCCCGCGAACAAAGGGATGACTGGGAAAGGCATCGGTCAGTCCCGATCTTCGCGCGGGCGTAGCCGTTTCCACGACAGCCGGAAGGTCCGCCCCTCGTCATCGGCCTGGAACAGCGCCGGGCGAAACAGCGCGGGAAAAAGCGGGCTGTCGATCTCCAGGGCGATGTAGTCGCCCGCCCGTTCGCCGACACGTTTCCACGCCCCGCCGATGTCGGGGCCGTCCTCGTCGTCGAGGTGGATGCGCCAGGCGGGCGCGTTCTCGGCGTCGCTCGGCTCGATGGCGACGAGCACGATTGCCTCGTCGATGCCGAACAGCCGGACGCGGCCGGCATAGCCGTTGGCGGTGGGTTCAAAGATCGTAACGGGCATTATCAGTCTCCTTGGGATTGGTTGGGGGAAGCGCGAAGTCAGTGCGTCGGCGCGCCCCACTCGTAGCGGCCGACGCCTTCCTCATCGGTCCAGAGCGGGACCGCCCGGCCGATGACGGAGCTTGCGGGGATGGGTCCGAAGTAACGGCCGTCCAGGCTGTCGCGGACTTCCCAATTCATGAGGAAGATTTCGCCGTCGCCGATGACGCGGCAGCCCTGCCAGACAGGTAGTTCGCGGCCAATCCGGTCGCGCTCCAGCGCCTCGCCCATCTCGATGCCGTCCACTGTGATCGTGCGGCCGATGCGGCAAACACGTTGCCCAGGAAGACCGACGACGCGCTTCAACAGCGGCACACCGCGCCCCACATAGGCGCGCTCGACCATGAAGGCGGCGAGCGGTTCGGGCGGCATGACGGCGACCAGCTCGGGCACCACGATCCGGTCGGCCGGCTCGACAGTGTAGAAGCCGATGGGTGCGCTGGTGGTCGCGTTCCAAATCAGCTTGGTTGGTGTCGGGACGAACGCCGCGATGGCGACGCCCATCGCTACGAAATACGTCACCATGACGTAGCCGAAGCGCGTCATGGCGCGATCCTCCGCCGCCCGATCCACGTGGCATGTCGCTCCGGCGTGTAGGCGTTCGGCTCCAGATTGGCGGTCAGGCGATTGTGCGCGTGCCGCCAATAGTCCGGCGATACGTCGGCCGGATCGAGGCCGAGCGATTCCACGGCATCGATGGCGGCAAGCGCGCGCTGGACCTTCGGCCAGCTATCGAGGCGCAACAGGATGTCGCCTCCGGGGCGGACGAAGGGCAACGTCTGAAACGGCTCGCCTCGGCCGATGGCGCGCACGATGTCGATGCGCGAGATGACCGTGCCGTGCTCGCCGGCCGCCCAACGGACGAAGGCAAAGATGCTGTCCGGTGCGAAGCCGACGATGCTTCGGCGGCGGTCGATGATCTGCTCATAGTTCTTGCGGCCGAACCGTATCCAGTGCTCGACCTTCTGCTTCTGGAACGTCAATTCGACCAATGTGGTGAAGGGCGCGGGTCCGTCCGGCAACGGACGGCCGTGCGCGCCGCGACGGGCGCGATGGGTCATTGTTCGTCTCCGGGAATTGCTTGGGCGCGCGTGCGGTGGCCGGCGCGCAGCATCATTCAGCGTTCGCCCCGTTCTTCGGGCGTTAGCGGGCGGGCGGGAAAGATCGTGCTGGCGTTCTTGTCGCGGGTGGATTTGCGGACGCCTTTTGCAGTCCAGGCTTCCAGGTCGCGGACAGCGTAGAGGACACGGCCGCCGATCTTTCGATAGGTCGGGCCGGTGCCGTAAGTGCGATGCTTCTCAAGGGTGCGGATGGAAATGCCGAGGAAGCGCGCGGCTTCCTGTGTGCGCAACAGGCGCGGCGGCAGGTCCGCGTTGCGGCGGATGGTCATGGATCACCTCCGGTTCGTTGAACAGGCGGCTGTCGGCGACGACAGCGAGCTGTGGCGAACCATGGCGAGGGATCGGCGGCGGGTAGCGTGCCGCATTTGCGCCTATGCGCTGGCGGCACCCCATGGGAAGCGGTAGCGAGCCGAAAAGACGAGAGATTTCAGTGCATCGTCGCTCGCCGCGCCGAATTGGCGGAGACATTCCCGCGCGGGTCGGGTAAGACTGAACGCGGAGCAGACGCGCTGCTCCGGGGCGTCGAAACCCCTGGTTAGCGGTTGGTGCCGGCCGTGACGGCACCGCACTCCTTGATCTTATGGTCGGGGAGCCTGTGGCGTATACAACAGGCTCTCCGAGCTAAAGGCCATAGGGCCGTCTAACCACGGTTTCGAACTCCCCGATCACCAAGAGTCAGAGAGAATCGTTTGCGGGGGCGCACCGCAGACAAAACCCTCTCGGATACGGGGAACGGCCATGCCAGTGCCAGTCGAACTCGACCCCGATGTGGACGATCTCGCGCCAACGGGAAACGACATCACGCCTTACGACGAACAGCACTATGTAACCTATCTGCGCCTTCTCGACGCCAAGGCAGAAGGCGCGGACTGGAAGGAAGTCGCGAGAATCGTCCTGCACCGCGATCCAGTCGGCGAAGAAGCACGGACCCGGCGATGCTGGGAAAGTCACCTTGCGCGCGCCCAATGGCTTTCGCGCGAAGGCTACCGGCGAATTTTGGAACAGGCTGTCGCGGCCGAGCGCTGACATTTCTGGCGCGCGATGCGAATTCCGGCCGATGTTCTCACTTTGTCGGCGATTTGATGGGATAGTGCAGCAGAAGGCGATAACCGCCCTTCATCATGTTCAGGCCGTGGGCGACCAGACGGCGGGCCTGGTTCTTGCGCGGATCGACCTCCCAATCCTCCTTGGTCCCGCGAAAGCCGAGCAGGACTTCCGCGATGGTGCGGTAGCTCTCGCCACGCAAGCGGGCATCGAGCGCGCGCAAGGACAGGATGTGGAATCGGCGGAGCTGCGCCGGCATGGTGCGGAAGTCCGGGCCAGGCGCTCGCCCGTTGAGGGATCGCCAGAGACGGCGAGCGGCATGGGCGCGAAGCTCCATGAAGAAATCCATCGGAAGGGATACAGCGTAGAAGGCAGCCGCGTCGGGCACCGCCTCGGGGAGCCAGAATTGATGCCTGACGCCGCCAACATGCCAAATGCCATGCCACCCATCGACCGCGTGCCGCAGGTCAAGGCCGAACAGATGCGCCAGCGTCACGACAGGTTCTGTCATCCCCTCGGGATGCTGCACCGGGGACAGGAGAACCGCTTGCGGCTGGAGGCTTGGAATCCAGAATAGGGATTGTCGATCAGCGAGGGTTTCGGGGTCGCACGGGAAATCGCAACCCCCAGCGCTGCGAGAATGTCTCAAGTTGCTTCCCCGGCGGTTTCTTCGCGTGGGAAATTATCTGGAAGTCGCGGTGATAATCTTCATGGCGACGAAGATACTCCCATGCGAAACCAGCGGGGGGAATGCTTTTTGCGTGCCCGTAAGCTACCGGCGCACGCCAATCAATGCTTAGCATTGGCGCACCTCTCTACTGGGGCGCGCGAGCAACGCCCAGCGAGAGAGTTTCCGAAACTGCTATCTACAAAAGTAGTTGGAATTGCACGAAACGTCGTTCGTGCTAGGCGCACGCTTATATCTACTTTCTCCTTAGCAATGCTTCTGCGATTCTGCGAGCTGGGTCGAAGCTCGGCGTCGCTGCATCAGGGGCGCGGCAGGCAATGCGTGGGCTTCCCTGCGCTTTGGTGGAGAACCCAATCCTTACCTGCTGGAAAAGACATGCACCTCGTCGCGCGCGGTTTCTATCGTGAAGAATTCGCCGCTCATTTCGGCGTCGCGCGCCATTGCTTCCCAATCGACATAGTAGCGTAGGGCCTCGGGGATCGTGACACTCTCGGCGGTCACTTCCTCCATGAAATCGGCGAGGCTGGCGAACTGGCCATGATAGCAGTCCTGCAAGGCGGCTTCGGCCCGGTCGATGTCGCCGATGAACTGTGCCAGCAAGCCCGCGCCCAACGCGCCATGCTCGGCGATGAAAGCGCCCATCCGCGCCACGGTCTCGATGCTGGCGTATTCCCCAATGGTGCCGCCTTCAAAGCCCTCATGGTCGTGGATGGCGTATTCCTCTGCATCCTTGACGGGGGAACGCGCGAGCATCGCGGCAATCTCGTCCCTGATCTCGTCGGCGTCCTGATCCGCGTCGATCCAGGCTCCATGCAGATAGCCGCTGTTGTAGGCGGCAAGGCAGGCGACATAGATGCGGGGATTGCTGTTGGCTGCGTTGGTCATTTTCGGTTTCCTTGGTCCTGGGTTGGAGCGCCGCGCTGCGCTGCAACCCTGGCCGTCGCCGAGACCGGGGTAGCAAGGTGCCAGACAACTCTTTGGCACCGTGGAATAAATGGAGGGGACCCGTTTACGGGGAGCGGGCCGTTTATGCCGCGAAAGGCCGAAGAGTTTTCTTGCGCCGCGCAAGGGCAGCGCCCTTAGCGATCCTTCCCATAGCGGTCAGATGAGACGCGGCGGCAGCCGCGTCGGCCCGGAGGCGAACGCGCTTCGACATTGCGCCGTAGTGAACTGGAGGGCCACCAGTGACAAAGACCCGGCGCTTTAGCGCCGGGCCACGACCGAGAGCGATGAGCGCTACGTTTAGGCTATAGCCATCTGCGGCGCGCTGTAACATTTCCAATGGCATGTCCCATACGGAAACATAGCGAGAACATAGTTGTTCAGAATACCCCCGAAACGCCATATGATGCGGCATGTCGAAGAGAATCACCGATAGCCAGGTTCTGGGCGAGTTGGGCGAGACAGCGATCAAAAAGATCGTTCTCGAAACCGGCTTTCTTTATGAACAGCGTGGGCGCCTCGAAGCGGGCACGGACGGCATCATCGAACTACGCGATCCAAAGAACGGCACGCCACTCGGCAAGTTGCTCGGTGTCCAGGTCAAATCCACTGACAGCGGCCAATATGTCCGCGAAAACGACAACAGCTTCGAATACCTTCTCAAGCCGGATGATCTGAAATACTGGCGCACTTCCAACATCCCCGTCATCATCGTTCTTTGGCGGAAGTCCGATGAAACAGCGTATTGGAAGGACGTTAGCGATTGCGTCACGGGTGAGGAACGCCGCCTGAAGTTCGATAAAGGGGCCGACCTATTCGATCCGCGCTGCGCTGATCGTATTGGCGCGCTCACCATTGATCGTCGCACGCCGGGCGTTTTTCTGCCGCCGCTCAATCAGGGCGAGGACGCCATCATCAACCTGCTGCGCGTCAAGTTGCCAAATGAAATCTTCATCTCAACGTCGCCCTTCGGCAGCGGGCGCGACGCCGTGCCCGAACTGGTTAAGCTGGGCAACATCCGGTTCGACTGGGTAATCCGCAAGCGGCGCTTCGTCTCTTTCTTTGACCCCAGGGAGTACGGCACTCGCGCGATTGTCGATCTCGATCAGGTCGAGGCCGTTGATACCAAGCTCATCGCATTCAACGACGAACGCGACGACATCAACGACATGATGGATTTGTTGCGGCGCACGGTCGAGCGACAGACAATGGCGCAGCTTTCCTTTCTCCGCAAAGACAGGCTGTTCCATTTCAAGGCGGTCGGTATCGGCAAGTCGCGCAGCTACCGCTACATGTCCAATGTCAATGAAACCTCCGCCAAGGTCGTGAGCGCCTATGCAAGCAAGAAGAAAGAAGGCCGTGGCTACGTTCGGCATCACGCAGCGCGGCTGCGGTTCGAACGTCTCGCCGATGAATGGTTTGTAGTCATCGACCCGGATTTTTACTTCACCACAGACGGTTTTCAGCCGCACCGTTATCCAGAGGCACTTTTGGCAGGCAAGAAGCGTCTGGAACGCAACGCTGCCGTGCGCGGCCAAATGATGATGTGGCAGCACCTGCTGGTCGAGAGCGGCAAACACGAAGTTGGTCTGTTCGATGCCGACAAACCTGCGCCATTGCTGCAATTCGAGCGCCTCCCGGTGATTCAGTTGTCTCAGGCGGTGCCGGAGTCCTCATGGAACCGGACTGATCCGCGAGCCAAGGAGATGGAAGCGCAGGACCTCTTTGAAGAAGGGGGCATCGGGTGATTTTCAAGGCGCATGTCTTCGACGAGCCGATGCTTGAGTTTGGCGACGGCGGACAGCATTGCGATCCGCGTCAGGGTTTGCGCGAGCATGGGCCGTTGCAACCGCGTTCCGGCGACGTTATCCGCGTTGGCGTCATCGGCACGGATGATACCGTTGCGGGGTTCACGGAATTTCTCGGAGAAACCGGACGCGGCATCGAAAGCGGAAACAAGCAGCTTATCAATCTCAACCCGGATTTTCCGGGTCTGGGCAATCAGAACCCGTTCCGCTGTAAGTTCGAGGTGCCGGACGGGGCTACAGCCACTATTTCCCGGCGTCAGGTCAATGAAATCACCGGCATAGGCCGTCACGATGAAGCGGTCCGCCATGCCGTCGAGTTGATCACGTCGCAGCTTTCGGCTCTGGTCGAAGGCAGCGCGAAGCCCGACGTAATTGTTCTGGCGCTGCCCATTCCGCTCATCGAAAAGCTCGTCAACGCCAAGAGCGAAGAGGAAGACAGCGACGACGACGATGACGGCGGCGACATGACCAACTTCCGTGACCTGCTCAAGGCGAAGACGCTTCACCTGCCGGTTCCGACGCAGATCGTCTGGCCGGATACGTGGGACGATGCCGCGAAAATCCCCCGCAAGGTCAAACGCGACAGCAACCGCCAAACGCAGGTAAAGGCGACGCGGGCGTGGAACCTTCTCAACGCGCTCTTCTACAAGGCGGGCAAAGTGCCGTGGCGTTTGCTGCCCGATCAGGCGGAATACCGCACAAGCTTTCTCGGCATCGGATTTTATCGTGACCTCGACGGTCAACAACTCTGGACCAGCACCGCCCAGATGTTCGATGAGCGTGGTCGCGGTCTCATTTTGCGCGGGGCGCGTGCGCAGACGGAGACACGAGGGCGTCATCCATATCTGACCGCCAAAGATGCGGAAGACCTCGTGGTGCAGTCCATCGCGGCGTACAAAGCGCATCACCGCCATGTGCCTGCGCGGCTGGTGGTCCTGAAGACCTCACGCTTCCGTCCTGAAGAGGCAGAGGGCATCGACGCCGCCCTTGGGAAGTTCGGCATCGAGATGTCTGACCTCGTATGGGTGCAGGAGAGTTCCCCAATCGCCATCTTCCGGGATGGCAATTATCCCGTTCTGCGCGGGACATTCGTCGATCTGGGCGGCAAGGGCCTACTGTACACGCGCGGCAGCGTACCGTTCTACGGGACATTCCCCGGCCTGCGCGTACCGCGCCCTTTGCTCCTTGTGCCCCATGAGAATTCGGACAGCAAAATCCTGACGCTGGCGAAGGACGTGCTCGCGCTGACGAAGGTGAACTGGAATACGACGCAGTTCGATCAGAAGCTGCCGGCGCCGATCAAGGCGGCGCGGGAGGTCGGACGCATTCTCAAGCATGTCGAGTTCGGAACAGTGGTCTCCTCAGATTTTCGCCGCTACACATAGTATTACTCTTTTTTGGTCTCTATACTGAGCGATGGCTTCTTAATTCAACGCAGGCTTAACCGCATTCTTTTGGCGGTCACGGATAGACTGAATCCAGTCTTCCAGCGCCTTGACCTCATTAAGCAGGTCATCAAGCGATACCGCTTCGGGATTCAACGCCTGCGCCGACGAATGAAGATCTTCGGACAATCTTCCCTGGGCAGCCATCACGCGCTTCACGTCGTCCTCGGTGAGAATGCCGAGCTTGAACATCGAGGTCGGCTTGACCTTGTTGTCGAACCTTTCAAGCACGGGGCGGATATAGTCGGAGATCGCTTGCTCCCAGGCATCGCGCAGTTGACCAATAGTGCCCTTACAAAAGATGGTGCGCTGCGTATCGGTCAGCTTGTCAAAGCACGGTTTCGCCGCTTTGAGCGATGACCGCAGTGCGTTGCACATCTCAAGCCCGGATTTCGCCTTGTCCGGCAACTCGTTTTCAATGTAGCCGGGCTTGTCCTGTTGCCGCCGGACATTGCGAAATGCGATTGGCCGGTTTGCCTTTTCCGCTTCGCGGCGAAGTTCGTATAGGAACACGAGGTCATGCGTGAATACGATGACCTGCCGGTGCTCCGCTTCCTCCACCAGCCGCGATGCAACCGCGCCCCTGTGGATGTGGTCGAGCGATGACATCGGATCATCGAAAACAATGCCGGAATAGCGCTGCGCCG
Source organism: Neorhizobium puerariae (assembly GCF_042429745.1). Classification (NCBI taxonomy): domain Bacteria; kingdom Pseudomonadati; phylum Pseudomonadota; class Alphaproteobacteria; order Hyphomicrobiales; family Rhizobiaceae; genus Neorhizobium; species Neorhizobium puerariae. The sequence goes on along the minus strand of NZ_JBHMAA010000027.1, from coordinate 12,138 downwards.
TGACCAGTTCGGCAAGGAACGCGGCAAGCGCCACGCAGCGGTGCTCGCCTTCGCTGAATATCTCGCCGACCTTGGCGTTGGGATTCTCCACCAACGCAACGCGAAAATACGATACGGCCTGCCGGTCTTTCTCCTTGCGAAGCTCGACCGGCATTCTGGACAGCTTGAGCTTTCCGATCTCGCGCGCAAACCGACCGCGCAGCGCGTCCGTCACCATGCGATCCGAGAGTTCCTTGTTCTTATCGGTGATCGGCTTTTTGGCGGTCGCCTTGAGCGCGGTGTTGATCGACTCTATTTCCTTGAGGCGCGCGATGTGCGCCTTGATGTCTGGGAGCAGCGGCGCAAGGGCCGCGCGCTCCTTGAGTTCAAGGTATTCGGATTTCAGTTTCTTGTAGTCGTCGCTCTGCGTATCGGCGGAAAGCTGCGCGGCGCGTGTTTTGAGATCGGCGGCAAGCGCCACAAGCGCCTGGAGCGGATCAGCGCCAAGCGGCTTGGGTTCGCCATGCGCTCTGACCATCGCCCGAAGCCGCCAGAGCACCACGACAAAGGCCCGGCGCACTTGCTGCGCAAGCGACGCATCGGCGATCTCGGTGGCGAGGAACTTTCTCGATTTCAGAATATCGCCAAGGCGGAGCATCCGCCCTTTCAACTGCGTAAGTGCAACGTCCAGATTCGCGAGCGCCGTCGCTTCGTCAGCCTTTGTCGAGCTTTTTACAAACGACTCGAATGTCTGCTGGCGCGCGATTGCATCCGCGCTGAGGGGTTGCTGACAAAGCACGCAAAGCGTGTCCGGTTCGCTAGAAGGGAATGTCTTGCCGGGGTAGGCCACGGTGTCCGCGTAGGTGCGCGCGGCTTCCCATAGTTTTTGCCAGGCGGCTTGGCCCACCTCGGGCAGCGGCGATGCGCTGAATAGCTGCTGCGACGCAACCGACGCGGCTTCCACGGCATCGCCGTGGGTTTTTCGCAGCGTATTGATTTCCGCGAACGCTGCCGCGTTCGTAGCGTCAATAAGGGCTTGGAGGGTCGTCTGAATACGCTCCACTTCCCCGCGCTGATTATCAAGCCGCGCCACGGCGCGCTTGGGGTCTTGAGCGAAGTCGGTTTCCAATGTGGCAAGACGGGCAGTTTCCTGATCGGTAAATGCGGCGAGCTTATCAAGCTGCGGGACGTTGGATTTCGCGCTCAACCCGAAGACGTAGCTGCCGGCAGCCGTTTCCCTGCTCATAGAGGGGTTTGAAATCGCAAGCGGAACCTGACCCCTGAGCGTTGCGATCTTGCCATCGAGTGCTGTTTTGATACGGTCGGAAGCGTCGGCCAGCGCCTCCAGCAACCGCATTGGCCGGGGGATATAGGCCACCTCGTTGGTGCTTTCGACGTGGATGCTTGCGCTTCGGGAGTCGAAGATGCTGACCGATGGCAGATCGCCGTGCGGCTCGCCGTCAGGCGTCCAGTCGAATTGTTCGGCGTTCGCGCCCCGCCTGAAACATATCTCGGCAGATTGAGGCGTGTCGGTCTTGTCCTCCAAGTCCCTGTGGATCGCGAACTTCTCGTCCCGTGACCGACATGCGTGCTTCAAGACTCGGACATAGCCGGACTTTCCCGAACCGTTGTCGCCGTAAATCACCGTCAGTCCAGAAGGCTCAAAGGATAGCTCCTGCTGGGTGGCAAGCGCGTTGATGGCGGTGGGGTTCCTTATCGAAACAAGGGAAATTGGCTCTGCCGCACTGGTTTCGGCGACGATGTGCAATTGCGAAATCGGCGTATGAGTGCGCGCCGGATCAACGCAAAGCTCCGTAAGTTCTGCAATCGCCTGATCGTCCAGCACTTCACCTGTGACCAGCCGACGAAGGGCGTCCTTCTGCCACGCGGGCCGCTTCTCCGACCACGTCACGAGGTCTGTGAGGGCAGCCTTTTCGGTTAGGGGAGCGGATTGCGTGGCTGTGACGCTCATGTTGCCCTCACATTTCCCCCTTGAACGCCTTGTCGAGAATTGCAGGAAGCATGGCGTCCATCTCAGCGGCGGTTTCTGTTTGGAGCAGCTTCACCGCATTGACCTTGGCTTGCAGGGCGTCGAGTTCGGAAACGAGCGCGCGTTGCCTGTCGAGAGGCAGGTCAAATATGGGAAAGGACTTCAATTGGCGTTGATTGATAGACGCCAAATTGGTCGTCTGCTTCGATGCCGCCTGAAAGAACTCTTTTCCTCGCGGTGACGACATGAGGGCAGAAACATACCAAGGATCGAACCTCGTCTGGTCGAGGCGCACGCGAAAGATGTGGTTCTGGTGGATACAGTCGGGAATTTCATCCTGCCAGACAGTCCCGCGTCCAAGCTTATCCCAGTCGCCGCCTTCCGTAAGCAGGAGATCGCCACGGCGTAGCATCCATTTCTCGTGCTCCTCGGGATATATCTCGACTTCCTTGAGTACCCGAAGGTCGAGGCGCCCATCCTGCACGTTGGCGACGCGAAGGTACGGGAGGTGGATGGTCTTGCCGGTCAACTTGCGGCCGAGAGTGACGCCCGCGCGAATTTCGGAGATGTGTTCCAACTCGACAATGGGAACGCCCGTCATACTTGCATCGGAAAAGATGTCATTGGCGGCGGACGCTCGAATTGCGTCCATCTCGTCCAGGACGCGCCCACGCAACACTCGCGCCTCCTCCACCTTCGCGGTCAGTTCCTCGATGCGTGCGACAATGCGGTGTTGTTCGGCGAGGGGCGGTAGGGGAACGTGAATTGCGGCGAGCTTCTCGGTGCCAAGTGTTCGGTTCCGGCCAGCTCCTCCCGGTGAAGCTTGAAGCAATTGTTCGCGCCCATCCGCGTGTACGAACCAATATTTGAGGAAGCTGGGATCAACCTTTGCGCTATCGGCAACGCAGGTCAGAAATCTGTGTGAGCCAATCATTCCGCGTTCGGCTTCGGTGGCAACGGCCGTGGCCCCCTCCCACGCAAAGACGATGTTGAAGAGTAGGTCGCCCGGCTCCACGGTGAATACGCGCTTGCTGCCGAGGTCCAGCCCGGTAATTGGGGCTTTGTGGAAGACGCCTTTCCCGAAGGAGCGGATACCGATTTCTCGGTACAGTTCTTCGGCCTTGGGAAGAATAGGGCGTCTCACTAGAGGGGCGATTTCCCCCATCCGGGCTTTTGGCCACGGCGGCATCATGCTATCGCCCCCAACACCGCCTTGATCTCCCCCATCAACTCGGCGATCCGCAGTTCCTTTTTTAGAATATCGTCGGCAAGCTGATCCGGTGGCAGGTGTTCGAAGTCTACCTTAGCATGCGGATTCTTGCGGTCGAGGTTGCAGCCCGTGTCCAGCAATTCCCTGACCGGCACCTTCCACGCCTGATCGGTCTCCTCGCGCTTTGCCCACCACGCCATACAGCCCGCGAACTCGTCGAACTGCATGGGTTGGGTCTTGGTGTAATTCTTGCGGCCCTCCGGCAAGGGCTGCTCGTAATACCAGACCTCCTTCGTTGGGCCGGCGCGGTCAAAGAACAGGATATTGGTCGGGATGGGGGTGTAAGGCGCGAACACGCCATTGGACAGCCGCACGATGGTATGCAGGTTGAAATCCTTGAGAAGTTCTTGCTTGATGCGCGCGCATACGCCATCGCCGAACAGCGTTCCATTCGGCACGACGACGGCAGCGCGCGCCGGGCGTCCCGCCGGTGTCGGCTGGCGTTTAAGCTTGCGCATGATGAGTTGCAGGAACAGCAGCGCGGTCTCAGCCGTCTGCCTGTCTTCGGGGAAGTTGCCCTGGATACCCTTTTCTTCTTCGCCCCCGAAGGGCGGATTGGTGAGGATCACATCGACGCGCTCTTTCTCGCCGATTTCCGAGAGCTTGAAGCGCAGAGCGTTGCCGGAGTCGATCTGCGGCGCGTCAAGCCCGTGCAGCAGCAAGTTCATCTGGCACAGCAGATAAGGCAGGGATTTGGGCTCGCAGCCGGTGATGGTGTCGTTTTGCAGACGCTTGCGGTCGGCGACGGTCTTCACCTGCTTTTCAAGGTGGTTGTAGGCTTCCACCAGGAAACCGCCCGTCCCGCTGGCCGGGTCGAGGACGGTCTCGCCAAGGCGAGGATCGGTGACTTCCACCATGAAGCGGACGACGGCGCGCGGCGTGTAGAACTCGCCGGAATCGCCCGCTGCGTCGCGCATTTCACGGAGCATGGATTCGTAAAGCGCGCCGAGGGTGTGAAGCTCGTCCGACGACGTAAAGTGAATCCCGCCAACCTTGTTGATAATATCGCGCAGCAGATAACCGCTCTTCATGCGGTTATCGACACCCTTGAACACGGTGGCGATCACGTCGCGGCGGTTGTCGCCGTTGGAGCTTGAGAGCGAGCGCAGATAAGCGAACAGGCCAGGGCCTTTCGTCCCATCTGCACGCACGGCTTCGTCGGAATTGATGAACGAAAGCAATTCATCGCCCGTGATGCCCTGCGGATCGGCGGCCCAGTCGCGCCAGCGATACGGGGCCTCGACGGCGGCCTTGAACTTCTTGCCGGATAGCGCGGTTTCCTCCTCGCGTTGCTGCTCAAGGTCGTCGAGGAATTTGAGGAACATGATCCATGTCAGCAGCGGCAGACGGTCGAGATCGCCGTTCAGCCCTTTGTCCTTGCGCATGATGTCGCGCGCGGACTTGAGAAGGCTCCCGAGCATCTGGGAGGTCGTCATCGGTGCGGCGTCTGCGCCGTTCTTTTTCTTAGTTCGTGCCATAGAGCAGTCCTTGCAGGTCGTTTACGGCCCGGCGAAGCTCGTCGGGGCCGCCGAACAGCTTGATGATTTCGGCGGGCTGGCCGTGGGTTGAGATCGGCGGAACCTTGAGCACGTCCGGCAGGACAAACTGCGCGTCGCCGTGTTCCGCATATTTTTCCAGAAGCTCGTCGAGCACCTGACGCGCTTCAGGAGAGAATTTTTCAAAATAGTCCTTGCGCTCGGCCTTGAGGCGCTGCGCCCGCTCGCGCCGGGTGCGAAGCGGCGCGTTGAAAGCCAGATGGCACAGCAGGTCGAAGGGGTCGGCGTCGGTCTGGCCCGTCTGTTCGGCCAGCACGTCAAAGTCAATGCCGCGCTCGCTCAGCGCGGCAATAATCTCGCCGCGCTGGTCGGCATCGGCCCAACGCCTGCGAAGCTCGGCGGAGGTCGGCGCCAGCGAACGAACGCTTTCGGCGGCGTAGTCGGTGTATTTGACGACGCGAAGCTGCTTGCCGTTCGGGTCAAGCTCATGGACCAAGTGGGCCACGACTTCGACCTGGCCTCCGTCGAAATAGAATTTGCGCGGCTCGCCGGTCGACGGTTCGATCGCGCCGGGTTCGCCTTCCTCGGGCGGGGCAGGCTCCGGTTCCTGTCCCTCGGGGACGAACTCTATAGTCGCGGTGGTTTCCCCGGCGTCGTTCACCTCTTCTTCCGTGATCCGGGCCGGATCGCCGTCGAAATCCGGGTCGGCGAACATGCGGGTCGCCGAGCCGGTGTAGTCGAGGATGTTGAACCACAGCTTGCCGTAATCATCACGCAGCCGCGTCCCGCGCCCGATGATCTGCTTGAACTCGCTCATAGACCCGACGACGCGCGCCAGAACGACATTCTTGCAGGTCGGCGCATCAACGCCGGTCGTCAGCAGTTGCGACGATGTGAGGATAACCGGGGTTTTGGTTTCGAGGTCCTGGAACTTCGATAGGTGGCCGCGACCGATGGCGCCCTCGTCGGCGGTGACGCGCACCACATAGTCGGGATGCTGCGCTACAAGGTCGGCATTGAGGTTGACCAAAGCCTGTCGCATTTCCGAGGCGTGTTCCTGATCGACGCAGAACACGATGGTCTTGGCGAAGCGGTCGGTCTTTTTGAGGAAGTCGGTCAGGTGGTGGGCGATGGCCTGCGTGCGGGCGCGCAAGGCGATGATCCGCTCGAAGTCCTTGGTCTGGTATTCGTCATCGGGGATCGCGCGGCCGAAGCGGTCAACCTCATCCTTGCTCGGCCGCCATCCGGCCGCGTCCCATTGGGTGACGATGCGATGCACCCGGTAAGGCGCGAGAAAGCCGTCGTCGATGCCCTGGCGCAGGCTGTATTCGTAAATCGGGTTGCCGAAATAGAGGTAGGTGTCGCGGTTGTCCTCGCGCAGTGGCGTGGCCGTCATGCCAAGCTGGTAGGCGGGTTTGAAATGCTCAAGGATGACGCGCCATGAACTGTCGTCTCGCGCGCTCCCCCGGTGGCACTCATCGACGATGATGAGGTCGAAAAAGTCTGGCGGATAGTCCCGGAAAAGCCCAGCGCGGCGCTCGTCCTCGGCCAGTGCCTGGTAGATGGCGAAATACATTTCCCGGCTTTTGATGATCTCACCGGATTCTATCTTATGGCGCGCATCCCCGAAGGGAGTGAACGTCTTGTCCTTCGGGTCGTCGATGAGGATGTTGCGGTCGGCGAGGAATAGAATACGCGGCTTGCGATGCTCCCCGGTCCTGTTCCAGCGGCTCGACCAGAGCTTCCAGCAAATCTGGAAGGCCACTATGGTCTTGCCTGTCCCCGTCGCCATGGTCAGAAGCAGGCGCTTCTTTCCGGCGAGGATGGATTCGACCGTACGGTTGATGGCGATCTGCTGATAGTATCGGGGAGGTTTGCCGCCGACCATGTTGTAGGGGGCGATCAGGTGATTCACGCTCTCTGGCGTGTCGATCCCGCTACCGACCTGATAGCGCCGCCAAAGCTCATCAGGTGTAGGGAAGTCGACGACGCGCGTTTCCGTCCCCTTGAAATAGTCGATCTCGATGATCTCGGCGCCGTTGGTGGCATAGGCGTATTTAAGGCCGAGGATTTCCGCATAGTTGCGGGCCTGCTGCACAGCATCGGTTGCGGATTTGTAGCTGGCCTTGGCCTCGACCACGGCTAATGGAAAGTCCCGCGTGTAGCGCAGCAGGTAGTCCACACGTTTGGGCGGCTTGCGGACAAAGCCCTTGCCCACGGGAATGACGCGGCCGTCCGTGATGGTGCGCTGTTCGGCGATGGAATGGGGGTCGTTATCCCAACCGGCGGATTGCAGATTGGGCACAACGAATTTCCGGCATGTGTCGGCTTCGTTCGTCATGCTCCTCCGCTGCCCCCCTGTTGCTCTTCTACCTTGCGCTTTATCCAGTTCGCGATTTCCTGCCGCTGGAACCGCCACGATCCGCCGACCTTGAAGCCAGGAATCTTGCCTGCCGAGGCGAGCTTGTAGGCGGTCTTCTCATTGATCTTGAGAAGTTCCGCCACCTCCCGGATCGTCAGAATTTCGTCGGTCATGCGCCCACCGTGACTCGTGGTTGGGGAAGCATATAGAAGATCGGAGAAAATTAGGGAAGATAGCGGTGATTGCCTTCCAGAGGTCGAGCAACGGCAGCAGGGACCGGAGCCGGGTCGTGCCTCCCCCACTACGCGACGATGGAAGCGTCACCGAATACGAAACAGGCGGAACTTGACGGACGCGACTGGAAACCTGCTGTGATTGCAGCGGATTCCGGTGGATTTTCATGCGTCATTTTGGAGGGCTATAGCGTAGACATAGTTCTCCGTTTCATCGCTCTCCGCCCGCCATTTACCGCCGCTTTCCCTGTATCGCCCGATATTGCCGCCGATCGCCGCACTCTCACCAGGCGGCATAGAAAACTGCCGATTCCACGCTGCTGCCTGACATATCTTGAAGATTTACCGACGACGAAGGAGCGCTTCCTACGCTCGAAATCGGACTCCATGTCAGCGGTCATCAATCAACTCCAATAGACTCGAGCAGAAGGTAATCCTGATCATTAGCATGGCCTTCGCCGACTTGTATGAAATGGTTTGCACGATAAAAAGCGAGTGCCGTCTCGTTGGTGGACACGCACTTGAGCCGGTAGCGATTGATCTTCCAACCCGGCAACGCAAAAAGAAGAGCGCGACCAATCCCCCGACGCGAGAGGCGGGGATCAACATGCAGGTGGTGGATAAAGTAGTCGGGCTCCCAGACAGAAATAAATCCCACGGGCAGCTCGCGATTGAGGACAACCATTTGAAATTCGCCTTCGGTTTGGCTGTCGAAATCGCCAAGATCAAACGAATAAGACGGCTCCCAATGGAATGCTGCTTGTCGAGACCTTAAAAAGATATCCCGGAGGGTAGGCAGATCGCTAGGTTCGGCAGGTCGGATAATCATGGTTTGGTATCTCATAGAACGCATGCGCCGTGCTACTGAAACCTTCTTTCCGATGCCATCGAACTAACAGCAGCTATCAGCGATATGTATCCGGAAGCTGCCGGTCTGATTTCCACCAAAGTCCGACGATCCTCCTGCAGCAGCTACTCAGTTGGGTAGAGCTATAGCGTAGACGTAGTTCTCTGTTTCATCGCTCTCCGCTCGCCATCTCCCTCAATTCCCCTCCATGTCCCGATGATCCCGCCGCATGACACCAGCCGGCATGGAGAATCGCCGATTCCACGCCCTTCGTGAATCGCCGCGGCGAAAGACTTCACCTGTGGCGGCGCCGTCGAGGAAAGCGGGGCGCCGCGCCAACATCGGACGAGATGGCGAGGAGTGGTGCGAAGGCGGAACGCGGCTGAGCCGCCTGTTCGTGGCACCGTTGACGTGCCGGCAAATGCCATCTGCGACCCATGGCAATATGATCGCTGCCATCGCAGCCTGGCAAATGACAGGTCTGCGTCTGGTGCTGGCTTCCGGAAAATTGTAATCGATACAAATCTTGCAATCACTCATCCTAGTGAGCCCGGAATGAAATCCACTCCGCATCATCCCAAAGAGATACGTCACCACCTGATCCGAATGAATGGAAGGGACCCTCACGAACCGCACCGTGTGGCCAGTCCCTTGGAGCTTCTTTTCGACCTGACATTCGTCATTGCCTTCGGGGTGGCGGCCTCCCAGCTTGCGCACGGATTGGCGGAGGGCCATTTCCTCTCGGCAGTGACGGGATTTGGATTTTGCAGTTTCGCCATATGCTGGGCATGGATAAATTTCACCTGGTTCGCATCGGCGTTCGATACCGATGACTGGCTTTATCGTCTTGTCACGATGATCCAGATGATGGGCGTGCTCGTTCTCGCCATCGGAATACCGAGGATGTTCGCCTCCATAGAACATGGCGAGCATCTCGACAATTCGGTGATGGTCTTCGGCTACGTCATCATGCGGGTTGCCATGATATTTCAGTGGCTGCGCGCCGCCAGGCAGGGAGACAATCAGGGACGCGCCTGCCACGCCTATGCGACGGCGATTTCGATTGCCCAGATCGGATGGATCGCGCAGATAGTCTTCGATTTCTCCCTGGGTGTAAGCCTGGTGTTCGGCGCGATCCTTGCGGTCATCGAATTGACAGGCCCCTATATCGCGGAGCGCGTCAGCGGGGGCACCCCCTGGCATCCTCACCATATCGCCGAACGCTACAGCCTGTTCGCGATCATCGCGCTCGGCGAAGGGATCGTCGGGACGGTCGCGACCCTTTCGGCGGTCATCGACAGCGAAGGTTTCTCGCCCGGCGTCGGGCTTGTGGGACTGGCCGGGATCGGACTGACCTTTGGCATGTGGTGGATCTACTATCTGCTTCCCTCGGCTGAAGCGCTGGAGGAGAAGCGCGAGAAGTCTTTCCTGTGGGGATATGGGCACATGGCGATCATCGCGTCGATCGTCGCCACGGGAGCAGGCTTGCATGTGGCTGCGAACTTCATCGAGCACAAGGCCCATATCGGTCCGATGGCGACCTTGCTGACGGTCGCGGTCCCGCTCGCCATCTTCCTTGGGGGGCTTTACGCGCTCTACAGCTATCTGGTGGAAAGCGCAGACATGCTTCATCGCTGGCTCCTGCTGGCCACGGCGTGTGTAGTCCTCCTGGCGTTCCTGGCCTCGTGGGCGGGCCTGTCCATGCCGGTCTGCCTGGTTATCCTCAGCTTGGCCCCGGCGGTTTCCGTGGTGGGCTATGAGCTTTGGGGGCATCGCCACAGAACGGCCGCGTTGCACGAAAATCTCGGCAATGGCTGACCGGGCGCAGGTCAGGCATCTGCGAAAAGCGCCGGGGCGACGGGCGTTTCGTCCCGGCGCGACCCGCCATCTCACCCATCACCTGATCTCTCAAATCGAAGCATTTCAAAGTAAGCCGGGCTATCCGCCTGCCGGCGAAAGAAGCCACGGGTGCTGCATGCGCCTGTCTGGAGCAAGACGATGACGGAACCATTTCGGCCGGACGGAACGTCCTATGCCAGCCTCAGTATCCTGGACACGACCCTCAACGAAATCCTGGAGACCTACCGCAGCCATCCGGATCTCAAATTCTCCGAAACCCAACTCGCCCTCGTGGAACGAAACAGCCTGGAGCCCATCCGGAACGCCGCGGCGGAACTTGAAGCCGCCATATCGAAGATGCGCGCATCCCTGCGTCCCGTGATCCGGAATCTCGGCCTCGTGGAAAAGACCTTGCGGCAGGAAAAGGGAGAGGCGAAGGCACACCAGAAAACGCTGGCCGCGCTGGATGAAGCGCTTCGCTTCATGGTCGAGATCCGGGCATCGGAGGCTGCCGAGGCGCGTTTTTCCACCTGGCTGAATCTGGGGAGGGTTCCTTTCCTGCCCATCAGACAGGATTATTTTTCCTTTCACGGACCTGCGAAGCAGAAGCTCAAGCGCCCGGATTTCATCCTCTACAACAGGCACCGGATCGTCGAGAACGTCGTCATCGACGGCGAAGCGGCGCCTGCCCGCATCACCGACGCCGCATGCGTGGACGTGAAGGCCTTCAATCTGTCGCGCGATCGGCACGGCGCCTATTTCGTCATGCCGGACCAGTACATGCTTCATGCCCAGATCGGAATGGACGACAAGGCGGGGGCGCGATCCTTCTGGTGCCTCATCCCGCCGGAGACGGAAAACCTCGGCATCCTGATCGACCTCAACCACCTGACGGCCCGCTCGAGGGCATTCGCGCCGGGCGAGAAGGTCTATTTCAGGGACGTCATCTCGGTTCCGCTGAATCTTCTCCATATCGGCGAGCACGGTCCCTGCGCCGATCCCGTCGAGCAGGTCTTCCTTTTCGATCAACTGGCGTCGAACCATGCCTATGACGAGGATTTCATCCGGCATCGCCGGACCGTCGCCATCGACCTGGTCTCCATCGCGCCGCGGGACTGGAGCTTCCTGGGGGTCCATTTCCAACTCCCGTATCCGGATGAGGACGGCATGTTCACCTACAATGACCCCGTCGGCGGAGGCACTATCATCGTGGATGACGAAAGGCACGCCGCGATCATCGAATATCTGGCCGGCAGCATGGATTCCGCCTATCCCGTGCAAAAATCCTTCCTCGACGGCGCCGCGAATGTTTTTCCCGGCCTGATGCGGACGATCGGCCATTGGCTGCCGCGCATCCGCTTCACGGGAGGGGAATAGACCCGGTCATTGCGTCATCGAGAGGCTGATCTGCTGCCACCGGCGCGATCCCGGATCGAAAGCCACCACGAGTTCGAAATCCATTCGGTCCGGACCGTTGACGGTCTCGACATCCGCATAGCCGTCCATGGCGAACCGGCAGCCGTCCATCCATCGAAAGTTCTTCGAGGATATGCCGACCACGCCGGGCCGGTCTTCGACGATCTGGAGGGACTTCTCGAAAGCGAGGCTTCCCGCGCAACGCTCGTCGCCGCTCCTCTCCCCGGCCACCATGACAAGCGCCAGGCCGGCAAGCGGCACCGCGAAAGCAGCAGACTTCAAGATATTCGGTCCCATCATGGGGCTCCATCCGCAACCGATACCCGGCCGACATCAAAAGTTCAGGCAGGCCGGATAAGTTCGATCCTGCAGGCAGGATAACACCATTGGCCGGAGCCGGCCAAGCGCTGCCGGAGAATTGGCGATCGATCGAAATCGCAATCTCCGGCTTGAGTAAACCGGACTATCGGGACAGCAACAAATGTGAAAACGGCGCGGATTTACGCTATCGTCAAATTCGGCTTTCATTTCATACGAAATAAACTAGGACAGTCTTGGCTGGAATTCTTCAGGGATAACTCATGAAATTCGGAACGAGTGGACTACGTGGGCTTGTTGAGGATCTGGAGGGGCGTGCGACGTCGCTTTATACGGGGGCGTTTGCGCGGCATCTTCTGGAGACGGGTGCGGCGGGTCCGGGCAGTCC
>NZ_JBHMAA010000005.1:0-63247 GCF_042429745.1 Neorhizobium puerariae | reverse complement strand
ATCTGATGGAACTGGGGATGATGTTTCGCCATGACATCACAGTTGAGGTGAAATCTACATTACCTATTCCCGGTCGATTATACCCTGCTCACTATTCATTACTTTATTTCACGAAGGGGAAGCCCAAGACGTTTAGGAAAATTCGCACGCCTATTGAGGTCTGTCGGCATTGTGGTGGAGAGATCAAAGATTACGGCGGGCATCGGCACGCGATGAACCCGCTGGGCGTCAATCTGAAAGACGTTTGGACTGATATTCCGACAGTTAGACACTGGAAGTTCAAATCGAAGGGCCGGCCAGCAAACGCCCTATCAACTAAGCTCCTCGATCGTGTAGTTGAGATCAGCACGATCGAGGGAGACTTGGTCGTAGATCCATTTGGTGGGTCCGGTACGACTTTCGCAGTTTGCGAGAAGAAGAACCGTTATTGGATCGGCAGCGAACTGGACTTCTCGCAGCAGATCAAAGAGCGGTTAATAAACCAAGATATAGCTCACCACGCAAACACCGATCACGTTGAGGATTAGCTTTTTGCAATGAGTGCGGCGAGCATTGCTTCTTGTGCTCGTCCATCTTTTCCCTTCGGTATTCTCGGGCTATCCGTGCTCTCACCGTCTTGCTCAATGACAACCAGTTCAAGGACGCCTTCGGCAACGCTGAGATTTTCCCAGAGAGGGATATATGGGCGTATTTCCTCAATGTTACCAATGCGGTCGGTAAGATACCTCGCCAGCTTCATGTTTGGGATGATGAGCACGCCCGCTACACACTTTTTGGCAACGAGGCCAAGAGCCATCTTGTTGATAGCGCGGTGAGACGAACTCACATTGCCTGTCTCCCATTCAACGACCACCAAGCCTTCGTCGAACTGTCTCGCAGCGTCAATGTCACCGGGTCTTGTACCCTTGGCACGCCCTCGGGTTGTTACGGCAGTCTTTGTGGTAACCTCCCACGGATATTCCAGTGTCCAGCCATCCTCCTGCAACAGCTTCATCGGCTTGGCCTTGATAGGAACGACCCCGTTGCCGTGCCCGGACTTCTTGCCACTCTCCGGGTAAATGGTGAAAGCACCGGAGCCTACAGGCCATTCTGCTTGCGCAATAGCTGAATGAACATTGCTACGAATTGTTGTCCATGCACCGGATGCAGCGAATGAACCTCGGTTAAGCAGCATTACAGTCTCAACGATTTTCATTATCGAATCCCTTTCAGGATTCGAGCGTATCTTCCTCGTGTTGTATTGATAAGGTAATCAACTGGAAATTTCACTTAAGACAGGTCAGGCCGAAACGTTCAGTTCGCTTTCCGCGAACGCGGCCTGCAGTTCCATCTGGACCGCATGCATGAACAGGCCTGCCTGGCGCGAGATCTCCTCGTCGGCCACCCCCTGCCCCCTGAGTGTCCCGGCAAAGATCGTCATCTCCGATCGCCAGAAGCGGTTGGCCGCTTCTCCATGGAGCTGCCTGAGCGCTTCGGCGCATCGTTTGACATCGCCGGCGCGCCGGTCGGCCGGGAACTGTAGAACCGTCATTCTGTCTCCACCATTGTCGGGCGAATCGCCTGAGGATGGCAGCACCATCGCCGCGGTTCCTTCACAAAGATTGAACAACCGGCCTGCGCCGGTTCCGATATCCGCTTTTCGATGAACCCGTTCGCCCCGCCGAATCATTTTGGAGGCGACATTCCCGATCTCCTTGAAGAAGGAACGCTTTCAGGGACCCCGATGCTCCCTTCTTTTTGGGCGACTGGAATGATTTTCTTAACTTTTTTGACTTCTATAGATTTCGTTTGATCCGAAGCGGCACTTGCGGTACCTCTTTTCACGCCGAAGTGATTTGTGAAATTTTATCGCGGGGACGTTCATGACGGCGATTGCTTACGCTGCTTTTCGAGGGCTTGCCTGCCTGGTCGGATTCGCTCTTCTGGCCGGCTGCACCTCGTCCCAGACGACATCGTCGATCTCCAAGCCTTCCGTGAAGGCGAATTCCGCTCCGATCTCCAACATTCCGAAGAAGCAGGTGTACAGCTACACGACTGCCGATCGTGAATGCCTGAAGCGGGCCATGTATTTCGAATCCAAGCGGTCGAGCAAGGATGGCCTGATGGCCGTCGGCAGCGTGGTCATGAACCGGCTCACCTCCGGCGCCTATCCGGGCACGATCTGCGGCGTGGTTTCGCAGGAGAGACAGTTCGCCCCCGGCCTAATGACGCGGGCGATGCAGGAGGAAACGGCACCTCAGCTGAACGAAGCAGCCGACGCCATCCTTCGGGGCGAACGAAATCCCCAGGTGAAGGAAGCCATGTTCTTCCATCGCGATGGTTTGAAATTCCCCTATGACAACATGCACTATGTGACGGTCGCCGGCGGTAACGCTTTCTACGAAAAACGCGGTGACGATGGCGAACTGCAGACCCCGGCACCGAAAGCGGCGGATGACTACATCCTGAGCTTCGCGCCGCACCTTGCTGCTTCGCCGGGAATGATCGCGATGAACGACGTCGCGGCGCCCGCCACGACAGTGGCGGAAGCGGACGATCTGACGCTTCCGCTCGCGGTTCCCGTTCCCGCTCAAAGGCCGCAGCTCGCAAGCGTGTCCAGCGCCCAGATGGCGATGACGCCCCCGGAAGTCTGGTCCATTCGCGCGACCAGACAATAGTCTTCGGCTGGCGCCACGGAGGCAAGCCGGGCGTCGGGAGAACAGGCCGCTTATCGCGGCCTGACATGCTCCATGCGGAAACCGAGGCCGATAAGCCGGCCGGCAAGGTGGGCAAGCACCGGCCAGCGGGCGATGCCGCGAATGAAGGCGGGAGGACCCTTGCGTTTCCGCTCGTCCGCCTGATCCGTTCGCCGGCTGCTGCGCATCATGAGCTGCAGCTTCTGCGTCGCCTTCGTCGGAAATCCTCGGC
The DNA here is from genome assembly GCF_042429745.1 of Neorhizobium puerariae. Classification (NCBI taxonomy): domain Bacteria; kingdom Pseudomonadati; phylum Pseudomonadota; class Alphaproteobacteria; order Hyphomicrobiales; family Rhizobiaceae; genus Neorhizobium; species Neorhizobium puerariae. The sequence goes on along the minus strand of NZ_JBHMAA010000005.1, from coordinate 60,340 downwards.
GTTTCTCGACGGCCGCCAGATCGGCGTCGGCGAGCCTGCCTTCCCGCAACGGATGCGCCAGGATGTTGGCCGCGGCCACGGCGTCCTGGATGGCGAGGTTCACGCCCACGCCGCCGATCGGCGACATGGCATGCGCCGCATCGCCGATACAGATCAGCCCCGGCCGCCACCACCGCGCCAGCCGGTCGATGCGGACGGTGAGCAGGCTGGTATCGTCGAAACTCCGGATCTCCTGCATGCGATCAGCCGGCAACGGCGAGACGTCTGTCACCATCCGCCGGAAAGCCTCGACACCCTTCTCGCGGATGTCCGCGAACGTCCCTTTGCGGATGACATAACCGCATTGCCAGTAATCACCGCGATCGATCAGCACGAAACCCTGGCGCGGCCCCGCATGGCCCATCACCTCGTTCGGATCGCCAGCTTGCCTGGAGAGCTTCATCCAGACGACCTCGCTCGGAACGCCGAAGCTTTCCACGACCAACTCGGCCTTTTCCCGCACGACCGAGTTGCGACCATCGGCGCCGACGACCAGCCTGGAGCGGATCGTCAGAGTGCCATCGGAGGTCTCCACTCCCAGGCCGGCGACACGCCCCTGCTCTTCCAGCAGTTTCGTGACCTTCGCTTCCATGATCAGCCGGAAGTTCGGAAAGCTTTGCGCCTTGGCGGCGAGAAAATTCAGGAAGTCCCACTGCGGCATGAAGGCGATGAAACGGTTCCTCACCGGCAGACGGGAGAAATCGGCAATCGTGATCGTCTTCCCGCCCATCTCGGCGGAAAGCCTCGGCGCGCGCGTATGCGGCAATTTCAAAAACTCATCGATCAGCCCGAGTTCGTACATCACCTCCAGCGTCGAGGGATGGATCGTGTCGCCTCGAAAATCCCGCAGGAAGTCGGCATGTTTCTCCGCAACCACGACGTCGACACCCGCCCTGGCCAGCAGGAAACCGAGCATCAAGCCCGCCGGGCCGGCGCCGGCAATGACGCAAGCGGTATGGATTTCCCGTGTCTCGCTCATGTTCCTATTTCGCTCGAAGCATCGTTTGGGATCAAGCTGCACTTGGTCGCAGCCCGGGCGGAATTCAAGCCTGCTCTTGTGAGCCACGGCTTTCGCTTGTAGACCAGCGGCAGTTTTGTGAAACGGAAGCTATCATGGCCGGCACCGGCAAACGTCGCCTCAGCATTCTCGGCTCCACGGGTTCGATCGGCGTCAACACACTCGACGTCGTGGATCAGCTCGGAGGACGCGAGGCTTTCGAAGTCGTTGCGATCACCGGCAACAGCAATATCGCGTTGCTTGCCGAACAGGCCAGAAGATACGACGCGAAGCTGGCCGTGACTGCCGACGACACGCAATATGCGGCGCTGAAGGATGCGCTTTCCGGCAGCGGCATCGAGGCCGCGGCCGGCCGCGAGGCGCTGATCGAGGCGGGTGCGCGGGATTCCGACTGGGTGATGGCGGCGATCGTCGGCACGGCGGGCCTCGCTCCGACGCTCGCGGCGGCACGGCGCGGCGCCGATATCGCGCTCGCCAACAAGGAATGCCTGGTCTCCGCCGGGGAGCTTTTCGTAAGGGCGGTGGCCGAAGGCGGCGGACGGCTGATTCCGGTCGACAGCGAACACAGCGCCATCTTCCAGTCGCTGGAGGACGACCAGCACCACGCCGTCGAGCGCATCGTGCTGACGGCTTCCGGCGGTCCGTTCCGCACCTGGACGCGCGAGCAGATGGCCGGCGTGACGGCGGACATCGCCCGTGCCCATCCGAATTGGTCGATGGGCCTGAAGATCTCGATCGGCAGCGCGTCGATGTTCAACAAGGCGCTGGAGATGATCGAGGCGAAACATCTCTTCGACGTGGCGCCCGCCCAGATCGAAGTGATCGTCCATCCGCAATCGGTCATCCATTCCATGGTCGGGTATGCGGATGGTTCGGTCCTGGCGCAACTCGGCTGCCCGGACATGCGCACCGCAATCGGCTACGCGTTGACCTACCCGAACCGCTCGAAGCTGACTGTCGAGCGGCTCGATTTCGCCAGGCTCGCCAGGCTGGATTTCGAGGCTCCTGACGAGGTGCGTTTCCCGGCGCTCCGGCTGGCCCGCACGGCGCTGGAGCGCGGTGGTATGCAGGGAGCGGTCATGAACGCCGCCGAGGAGATTTCCTTCCATGCCTTCTGCGCCGGTCGCATCGGTTTCCTGAACATGGCCGATATCGCCGAGCAGGTGATGGACGACATGGCGGGTCATGCAGCCGCGACGACGATGGACGAGGTTTTTGCGGCAGATGCCGAAGCGCGGAGGCGTGCGGAAGAGATCGTCGCAAGGAAGGAATTGGCAGCGTAAGCGCCAGCTACGTTGTTGCGACAACGCCGGAGACACTCCCGAGTCATGCTCGGGCCTGCCCCGAGCATCTACAACGGTCCAACGTGTTGCAACGGCTAAATCCTCGGGACTGGCCCGAGGATGACGGCTGGGCGAGCCAGGCGGCTTTCAACCCAATCAGGCCACATGCCTTGCCAGCGCGCAGCGCGACCAGAGCTGGTGCAGCGAGCCGACCAGATGCTCGATATCGGCATCCGTGTGCAGCGGCGTCGGCGTGATGCGCAGGCGCTCGGTCTTGCGCGGCACGGTCGGATAGTTGATCGGCTGGACGTAGACGTCGCAGGTGTCGAGCAGGATATCCGAGATCCACTTGCACTTGGCCGCATCGCCCACCATGACCGGAACGATATGGCTCGGGTTGTGCATATGGGGAATGCCACGCTGGTCGAGCATCGCTCGCAGCTTGCGCACCCGGTCCTGATGACGGACGCGCTCGAACGGGCTCGCCTTGAGATGGCGGATCGAGGCGATCGCGCCTGCGGCAAGCGTCGGCGGCAGCGCCGTCGTGAAGATGAAGCCCGAGGCAAAGGAGCGGATGAAATCGCAGAGCGCCGTGGAGGCGGCGATATAACCGCCCATCACGCCGAAGGCCTTGCCGAGCGTGCCCTCGATGACGGTGAGGCGGTCCATCAGGCCTTCGCGTTCGGCAATACCGCCGCCGCGCGGGCCGTACATGCCGACTGCATGCACTTCGTCGAGATAGGTCATCGCGCCGTACTTGTCGGCAAGATCGCAAATCTCCTTGATCGGCGCGATATCGCCGTCCATCGAGTAGACGGACTCGAAGGCGATCAGCTTCGGCGCGTTCGGGTCGGCGGCCGCGAGCTTAGCTTCCAGGTCGTCGAGATCGTTGTGCTTCCAGATCACCCGCTCGCATTTGGCATAACGAATGCCTTCGATCATCGACGCGTGGTTCAAGGCGTCGGAGAAGATGATCAGGCCGGGAATCTTCTGGCCGAGGGTTCCGAGCGACGCCCAGTTCGACATGTAGCCGGAATTGAAGATCAGCGCCGATTCCTTGCCGTGCAGGTCCGCAAGCTCCTGCTCGAGAACCACATGGTAATGCGTCGTGCCAGAGATATTCCGGGTGCCTCCCGCACCCGCGCCACAGTGATCGATGGCTTCCTTCATCGCCTCGACCACGGCCGGATGCTGGCCCATGCCGAGATAATCGTTGGAGCACCAGACGGTCACTTCACGCGGGCCATCCGGAGTATGACGCGTGGCGCGCGGGAAATTGCCGCGATGCCGTTCGAGATCGGCGAACACCCGATAGCGGCCCTCTTTGTGAAGCCCGTCCAGTTCGCTCTTGAAAAATGCCTCGAAATCCATGTCACACTCCAGAACCTGCTTTGGTTTTGGTTTCAGCCGCGCTCTTCGTCAACCCCGCGATGCGTGAATAAAACCCACCTGCGGCAAAAGGCCCGTTTTTTTGAATTATTCCAATAAAAAACTTACGCGATATCGGCAATGTGACAATTGATCCACGTCAACCTAGAAAGAAAGAGCGGCAGACGCCGCTCCTTTCATTTTGTGTTTCGCCTCGATTCGTCATCAGCCAGCGGCGGCGACTGCTCGCTTCGCCATGACCTTGACGAGGTTGGCACGATATTCCGCATCGGCATGCAGGTCGGACAGAAGATTGGACGAATCGACCGCCACGCTCGCCAGGGCGTCGGGCGACCAGTTGGAGGACAGCGCCTGCTCGAAGCCCGACTGGCGGAAAACACCACCGGAGCCGGCCCCCGTCACGGCAACCCGCACGCCACCTGCGGCCCTCGCCACGAACACGCCGGTCATCGCAAAGCGCGAGGCCGGATTGTTGAACTTGGCATAACCCGCCTTTTCCGGCGCGTCGAAAGTGACGGCCGTCACCATCTCGCCCTCTTCGAGGGCCGTTTCGAAAAGGCCGGTGAAATAATCGTCCGCCGCAATCGAACGTCGGTCCGTGATCACCGTCGCACCGAGGCCGAGCACGGCGGCGGGATAATCCGCGGCCGGATCGTTATTGGCGATCGAGCCGCCGATCGTTCCCATATGACGCACATGCGGATCGCCGATATGGCCGGCAAGTTCGCAGATCGCGGGACAGACGGCACGAAGCTCGCGGGAGCCCGCGACCTCCGCATGCGGCGTGGCGGCACCGATCTTCACCCTGCGACCCTCGATCGAGATTCCGCGCAGGGCCGGAATATGCCGCAGGTCGATGAGATCGCTCGGCGCGGCGAGCCGCTGCTTCATGGTCGAGATCAGCGTCATGCCGCCGGAGAGATACTTGCCTTCCTCATGCGCGGACTGGAGCTTGACGGCATCTTCCACCGAGGAAGCGCGATGATAGCTGGTTGCGTACATGATCTCTTCCTCCTCAATGAGCCGTGTGCAAGGCCTGCCAGACCTTCATAGGAGTGGCCGGCATGGTAAGCCCGTTATTGCCGATCGCATCCGTGATGGCGTTGATGAGCGCCGGAGGCGAGCCGATCGCCCCCGCCTCGCCGCAGCCCTTGATGCCGAGCGGATTACCGGGGCACGGCGTGTTCTGGTGCGACAACTTGAAGGACGGAAGGTCGTCGGCGCGCGGCATGGCGTAGTCCATGAAGCTGGCCGTCAGAAGCTGGCCGTTCGCATCGTACCGCACGCCTTCGAGCAGTGCCTGGCCGATGCCTTGAGCAATGCCGCCATGGACCTGCCCCTCGACGATCATCGGATTGATGATATTGCCGAAATCGTCCGCGGCAACGAACTGGGCGATATCGGTCTCTCCGGTTTCCGGGTCGATCTCCACTTCCGCTATATAGCAGCCCGCCGGGAAGGTGAAGTTGGACGGATCGTAGAACGCCGTCTCCTTCAGCCCCGGCTCCATGCCGGCCGGCAGGTTGTGGGCGGTATAGGCGGCGAGCGCCACCTGGAGCCAGGGCAGCGTCTTGTCGGTGCCGGCAACCTTCAGCTCGCCGTTTTCGATGACGATGTCGCTCTCGTCCGCTTCCATCAGATGCGCGGCGATCTTCTTCGCCTTGGTCTCCACCTTGTCGAGCGCCTTGACGATGGCCGACATGCCGACGGCGCCGGAACGCGAACCATAGGTGCCCATGCCCATCTGCACCTTGTCCGTATCGCCATGGACGATATTGACGCTCTCGATCGGCACGCCGAGACGGCCGGCGACGAGCTGCGCGAACGTCGTTTCGTGCCCCTGGCCATGGCTGTGCGAACCGGTGAGCACCTCGATGGTGCCGACAGCATTCACCCGCACCTCGGCGGATTCCCAGAGCCCGACGCCGGCGCCGAGCGAGCCGACCGCGGCCGAAGGCGCAATGCCGCAGGCCTCGATGTAACAGCTCATGCCGATGCCGCGCTTCCTGCCTTTCGCTTCGGATTGCGCCCGCCGGGCGGCAAAGCCGCTCCAGTCTGCGGCCTCCATCGCGGCATTGAGGGATGCCTCGTAGTCGCCCGCGTCATAGTTCATGATGACCGGGGTCTGATAGGGGAAGGTGCGGATGAAGTTTTTCCGCCTCAGCTCCGCCGGAGAAACGCCGAGCTCGCGGGCCGCCGTCTCGATCGTGCGTTCGAGCAGATAGGTCGCTTCCGGACGCCCCGCCCCGCGATAGGCGTCGACGGGCACGGTATTGGTGTAGACGGTGCGGACGTTCGCATGGATCGCCGGGATCGCATACTGGCCGGACAGCAGGGTCGCATAGAGATAGGTCGGGACGGCCGAGGAGAACAGCGACATATAGGCGCCGAGATTGGCGAGCGTGTCGACCTTCAGGGCCGTGATGCGGTTGTCCGCATCGAACGCCATCTTCACCTTGGAGACATGGTCCCGTCCATGGGCGTCCGTCAGGAAGGCTTCGGTACGGTCCGAGGTCCACTTCACCGGCACGCCGGTCTTTTTCGAAGCCCAGAGACAGACGATCTCTTCCGGATAGATGTAGATCTTCGAGCCGAAGCCGCCGCCGACATCCGGCGCGATGACGCGCAGCTTGTTTTCCGGCGCGACATTGTAAAAGGCGCTCATGACGAGGCGCGCCACATGCGGGTTCTGGCTCGTCGTGTAGCAGGTGTAGTGATCTTCCGCCGCATCGTAGATGCCGAGCGTGGCGCGCGGCTCCATGGGATTCGGGGATAGGCGGTTGTTGGCGATCTCGATCTCCGTGACGTGGGCGGCGGATGCGATCGCCCTGTCGGCCGCATCCGGCTCGCCGATCTGCCAGTCGAAGATCAGGTTGTCGGGAGCCTCCGGATGAAGCTGCGGCGCGCCGGCGATAAGGGCCGAAGCCGCCTCCGTCACGGCGAGCAGCGGCTCGTAGTCGATGACGACGGCCTCGGCGGCATCACGGGCCTCGCCGAGCGAGTCCGCCACGACGATCGCGACGGCGTCGCCGACATAGCGCACCGTGTCGACCGCCAGCGGGCGCCAGGCGCCCATTTTCATCGGCGAACCGTCCTTCGAATGGATCATCCAGCCGCAGATGAGATTGCCGATGCCGTCCGCCTGCAACTGCTTGCCGTCGAGCACGTCGATGACGCCCGGCATGGACCTGGCCGCGCCCGCGTCGATGCCCCCGATCTTCGCATGCGCATGCGGGCTGCGGATGAAATAGGCATATTTCATGCCGGGCACGGTCATGTCGTCCGTGTAACGGCCCTTGCCGGTCAGGAAGCGTTTGTCTTCCTTGCGCGTCACGCGTGCACCGATTCCTTCGACACCCATTTTCGTCTCCTCCAGAAATGAGCGAATAGCGAATAGGAAGTAGCGGATAGAGGGCGTTCGAGCAGCGGCGGGCCAAACCAGCGGCCCGCTATTCGCTATTCGCCACTCCCTATTCGCTTGCCTTCACTCGGCTGCCTGCCGGCCTGCAGCCATTTCGGCATCGGCAGCGAGGATGGCCTTGACGATGTTATGATAACCGGTGCACCGACAGATATTGCCTTCGAGGCCGGCGCGAACCTTCTCTTCGGTCAGCGAGCCGCCTTCCCGGTTGATCATGTCGACCGCCGTCATCACCATGCCGGGCGTGCAGAAGCCGCATTGCAGGCCGTGATGCTCCTTGAACGCCGCCTGCACCGGATGCAGCTCGCCCTGGCCGGCGAGGCCCTCGATCGTCGTGATCGTCGAACCGGAAGCCTGCACCGCGAGGATGGAACAGCTCTTGACCGAACGGCCGTCCATATGGATGACGCAAGCACCGCACTGTGTCGTGTCGCAGCCGACATGCGTGCCGGTCAGGCCAAGCTTTTCGCGTATGAATTGGACGAGCAGGGTGCGGTCCTCGCACTCTCCGCTCATCGTGCGGCCGTTCACGGTCAGCGTCACTTTGGTCATCGTTTTCCTCCTTGCATCCCTCCCGGATACACTTCCGCATCATTTGCTTTTTTCCGCAGCGGATCAACTGCTACTTTCCATCTAAACGGCAATTATTTGGTCGACCGTCCGACCGTTGACGCCCTGCATTCATTGATAAATCAAAATAAAAGCGCACCGAAATCGGATGGCCCGTATGGACTCTTGCGCGCGGCGACCTATTGTTCCGACAGATGGCCGCCGGAGGGCAGATCGGCAGAATGCGGTGAACCCGCCCGGCGGCACGGAAATTAGGAAACATCAAGGAGGATGTTATGAAGAAAGCCATGGTGCTCTTGCTGGTGGGCGCTTCACTCGCCAGCTGCACCGCCACCGAACAGGGCGCCGGCATCGGCGCTGCGTCGGGCGCTGTCATCGGCGGGCTTGCCACCGGCAATGTCCGTGGCGCCGCCGTGGGCGCGGCAATCGGCGGCGTTTCGGGCGCACTGATCGGCTCCGTCGCCGAGCAGCCCGGCCAGTGCTATTACCGCGACCGTTACGGCCGCCGCTATATCGACAATTGCCCGCGCCGCTACTGACAAACGCTCGGATTGTACCCGAAAATGTGGCCCCGGAGCACGCTTCGGGGCTTTTTCTTTCATGAAATCATCACGAAAGGCAGACGAGGGGTACCCCGTTCGGTCTTTTGCGGTTAGATAGCTTTCTTCGTTAGGGGGCCGTGACGGCTTCCGGCCGTGGAATCGACAGTTAATTTGCGTATGCTGAACAAAAGCACTGGGCGGACACAGAACCGGAAGCTGAGGAGAGCAGGCACCGCAGCAATGCTCGCCACGGTCGTCCTGCTTTTTCCGCCGCTCGCCGGCAGCGCCCACGCCTTCAAGCTCTTCGGCATGACGATCTTCGGCAAGGACGAGGAAACGGTCGAGGTGATCGATCCCGTCCGCTACAAGGCGACCCTCCAGACCGGCGATGCCGGCAAGGACCTCAAGGAGCGGCTCGAAAATGCCGCATCGCTCGTCACCGACGAGAAACAGCCCGTCTCCGGAGATCTCGGCGTCGTCATCAAGGCCCGCGAGGATCGCGACCGGCTGATTGCGGTCCTTTACGAAGAGGCCCGCTACGGCGGAACGGTGCACATCTCCGTCGCCGGCACCGACATCGACCACTTGCCGCCCAATCCGGCCTTCGACCACGCCTCCCCGGTTCCGGTAACCGTCCGCATCGATCCCGGCCCGGTCTTCAAACTCGGCTCGGTGCGTTTCGACGGAGACGCAGCCGGACGCGATCCCTCGAAATACGATCTGGTTCCCGGCGGAGGGGCCGGTTCCCTTGTCATCCTCAAGGCCGGCGAGCGGCTTCTCGTCGACCTCAAGGACGAAGGCCGGCCGCTTGCGAAGCTCACCCAGCGGCAGGTGACGGCCGATCACCAGACGAAGACCGTCGATGTCGTGCTCGGCGCCGTCGGCGGCCCGGTGGCACCGTTCGGCGCGGTGGCGGTCAAGGGATCGCGAGCCGTCGACGCCGCGTTCGTCAGCCGCTATTCCCGGCTCGACAAGGGCGGCCCCTATTCTCCGGAACAGCTGAAGAAGGCGAACGATCGCCTGCGCGAGCTCGGCGTCTTCTCAAGCGTGACGATCCGCGAGGCGGACAAGCTCGCGCCCGACGGTTCGCTGCCGCTGACCATCGAGGTTTCGGAAGGCAAGTACCGCTATTTCGGTTTCGGAGCGGAATATTCCTCGCTCGACGGCATCGGCCTCGAAGGTTACTGGGGCCATCGCAATCTCTTCGGCGAGGCGGAATCGCTGCGCATAGAAGGCTCCGTCTCCGGGATCGACGCTACGACCGATCTCAGCACCTTCAACTATTCCGCCGGCATCGTCTTCACCAAGCCGGGCGCGTTCGTGCCGGAAGCCACTTTCGAATCCCGCCTGGAAGCCAAAAGCGAGACGCCGGACCCTTATGATGCCCAGTCGGTCATCTATTCGGCCACCATGGCTTACGAACTGAACGAAACGGACAAGCTGACCGGCGGCGGCGAGATAGCCTGGATCAACACCGACGACGCGTTCGGCAAGAACCAGTACCTTACCGTCAGCCTGCCACTCGGCTTCGAGCGCGATGCGCGCGACAACAAGCTCGACCCGACCGAGGGCTATCACGCGACGCTTGCGGCAAAGCCGAGTTACGAGATTCTGGACGGCACGATCTTCTCCTCTTTCGAAGGTTCGATTGCCGGCTATCTTGGGCTCGGGGAAGAAAACGGCGTCGTGCTTGCGGGCCGGCTTGCGGCGGGCACGCTGGTCGGCGCCGACAGCCTCGAAAGCATTCCGGCGACGCGCCGGTTCTTCGCCGGCGGCGGCGGATCGGTGCGCGGCTACAGCTATCGGGAAATTTCGCCCTACAACGGCGCCGACGAGGCGACCGGCGGGCGATCCTATGCGCTCGGATCTTTCGAAGTGAGGGTAAAAGTGTCAGAAAACATAGGCATTGTACCTTTTATGGATGTCGGTACGGTTTCCACCGGAATCATGCCTGATTTTTCTGATATACGTGCCGGCGCAGGGATTGGCGTACGATATGCCACGCCTTTCGGACCGCTCCGATTGGATGTTGCTATTCCGTTGCAACGCTATGACGGCGGCAGCCAGTACGGTATCTATGCGGGCATTGGACAGGCATTCTGAAGGGCATTGGGAAAGGTAACATCTCGGGCATGACGCTGATGGTTCGCCTGTTGAAATGGATTTTGAAGGCCGCGCTTGGCGTGGTCGCGATCCTGTTCGTCATGGCGCTCGGCGTTGTCCTTTTCGTGGCGCTGACGCCCGTCGGCGGCCGCGTCGCGGCCGAGCGCATTTCCGCGATCGTTTCCACGCCGGACCGGACGATCACCTTCTCCCGGCCGGAGGGCCTGCTGACCGGCGACCTGCGGATCGATGCTCTCACCCTTTCCGACGAGGCGGGCCCCTACGCCCAGATCGGCGGCATCAAGGTCGACTGGTCGCCGGCCGCGCTGGTTGGCGGCATTTTCCGCGCCGAGCACATTTCCGCCGAAACCGTCAATCTCATCCGGCCGCCGCGGCCGTCGAGGAACCCGCCCGCGTCCCAGGCGACGTCGGGTTCCTCGGGGTCGCCCTTGCCGGTCGGCATCCGGGTCGCCCAGATCGACCTGCCGGACATCAATCTCGCACAGGCATTGTCGGGCCGTGACTTCTCGCTTTCGGTCAAGGGCTCCATCGACGCAACCGGGCCGGACATTTCGCTCGATCTCCACGCGACCCGCAAGGACGAGCCGGATGCGAAGGCATCGGCCGACATAGTCTACGCGCCTTCCGAGAACCGCCTGACGCTGAAAGCCGCCATTTCGGAACCGCAGGGCGGCCTGCTTGCCCGCCTTCTGCGCCTGCCCGGTGCGCCCGCCGTGGAATTGGCGCTCGATGGCGCAGGCCCGCTGTCCGGCTGGGCCGGCAAGTTGCAGGGCAGCGTCGGCGGCGCCCCGGTCATCTCGGTGGACGGCAGGCACGTGCTGGTCGAGAACGGCAGGCATCGGGTGGAGATAACCGGCGGCGGACAGCTCGCGACCCTGCTGCCGCCAGCCTTCCGGCCCCTGTTCGGCGGCACGACCGATATCAACATCGCCGCCATCTATACCCCCACCGGCCGTGTCGACATCGAGCGCGGCGACCTCACCTCCGGCGCCGTCAGGATTTCCGCCAAGGGCGCCTGGGACCCGACGGGCGACAACAGCCTGACCGCCGGGCTTGCTGGCACCAATGGCCCGGTGGATTTCGTCTGGCCGATCAACGGCCAGGAAAGCCGTTTTGCCTTCGAGAGCATCAATTTCACGCTGACCGGCGCGGCCGCCTCGGCCCGCTTCAATGCGACAGCCGCCTTGAACGCCGCCGAACTGCCGCAGGGCCGCTTCGGGCAGATCCGCCTGCAGGCGGAAAGCGAAGACCTCAATCTCGTCAACCGCTCGGGCAGCATCCGCAGCCGGTTCACGATCGCCCGCACGGATTTTGCAAGCGACGACCTCGACCGGGTCATTCGCGGCCCGGTGACGCTCGACGCACCGCTCAGGCTTGCACCGCCGGCCATCGGTCTCGACGCGGCGACCTTCGACAGCGCCAACGTCAACGGCACGCTTTCCGGCGCATACGACACGTCGAAGCAGACGGTCACGGGCAATTTCCGCGTCTTCGCCAATCCCGCCGTGCTGCCGCCGTCGCTGGTCTCGAAATTCGAGGGCAAGCTTTCCGCCGAGGGCTATGTCAATATGGTGGTCGGCGGGCGCATGAGTCTCGAGAATTTCGTCATGCGCTCCAATGCGGTCGAGGCGAACGGCAGCGTCCTTCTCGACAATCAGACGGTGACCAGCCGCCTGGCCGGCCGCATGCCGGACCTGAAGCGCTGGCTCCCGGAAGCCGAAGGCGCCGCCGGCTTTGACATCGCCGCCAATGGCCCCTTGAACGCGATGGGGATCAGGGCGGTCGTCAACTCCGCGGACGCGCGCCTTGTCGGTCGCAAGCTGCAGAACATGAGCTTCGTCCTCGAAGGCACCGCCGATCCGAATGCGCCCAAGGGCAAGCTGACGGCGACCGGCTCCCTGGATAGCCAGCCGATCCGCATCAACGCCGACATAGCCTCGGCACAGGGCCGCACGAGCGCGCCGGCGATCAGCGCCGAAGTCGGCCCCAACAAGCTCAACGGCGCGTTGAGCTTCTCGCCGGACTTCCTGCCGGAAGGCCAGGTGACCTTCGATTTTCCGGATGTCTCGCTGCTTGCCGCCCTTGCAGCCCAGCAGGCCCAGGGCGACCTTCGCGGCACGGTGATATTGAGCAACACCGACGGCAAGGCCGGCGCCGTCATCCGCGCCTCGGGCAATGCGCTTCGCCGGGGCTCGGTCGAGATCGCCCAGCCGAACGTCGATCTCGCCATTCCCGATATCAGGGCGATTGCAGCCGAAGGCACGGTACGCGCCGCCCGCATCGGCGCAGGATCGGTCGGCATCGACGACATCAATCTCGGCGTCAGCCTTGACGGCGGAAGGACGGACTTCGATCTCACCGCCCAATACGACAACGCGCCCCTCAAGGCCGTCGGCGATATCCAGACCGGAGCCGACCTTTCCGTCGGCATCGAAAGCTTCAGCGCGGCGCCGCGCAACATCCCGATCAGGCTCGCCGCGCCAACCCGCATCGCTATTGCCAACGGAGGCGCGCGGCTTGCCGGCCTGACGCTCGCCACCGGCAACGGCAGCGTGACGGTCGATGGCACGGCGGGCACCTCGCTCGACCTGACCGCCAATATCAAGGCGCTGCCGGCCAGCCTGCTCAACTCCTTTGTTCCGGCGATCAACGCCGCCGGCACGATCACCGGCACCGTGAACGCCACGGGGTCCGCTTCGGCTCCCGCCATCCGCTATGATCTGGAATGGAGTGATGCACAGCTTCGCCAGACGCGCGATGCTGGCATCAGCCCGTTTCGCCTTCAGGCAAGCGGAAGCTTCGCCAACGGGACAGTCGCACTAGACTCGACGCGCCTGACCGGGTCCGGCGGACTGGACCTCTCCGCCACGGGCCGGGTCATCCTTCAGAACGGCGTCCCGGCTCTCGATATCAATGCCCGCGCCAATGCGGTGCCGGCCAGCCTGATCAACGCATTCGCACCGAGCCTCGGCGCAAAGGGCACGATTTCCGGAACCGTGACGGCTGCGGGAACACCGCAGGCTCCGGCCGTCCGTTATGATCTCCGGTGGGCCGATGCCGGCGTCAGCCAGACCACGTCCGTCGGGCTCGCGGCGCTCAACATCACCGCCAGCGGCACCTTTCAGAATGGCGCCGTCACGGTCGACACCCGCCTTTCGGGCGGAGGCGGCATCGCGCTTTCGGGCGGAGGTTCCGTTTCGCTGGCAGGAGAAAAGCCGCTCGATCTGAAATTCAAGGGACAGCTGCCTTTCTCCATCCTCTCGGGGCAACTGGCAGCCCAGGGCTTCGTGCTGGAAGGCACCGGCAATGTGGATGTGGCCATCGGCGGGACGGCGGCCGCACCCGCGATCACGGGAACGGCCTCCTCCTCCGGCGCACGGCTTGTCGATGTGCGGCGCAATCTCGCCATTACCGACCTTGCCGCCAACGTCTCCTTCGACGGAAACAGCGCCAATATTTCCCGGCTGTCCGGCAAGCTCTCCGGGGGTGGCACGGTCTCGGTCCAGGGCACGGTCGGCATCACTCCCGCTTCCGGCTTTCCAGCCGACCTGAAAATTACGCTCGCGCAGGCGAGCTATGCGGACGGCACGCTCTTCGCCGTAACGGCCGACGGTGCACTGACGCTTACCGGCCCGTTGACCGCAGGCCCCGTTCTTGGTGGCCGGGTCACCCTCACCAAGGCGGCGATCACCGTGCCGGCCCGGCTGCCGACTTCGCTCACCGCAATCGACATCCGCCATCGCAACGCTCCGCCTGACGTGCTGCGGCAGATGGAGGAACTGCGGCCGAAAGGGACCACGGGCAGCTCGAGACCGATTGCGCTCAACCTGCAGATCAGCGCCCCCAACGGCATCTTCGTCCGTGGGCGCGGCATCGATGCCGAGCTGGGCGGCGATCTGACGGTCGGTGGCACAGCGGTGGCGCCGGTCGTCTCGGGCGGCTTCAAGATGCGCCGCGGCCGCATCGTGATCCTCGCGAAACGGCTCGATTTCACCAACGGCGACATCACCTTCGGCGGAGGCCTGATCCCGATCCTGAACATGGAGGCCAACACGACCTCCGCCCAGACGACGATTACCGTGAAGGTCACGGGCGTGGCCAACGACCCCACCATCACCTTCTCGTCCTCCCCTGCCCTGCCGCAGGACGAGGTCCTGGCGCGCCTGATCTTCGGCCAGTCCATGTCGCGACTTTCGCCGCTGCAGATCGCCCAGCTCGCCGATGCGGTCGCCCAGCTCGCCGGCGGAGGCTCGACATCTCTCCTCGAAACCCTGCGCAGCAATCTCGGCGTGGACGATCTCGACATAAATACCGATGAGACAGGGCAGACGACCGTATCGGTCGGCCGCTACATCAATAATCGTACCTACATACAGGTCGAACAGGGCGGATCGAGCGGAGCACAGGCTACGATCAACCTCGATATCGGTCGGGGCGTGAAACTCAAGGCCGGCGCGGGAACCGAAGGCGGCAAGGCCGGCATCTTCTATGAACGTGAGTACTGAGGCCTCATTGCCAGCCTGACCTGCGATGTGCCGCCAGCCGAGGCTTACCCGGCGGTCTGGAATTTATTCCCTGCGGTCTGGAAAGAAGACCGCCCGCAGGCCCATTCCGTCGACCGACGCTCCTTCAGGCAAAAATCCCAATTGTGACAATCAGATGGACCCAGCGGCCGACCGCCATTTTTCTTCTGCATTCCCAGCGCCATCAATCGTTTCCGAAAGCGAAAAGGACAAAGCCGCTCCCTTCAATGTATTTCATGAGAATATATTCATCGAATCCTGTTAAAGCGATGCTTTATACTCAAGGATTCTAAAATTGACATTGCACAAGACGGATACGTATTCCCCGCAGACCGGAGAGAGACAAGAATTGACCTCGCGTTAAGTTTTACGGGCTATTTATTGTAAGACTCAAGCATCCCGTGAAGGGTGTGATGCTTATCTCGTGAAGCGACGATGGCGGCTTGAGCCAAGGCATGAACTCACAAGCCGGAGCACGCGAAGACAGATGTCTATCCTTTCACTTCCAGGCGCTGATGCGAAAGCAGTACTTGCTGCACTCGGCAGATCACAAGCCATCATCGAATTCGACCTGTCCGGCCACGTGCTTACGGCCAATGAGAATTTCTGCAAGGCTCTCGGCTATTCGCTTTCCGAAATCGTCGGCAAGCACCACAGCATGTTCTGCGAGCCGGCCTACGTAAAATCGCAGGCCTACAAGGATTTCTGGGCCCGCCTTGGCAGCGGCAAATATGATGCCGCCGCGTACAAGCGCATCGGCAAGGGCGGCCGCGAAATATGGATTCAGGCCTCCTACAACCCGGTCCTGTCCGGCGGCAAGCCCTACAAGGTCATCAAGTTCGCGACGGACATCACCTCCGCGAAGCTGAAGGCTGCCGAGGACGAAGGCAAGATCAACGCAATTTCGCGCACGCAGGCGGTCATCGAGTTCACGCCCACCGGCGACATCCTCACCGCGAACGAGAATTTCCTCTCCTGCCTCGGTTATCAGCTCGACGAGATCGTCGGCAAGCACCATAGCATGTTCTGCGAACCTGCGTTCCGGGACAGTCCCGACTATCGCGAGTTCTGGAGAAAGCTGGCGGGCGGCGAAGCGATCGCCCAGGAATTCAAGCGGATCGGCAAGGGCGGCAAGGTTGCCTGGATACAGGCCTCCTACAATCCGATCTTCGATGCCGATGGCCGTGTTTTCAAGGTCGTGAAATTCGCAACCGATATCACCGAGCGCGTACGGGCGGTCGATGACCTCGCCGTCGGCCTTACCGCATTGTCGAACGGCGACCTCACGGGGCGCATCGAAAAGCCCTTCATCCCGACGCTGGAACAGATCCGCATCGATTTCAATGAAGCGCTCGGCAGGCTTGCGGATGCCATGCGCACGGTCGGCGAGAATGCCGAGGGCATAGCATCCGGCTCCGGCGAAATCCGCCAGGCCTCCGACAGCCTCGCCAAACGAACCGAACAGCAGGCCGCTGCAGTCGAGGAGACCGCCGCAGCGCTTGAGGAGATCAGCCGCACCGTCACCGACAGCGCCAAGCGCGCCGAGGAGGCGGGTGGCCTGGTTTCCCGGGCGAAAAGAAGCGCCGAACATTCCGGCGCCGTGGTCCGCAACGCCGTCGGCGCCATGGGGCAGATCGAGAACTCCTCCAACGAGATCTCCAACATCATCGGCGTCATCGACGAGATCGCTTTCCAGACCAACCTTCTGGCGCTGAATGCCGGTGTCGAAGCCGCCCGCGCCGGCGAGGCCGGCAAGGGGTTTGCGGTCGTCGCCCAGGAAGTCCGCGAGCTCGCCCAGCGCTCGGCCAATGCCGCCAAGGAGATCAAGGCCCTGATCACCACCTCTTCCGAGCAGGTGAAGCGCGGCGTGGCCCTGGTCGGCGAAACCGGCAAGGCGCTCGATGAGATCATCACCCAGGTGGACGAGATCAACAACAATGTCGCGGCAATCGTCGAAGCCTCCCGCGAGCAGTCGACGGGTCTCAAGGAGATCAGCAACGCCGTGAACTCGATGGACCAGAATACCCAGCAGAACGCAGCCATGGTCGAGGAGACGACGGCTGCCAGCCACAGCCTGGCCCGGGAAGCCGAGACCCTTCGCAATCTGCTGGCCCGATTCAGATTTGGGCAATACTCTTCGCATAGAGTTGCCCAGGCGCGGCCTGATGCACGCCCCGTCGCATCTCCGGCACGCAAACTCATGGCAACGGTCGCGCGCGCCGCATCAGGGGGAGCCGCTGCCGCCCAGGCAACGGACAGTTGGGAAGAATTCTGATGGCTACGACAATCAACTCCACAAGCTACAGCGGCGAAACGCTGGAAATCATCGCCTTCCGGCTTCACGATCAGGAATTCTGCGTGAAGACCACGACGATCCGCGAGATCCGCGGCTGGGCGCCCTCGACCCCGATCCCGCATGCCCCGCCGGATGTGATCGGCGTCATGAACCTGCGCGGGTCCGTCATCCCGATCATCGACCTTGCCTACAAGCTCGGCATGAAGAGCACGGTCGCCAACGAGCGGAGCGCCATCGTCGTGGCGGAGGTCCATAACATGGTCATCGGCATGCTGGTCGACCGCGTTTCCGACATCCTGACCATTCCTTCGAGCCAGGTTCAGCCGGTTCCGGAGATTTCCGCCTCCTTCGACAAGTCGTTCTCGGAAGGCATCATCGCCAACGAGAACGGCATGATCTGCTTCCTGAACCTTGCCAAGATGTTCAAGGGCAACGAAGCGGAAGAACTGGCCGCATAAGGGCGGACCGGACTATTTCAGAAAAGCCGCCCGCGCCACAGCGGGCGGCTTTTGTCTTTCAGCCGGCGATCATTCCCTTGGCTCGAACGGAGCCGGCCGACGACCGGCGCCCTGGCGTTCGAGCATCCAGCCCGGATATTCCGGCGCCAGCGCGCTTACCTCGTCGAGCTCCGCAAGATCATCCGCATCGAGCCTCAATTTGACCGCCTTGAGGTTTTCCTCAAGCTGTTCCAGCCGCTTCGCGCCGACGATCACGCTGGTCACGAACGGCTTGGCAAGGATATAGCCGAGCGCCACCTCGGCGACGCTGACGCCATGCCTGGCCGCCACGTCCCGCATCGCGGCGACGCACGCCCAGGCGCGGTCCTTGTCGACCGGCGGGAAATCGAAGTTGGCGCGGCGCCCCTCGCCATTGCCGGGCGCGCCGGGGCCGTACTTGCCGGAAAGCAGCCCGCCGGCAAGCGGCGACCAGACCATCAGGCCAAGCTTCTCTTCCTGCATCAGCGGCACGATTTCCCGCTCCAGATCCCGGCCGGCGATGGAATAATAGGCCTGCACCGTCTCGAAACGGGCAAAGCCCCTGCGCTCGGAAATGCCGAGCGCCTTTGCGATGCGCCAGGCCGTCCAGTTGGAGAGACCGACGTAGCGTACCAGCCCCCGCGATACGAGATCGTCCAGCGCCCGCAGCGTTTCCTCGATCGGCGTCACCGTATCCGTGCCATGGACCTGATAGAGGTCGATATGGTCGGTCTGGAGACGTTCGAGGCTCTGCTGCACCGAATCCATGATGTGGCCACGCGAGGCGCCGCGATCATTCGGCCTGTCGCCCATCTGGCCGAGGAATTTCGTGGCGATGATGACATCCTTGCGTGGCACTCCGAGATTCTTGAGCGACTGCCCGAGGATGCGCTCGGAATTGCCGAAGGAATAGACATTGGCCGTATCGATGAAATTGACCCCTGCGGCCAGCGACCGCTCGACGATCCTGTCGGCTCCCGCCTGGTCGAGATCGGCGATGATGCCCCAGGGCGTGCCGGGCTTTGCCTCGCCGAAGGTCATGGTGCCGAGGCAGATTTCCGAAACGAAAAGACCTGTATTACCCAATTGATTGTAGCGCATGGAGAACTCCCGTGTGCACCGAAGGCTATGGATGGATTATCTGTGTGCGGAGCCGGCTCCGGACAGGCGGGGCGCGTGTGTGTGCGTACGGATGTGCTGGGGAAGCGAGGTCCGGCCCCGGTCATCAATCTAGGCAGAAATCTCGCTCCGTCAACCGGAGCTGCCTCCGTTTTTGGCCTCAACTTTCCGTGCAGACAAAAAGGGCAGTCCGAAGACTGCCCTTCCGCGAATTTCGGTGCTTTCGCCCACGCTCAGCCGAACAGCGCGAAACTGCTCTTCAGCGTCACCCACACACCCCAGAGAAGGGGGATGCCGACCACGGCCCAGGCGAGCGCCGCCCTGGTATCCAGGCCACCCTTGCCGATGCCGAAGGAACCGGTCGGCCCTGTATTCGCCGCGGCCGATTTCGCCTGGAGGGAGGCGACTTCCTCGTCGCGCATGAACCACTTGTCGGAAAGCGGGCGGACAAGCGCATTGGCGATCAACCCGAGCGCCAGCATCCCGGCGAGGATATACATCGTACCGGTATAGAGTGCCGGCCCGGGTGCCACGCCTGCCGCGATCTGCGCTTCGCGGATGTAGTTCACCACCACGGGACCGACGATGCCGGCCGTCGCCCAGGCGGTCAGCAGGCGACCGTGGATGGCGCCGACGAACTGCGTTCCGAAAATATCCGCCAGATAGGCCGGGATAGTTGCGAAACCGCCGCCATACATCGAAAGGATGATGCCGAAGGCGAGCACGAAAAACGCCTTGTTGCCCATGTCGGCCAAGGTCGGGGCAGCCGCATAGAGAACGATGCCGAGAATGAAGAAAGTATAGTAGGTGTTCTTGCGGCCGATCTTGTCGGAGAGCGACGCCCAGAAGAAGCGCCCGCCGATGTTGAAGAGCGACAGGAGACCCGCAAAACCGGCGGCGATCGTGGCGATCTGCGCCTTCTGCCCCGCGTCGAGCTGCGAGAAGGAAAGCTGGGGCTGACCGATCAGCGAACCGGCGAAGATTTCCTGCAGCATCGGCGACGCCATGCCGATCACGCCGATGCCCGCCGAGACGTTCAGGCAAAGCACTGCCCAGATCAGCCAGAACTGCGGCGTCCTGTGCGCGTCACGAAGATGCACGTGCCTGTGGGTGATCATGGTGCTCTTGGAAGCCGGCGGTGTCCAGCCTTCCGGGCGCCAGCCGGCGGGCGGAATGCGGTAACCGAAGGCTCCCCCCATCATGAAGCAGAAATAGATCGCCGCCATTGCGACGAACGTCTGCCAGACGCCGACCGACGTGTCGGTCTTGAAATAGTTCATGAGGAGGTTTGCGAGCGGAGCCCCGATCATCGCGCCGCCGCCGAACCCCATGATGGCCATGCCGGTCGCCATGCCACGGCGGTCGGGAAACCATTTGATGAGCGTCGAGACCGGAGAGATATAGCCGAGCCCGAGACCGACGCCCCCGATCACGCCGGCGCCGATCCACATCAGCCAAAGCTGGTGGGTCATCACGCCGATGGCCGCAACCAGGATGCCGCCGCACCAGCAGCAGGCGGAAACGAAACCGGCCTTGCGCGGTCCGACCCGTTCCAGCCAGCCTCCCCATATGGCCGCCGAGCAGCCGAGCAGCACGAAGAAAAGCGTATAGATCCATCCAAGGTCGGCAACACGCCAGTTGCATGCCGTCGTGAAGAGCGCGGAGATCAGGTTCAGGCTGCTGCAGGACGGATCGGGTGTCCCGGGCAGCGCCTTCGAAAGCGGCAGCCAGAACACGCTGAAGCCATAGGCCATGCCGATGCAAAGATGGATGGCCAGGGCAGCCGGTGGCACGAGCCAGCGATTGAAGCCCGGTTTTGCGACAATACGTTCCCTGTCGAGGAGCCCGACATCGCCTGTCAGGCCCTCGTTCGTTTCTGCGGCTGCCATATGAGATATCCTCCCTCTGGATCATGAACGGCTATTCCTCCCTCCGGCCCCTTTTCCCTCCGGAAGGCTGAATTCATGCAGCACTTTCCGGCACGCCGGAAAGCGTTTCACCTGCTTCGGGACCTTTTCCGCCCGACGCATCTTTCATATCCCGCACCAGCGCGGCGCCCGGTCCCGCCTTGGCTTGCGGGCGGTGGATCAATGCCGAAGCCTCGATGACGAGCGGCAGAAACCCTGCCCCGCCCTTGTCGAGATGCTCGAAGAACTGCCGGCGCATGCGCGGCTCCCAGAATTTGTTGATATGGGTCGCGACCCCTTCCACCCGCACGTTTTCCGGCTGCGACATGAAGAAGGTGGCGATCTGGTTCGCCATGCGGATCAGCTTGTCGAGCACCAGTTGCTCGGGGCTCTTCTCATGCGACATCGGCGACAACTCCGGTGGTAATGCGATCGCTACGCGTAAAGATTTCGAAATCCTCGCCGCGCGTCAGCGCGATCAAGGTCATGCCCGCCTCCTCGGCGGTGCGGATGGCAAGCGCGGTCGGCGCGGAGATGGCGACCAGCACCGCGCTTCCGAGGATCGCGGTCTTCTGCACCAATTCGACGGAGATGCGGCTGGTGACGACGACGATGCCGTCCGCTCCTTTCGCACCCTCGCGAAGGGTCGCGCCGGCGAGCTTGTCGAGCGCATTGTGCCGTCCGACATCCTCGCGCACCGCGACCAGCCCCTTGCCGGGAACGAAGAAGCCGGCACCATGCACCGCATGCGTCTCCCGGTGCAGCGGCTGCGCACCGTTGAGCGCCGCGACCGCCTCGGCGATCTCCTTCGGCGTCAGCGCCAGCGAGACGTTCGAGACGTCCGGCACCACCCGCATGGCCTGGTCGATCGACTCGATGCCGCAAAGCCCGCAGCCGACCGGCCCCGCCATATGCCGACGCCTGGCGCGAAGCGCGTCTTCCTTGTCTTCCGCAAGCGTTACCTGAACGTCGAGACCGCGGCCCTCGTCGACGACCGCGATCTCCTCGATCTCCGCCATCGAGGAGATGATACCCTCCGTCAGGCTGAATCCCACCGCGAAGTCTTCCAGGTCGGCCGGCGTGCCCATCATCACCGCATGCGTGGAACCGCCATAGGAAAAGGCGATCGGCACCTCTTCCGGCACCACCCGCGAACCGACGCGGATCACACCGTTGCGGCGGGCGATCTCCGGGGCTGTGGCGGTGGTTTTGAATGAGTTCATTGAAAGCTGGAGCACGAATGCCCCCCTCTGCCCTGCCGGGCATCTCCCCCACAAGGGGGGAGAGCGGCCAGACGCAAACCCTTGCCTAACCGAGAAACTGAAGATCGCCGCGCTCTACACCCCAATACCGTGCCGCTTGTTTCCACGATGACGGGAGAGCACCACGCGAGCCCCATCCGCTCTCCCCCCTTGTAAGGGAGATGCCCGGCAGGGCAGAGGGGGGTGGAGCCGACGTAAACAGACACTACTCGGCAGCCTCCAGTTTCCCGGCGATCCGCCGCGACCGGCGGGACAGCGCGTCGTAATCCTCCTGCCACTCGGTCGGGCCGTTGGAAGGCGAGACCTGCACCGCCGTCACCTTGTATTCCGGGCAATTGGTCGCCCAGTCGGAGAAGTCGGTGGTGATCACGTTCGCCTGCGTGTTCGGATGGTGGAACGTCGTATAGACCACGCCCGGCGCGACGCGATCGGTGATCAGCGCCCTCAGCGTCGTATCGCCCGAACGGCTGGCGAGCTTGATCCAGTCGCCATCCTTGATGCCGCGCTGCTCGGCATCGTGCGGATGAATCTCCAGCCGGTCTTCCGCATGCCAGGCGACGTTATCGGTTCGCCGCGTCTGGGCGCCGACATTGTACTGGCTGAGGATGCGGCCGGTGGTGAGCAACAGCGGGAAGCGCGGGCCGGTGCGTTCGTCGGTCGCCACATATTCGGTGCGGATGAACTTGCCCTTGCCGCGCACGAAGCCGTCGACATGCATGATCGGCGAGCCGACCGGGAACTTCTCGTTGCAGGGCCACTGAACCGAACCCATCTTTTCCAGAGTGTCGTAGGAGACGAGCGCAAAGCTCGGCGTCGTCGCGGCGATCTCGTCCATGATTTCGGACGGGTGCTTGTAGTTCCAGGCAAGCCCCATGGCCTGCGCCAGCTTCTGGGTCACTTCCCAGTCGGCATAACCGTTCTTCGGGCTCATCAGCTTGCGGACGCGGTTGATGCGGCGCTCCGCATTGGTGAACGTGCCGTCCTTTTCGAGGAAGGTCGATCCCGGCAGGAAGACATGCGCGTAATTGGCGGTCTCGTTCAAGAAGAGGTCGTGGACCACGACGCATTCCATCGCGGCCAGCCCGGCCGAGACGTGCTTGGTATCCGGGTCGGACTGGAGGATGTCCTCGCCCTGGATGTAGATGCCCTTGAACGTGCCCTCGACGGCGGCATCCAGCATGTTGGGGATGCGCAGGCCCGGTTCGTTGTTGAGCGTCACGCCCCAGAGCTTTTCGAAAATGTCACGGGTCGCGTCGTCGGAGATATGGCGATAACCCGGCAGTTCGTGCGGGAACGAGCCCATGTCGCAGGAGCCCTGCACGTTGTTCTGGCCGCGCAGCGGGTTCACGCCGACGCCCGGGCGGCCGATATTGCCGGTCGCCATGGCAAGATTGGCGATCGCCATGACGGTGGTCGAACCCTGGCTGTGCTCGGTGACGCCGAGGCCGTAATAGATCGCGCCATTGCCACCCCTGGCATAAAGCCGGGCCGCGCCGCGGATCAGTTCCGGCGCCACGCCGGTGAACTTCTCCACAGCTTCAGGGCTGTGCTGTTCCTCGGATACGAACGCGGCCCAATCCTCGAACTCCGACCAGTCGCAGCGTTCGCGGATGAACGTCTCGTCGAACAGGCCTTCGGTGACGATGACATGCGCCAGCGCGGTCAGCACGGCCACATTGGTGCCCGGCTGCAGCGGCAGATGGTAAGCCGCCTCCACATGAGGCGTACGGACGAGGTCGATGCGGCGCGGATCGATGACGATCAGCTTGGCCCCCTGGCGAAGCCGCTTCTTCATCCGCGAGCCAAACACCGGATGGCCGTCGGTCGGGTTGGCCCCGATCACCACGATGACATCGCTATGCTCGACCGAGTCGAAATTCTGCGTACCGGCCGAGGTGCCGAAGGCCTGCCCAAGGCCGTAGCCGGTCGGCGAGTGGCAGACGCGGGCGCAGGTATCGACATTGTTGTTGCCGAAACCGGCGCGGATGAGTTTTTGCACCAGGAAGGTCTCTTCATTGGTGCAGCGCGACGAGGTGATGCCGCCGACCGCATCCCTGCCGTATTGATACTGGATGCGGCGGAATTCCGAAGCCACATGCGCGAAAGCCTCTTCCCAGGTCACTTCGCGCCATGGATCGGAGATCTTTTCGCGGACCATCGGGTTGAGGATGCGATCCTTGTGGGTCGCATAACCGTAGGCGAAGCGGCCCTTGACGCAGGAGTGCCCACGGTTCGCCTGGCCATCCTTCCAAGGCACCATGCGCACCAGTTCCTCGCCGCGCATCTCGGCCTTGAAGGAGCAGCCGACGCCGCAATAGGCACAGGTCGTGACTTCCGAATGTTCCGGCTGGCCGATGGCGATGACCGATTTTTCGGTCAGCGTCGCCGTCGGGCAGGCCTGCACGCAGGCGCCGCACGAGACGCACTCGGAATCGAGGAAATGCTCATGCATGCCGGGGGAAACCCGGCTCTCGAAGCCGCGGCCCTCGATCGTCAGCGCAAACGTGCCCTGCACTTCCTCGCAGGCGCGCACGCAGCGGGAGCAGACGATGCACTTGGAAGGATCGTAGGTGAAGTAAGGATTGGACTCGTCCTTCGGCATCCATCTGGCGTTGATCTCGCCATTGTTGCGGGCCTTGACGTGGTTGTCGCCCTCGTAACCGTAACGCACGTCGCGAAGGCCCACTGCGCCGGCCATGTCCTGCAATTCGCAGTCCCCATTGGCGGCGCAGGTGAGACAGTCGAGCGGGTGGTCGGAGATGTAGAGCTCCATCACGCCCTTGCGGATGTCCTTCAGCCGGCCCGTCTGGGTATGGACCACCATGCCCGGCATGACCGGCGTGGTGCAGGAGGCGGGTGTTCCGTTGCGGCCTTCGATCTCCACGAGACACAGGCGGCAGGAACCGAAGGCATCGACCATGTCGGTGGCGCAGAGTTTCGGCACCTGGATGCCGGCCTCCATCGAAGCACGCATGATGGAAGTGCCTTCCGGCACGGTGATCGAGCGCCCGTCGATGGTGAGCGTGACCTGGGCTTCGGACCGGGAAGCCGGCGTGCCGTAGTCGATTTCATGAACGAGGGACATTGGGTGTCTCCCTGCTGGAAAGAATGAACATGGGAGCAAGCTCGCCCCCCTCTGGCCTGCCGGCCATCTCCCCCACAGATAGGGAGATCACAAGTGGCAATGTCTTCCCGCCTCTCAGGCGGTTCATCAAGTTGCTACGCAATTTGTCCGGGAAGGCCCGCGAGCCCAGCCGATCTCCCCACCTGCGGGGGAGATGGCCGGCAGGCCAGAGGGGGGCTGACATGGTAAGAGTCATCACTCAGCCGCCTCCACCATCGGTGCCGGCTCAAAATCCTCCGGGAAATGCGTCATCGCGCTCATCACCGGATAGGGCGTGAAGCCGCCGAGCGCGCAGAGCGAGCCGAACTTCATCGTGTTGCAGAGGTCGGCCAGCAGCGCCTTGTTCTTCTCCGGCTCGATACCCTGCCGGATCTTGTCGGCCGTCTCTACCCCGCGCGTCGAGCCGATGCGGCAGGGTGTGCACTTGCCGCAGCTTTCGATGGCACAGAATTCCATCGCAAACCGCGCCTGTTTCAGCATGTCGGCCGTATCGTCGAAAACGGTGATGCCCGCATGGCCGATCAGCCCGTCCTTCGCCGCGAAGGCCTCGTAGTCGAACGGCGTGTCGAACAGCGCGCGTGGAAAATAGGCGCCGAGCGGACCGCCCACCTGCACCGCCTTCACCGGCCGTCCGCTCGCCGTGCCGCCGCCGATGTGATCGACGATCTCGCCGAGCGACAGGCCGAAGGCCGTTTCGTAAAGACCGCCGTATTTGACGTTGCCGGCGATCTGGATCGGGATCGTGCCGCGTGAACGGCCCATGCCGAAATCGCGATAGAAGGCGGCCCCGCGATCCATGATGACGGGCACGGAGGCCAGCGAGATGACGTTGTTGACCACCGTCGGCCGGCCGAGGAAACCTTGCAGCGCCGGCAGCGGCGGCTTGGCCCGCACGATGCCGCGCTTGCCTTCCAGCGAGTTGAGCAGGGAGGTTTCCTCGCCGCAGACATAAGCGCCTGCGCCGGAACGCACCTCCATATCGAAGGCATGGGCCGACCCCATGACCGACGGGCCGAGAATGCCGGCCGCCCGCGCGATCTCGATCGCCTGGCTCATCGTCGCGATCGCATGCGGATATTCGGAACGCGTATAGATATAGCCCCTGGTGGCGCCCGTCGCGATGCCGGCGATCGTCATCCCCTCGATCAGCACGAAGGGATCGCCTTCCATGATCATCCGGTCGGCAAAAGTCGCGCTGTCGCCCTCGTCGGCATTGCAGACGATGTATTTCTGCGGCCCTGCCGCATCCATCACCGTCTTCCACTTGATACCGGTCGGGAAACCCGCGCCACCGCGGCCGCGCAGGCCGCTGTCGGTCACTTCCTTGACGATCTCTGCCGGCGTCATGACGATCGCCTTTTCGAGACCTTTCAGACCCTGGTAGTGACGGTAGTCTTCGAGCGACAGCGGGTCGGTGACGCCGCAGCGCGAAAAGGTCAGGCGTGTCTGCTGACGGAGGAATGGGATTTCCTTCGTCAGCCCGAGACAGAGCGGATGATCGCCTCCCGTCAGGAGGCCCGCGTCGAACAAACCCTTCACGTCGCCGGCCTTCACCGGGCCATAGGCGATGCGGCCATGCTCCGTCCGCACCTCGACAAGCGGCTCAAGCCACAACATGCCGCGCGAGCCGTTGCGCACCACTTTCGCATCGAGGCCGCGGGCTTCGATCTCGTGGGCAATCGCCTTTGCCACCTTTTCGGCTCCGAGCGCGAGCGCTGCGGCATCGCGCGGCACGAAAATCGTCACGGTCATCGGCGCACCTCCGCAACGATCTCGCCAAGACAGTGCTCGTCGACCCGGCCATAGACCTCGTCGTCCAGCATGGCGGCAGGCGCGCAGGCGCAAAGGCCCAGGCAATAGACCGGTTCCAGCGTCACCGCGCCGTCCAGCGTCGTCTGGTGAAAGTCGATCCCGAGAAGCTGCCGGGCGCGATCCGCGATATGGTCGCTGCCCATCGACTGGCAGGCTTCGGCGCGACAGAGCTTCAGCACATGCCGCCCGGCCGGATGGTCGCGAAACTCGTGATAGAAGGTCACGACGCCATGCACCTCGGCACGCGACAGGTTGAGCTCGCTGGCGATGATGGGTTTCACATCATCCGGCACATAACCGAATTCCGCCTGGATCGCATGCAGGATCGGCAGCATCGGCCCTTCGAGATGCTTCAGATCCCTGATGATCTGAAGCGACCGCTCGGTGAGATCACCGGCGGAAATACGCATATTCATATCGTCTAGCCTCCCGGCTGATCCGTCTTTGATGCCTTGGCTCCAACGCCGCGGCCGCCATTTCGGATCAGAACGCTGGCGAAGCTGTCTGACAGTCGTACTTCGCCTATCCCGGGGAGTCTCGCAACCCAGCCCACAACCGTCAATAAAGGAGATCGGTTACGCGATAGAAAAAAACTATCAAGCCATGGCCGTCGGGCCGAGGCTACGCGCTTCGTGCAGGAGAGCCGAGACCAGCGGCGTAAACGGCTCACGATGGGTCGCCACCAACCCAACGATATGGCTGGCTTCCGGTTCGACGATCGGGATCGTGCGGATTTGCTCGGCAAAACCGAAGGATCGGGCGACGTTGCGCGGCATGATGCTCGCCCACCGGCCGGTGCCCACATGCGAAAGCAGCACGACCATCGAATTCGATTCCAGCATCGGCCGCACCGTCACACCCGCTTCCGCAAGATGCTGATTGATGATCCGGCGGTTCTGCATGTCCGGAGTCAATAGGCAGAGCCTAAGATCGGCCATCTCCTTCCAGGTGACGCTTTCCCGGTCGGCATAGGGCGCCCCTTCCGCCGTCACCAGATTGTACCGCTCGGCATAAAGCGGTACGCTGGTGACGCGGCCCAGCGGTTCATTGTCGAGATAGGTGATGCCGGCATCGATCTCGAAATTGTCAAGCTGGGAGAGTACCTGCAGTGAATTGCGGGAAACGACGGAAAAAGTGACGTCCGGATGCTTCGCCTGGAACGGCCCGGTCAGCCGCGGGATCATGGCCAGCGCCGTCGGGATCGATGCGAGCCGGATATGACCGGCGAGACCCTTGCGCGCCGCCCGCATTTCCTCGCGCATGGTGCGCGCATCGCCGACGATGCGCTTGGCCCATTCCAGCACGCGCTGGCCTTCCGGCGTCAGCCCCTGATAACGCGAGCCGCGCACCACGAGCTGTACGCCGAGCTGTTCCTCCAGTTGCCGGATCGCTGCCGAAAGCGACGGCTGCGAAATACCGCATTCCTCGGCTGCCCGGCCGAAATGACCTTCGCGCGCAAGCGCTATAAAGAATTCCAGCTTGTCGATCATCATACCCCTCCGTCCAGAAGGGCTAACCCGTCACCGGTGGATATACAAGCCGTCGCGCCGGACGGACAGGGACAGGGACAGGGACGGACGCCTTGCACAAAGCCATCGGGACATCGAGAGCAATGCATAACAAAAGAGGCCGGAACAGCGCAAACCGATGTTCCAGTCTCGCAATATATAAGGCGGCCCTGAAGGTCGCCCGCATTCGTCCAAGAAACCGACGCTCAGGCCGGTACGACGATGCCGTTCAGATGGGTCAATTCCGCCAGGAACTGCTCCAGCTTGGTCTTGTGCTCGTCGCTCTGGGCCTTGCTGATCTCGGCCTGGGTGGCCTCGATCCGCCGCTGCAGCGTCTCGCGGGTGATTTCGCTTGCCGGAACGGCCGACTCCGCAAGCAGAGTGCAGCTCGTCGGCAGGATATCCGCGAAGCCACCGAACACCACGTATTTGTTGACCTGGCCGGAAGCGAGCTTCACGGAAACCACGCCCGGCTTGATGGTCGTCATCGTCGGCGCATGGTTGGCGAGCACCGTCATTTCGCCGAGTGTCGCCGGGATCACCACTTCCGTGACCTTTTCCGAGACGAGCAGGCGTTCGGGCGAAACCAGTTCAAAGTTGAAAGCGTCGGCCATGACGGTCCACTTCCTTGCGTGTCTTATGCGGGAAGGGCGCGCCGGACAAGATCCCGCGCGCCGTCTCGGTTATGATCAGGCAGCTTCCGCCAGCTTCTTGGCCTTCTCGATCGCTTCTTCGATCGAGCCGACCATGTAGAAGGCAGCTTCCGGCAGGTGGTCGTATTCGCCGTTGACGAGGCCCTTGAAACCCTTGATCGTGTCTTCGAGCGCCACCAGCTTGCCCGGCGAACCGGTGAAGACTTCGGCGACGAAGAACGGTTGGCTCAGGAAGCGTTCGATCTTGCGGGCGCGGGCAACCGTCAGCTTGTCTTCTTCCGACAGTTCGTCCATGCCCAGGATGGCGATGATGTCCTGCAGCGACTTGTAGCGCTGCAGCGTCGTCTGGACCTTACGGGCGACTTCGTAATGCTCTTCGCCGACAACCATCGGGTCGAGCATGCGCGACGTGGAGTCGAGCGGGTCGACGGCCGGATAGATGCCCTTTTCAGCGATCGAGCGCGACAGAACGGTCGTTGCGTCGAGGTGGGCGAACGAGGTTGCCGGCGCCGGGTCGGTCAAGTCGTCGGCCGGAACGTAGATGGCCTGAACCGAGGTGATCGAGCCCTTGGTCGTGGTGGTGATGCGTTCCTGCATCTGGCCCATGTCGGTTGCGAGCGTCGGCTGATAACCGACGGCCGACGGGATGCGGCCGAGCAGAGCCGACACTTCGGAACCGGCCTGCGTGAAGCGGAAGATGTTGTCGACGAAGAACAGAACGTCCTGGCCCTTGTCGCGGAAGTCTTCAGCGATGGTGAGACCCGTCAGGGCGACGCGAGCGCGGGCGCCCGGCGGTTCGTTCATCTGGCCGTAAACCAGCGCGGCCTTCGAGCCTTCGCCGCCGCCATGCTTGTTGACGCCCGACTCGATCATTTCGTGATAGAGATCGTTGCCTTCGCGGGTACGCTCACCGACGCCTGCGAACACGGAATAACCGCCGTGTGCCTTCGCGACGTTGTTGATGAGTTCCATGATGAGAACGGTCTTGCCGACGCCCGCACCGCCGAAGAGGCCGATCTTGCCGCCCTTTGCGTAAGGCGCGAGAAGGTCGACGACCTTGATGCCGGTGACGAGGATCTGGCCTTCGGTCGACTGCTCGACATAGGCCGGGGCGTCCTGGTGGATGGCGCGCAGGTTGTCGCGGTTCAGAGGACCTGCTTCGTCGACCGGCTCGCCGATGACGTTCATGATGCGGCCGAGGGTCTGGTCGCCGACCGGAACCGAGATCGGAGCGCCGGTGTTCTTGACCTGCTGGCCGCGGACGAGACCTTCGGTCGAGTCCATCGCAATGGTGCGGACGGCGTTTTCTCCGAGATGCTGCGCGACTTCGAGAACGAGGCGGTTGCCGTTGTTGTCGGTTTCGAGTGCGTTCAGGATCGGCGGCAGGTCGCCGTCGAAAGCGACGTCAACGACGGCGCCGATAACCTGGGTCACTTTGCCGAGGGACGAGCCCGTTGCGGTAGCCATGATACTTACCCTCTTTCTTGACGGTCAGAGCGCTTCCGCGCCCGAAATGATTTCGATGAGTTCCTTGGTGATCTGCGCCTGACGCTGGCGATTGTAGGAGAGCGTCAGCTTGTTGATCATGTCACCGGCATTGCGCGTTGCGTTGTCCATCGCGGACATCTGCGCGCCGTAGAAGGAAGCGTTGTTTTCGAGCAGCGCCCGGAAGATCTGCACCGCAACGTTCTTCGGCAGCAGGTCCTCGAGGATTTCCTCCTCGCTCGGCTCGTATTCGTAGAGAGCGGAGGAAGCCTCCGTCGTCCCTGCGGTCTCGAACTTGGCCGGAATGATCTGGCTGGCCGTCGCGACCTGCGAGATCACCGACTGGAAGCGGGCAAAGAACAGCGTCGCGACGTCGAATTCGCCGGCGTTGAACAGGGCGAGAACCTTGTGCGCGACTTCGTCAGCCTGGGCGAAACCGAGCTGCTTGACTTCGCGGAAGGTGACGTAATCGACGATGTTCTCGCGGAACGATCGGCGCAGGATGTCGTTGCCCTTGCGGCCGACGGTGAGGATCTTCACCGTCTTGCCCTGTGAAAGCAGCCTCAGCGCATGATCGCGGGCGAGGCGGATGATCGAGGAATTGAACCCCCCGGCCAGACCGCGTTCGCCGGTCGCGACGATCAGCAGGTGAACCTGATCCTTGCCCGTGCCCGAAAGCAGGAGCGGCGCTTCGGCATTGCCGGCGCTGGCGGCCGAGAGACCGGCCAGCACCTTGTTCATCCGCTCCGCATAGGGGCGGGCGGCCTCGGCTGCCTCCTGGGCGCGGCGCAGCTTCGCCGCGGCGACCATCTTCATCGCCTTGGTGATCTTCTGCGTCGCCTTGACGGAGGCGATCCGGTTTTTCAGATCCTTAAGTGAAGGCATCCGTTATCGGTCCCCTGGGGGTTAGTTTGGCTTGATCCGGTCTCAGGCGAAAGTCTTGGCGTAGCTGTCGAGAGCGGCCTTGAGCTTCGCACGGGTGTCGTCGGAAAGCTGCTTCTCGCTACGGATGGTATCGAGGATGGCCTTGCCTTCGGAGCGGAGGTAGGACAGCAGTCCCTGCTCGAACTTGCCGACATCACCGACGCCGATCTTGTCGAGATAGCCGTTGACGCCTGCGAAGATGACCGAGACCTGCTCTTCCGTCTTGAGCGGAGAGAACTGCGGCTGCTTCAGGAGCTCGGTCAGGCGGGCGCCACGGTTCAGCAGGCGCTGCGTCGAGGCATCGAGGTCCGAACCGAACTGCGCGAAGGCGGCCATTTCGCGATACTGCGCAAGTTCGCCCTTGATCGAGCCAGCAACCTGCTTCATCGCCTTGATCTGCGCGGCGGAGCCGACGCGGGAAACCGACAGGCCGACGTTAACGGCCGGACGGATGCCCTGGTAGAACAGGTCGGTTTCGAGGAAGATCTGGCCGTCGGTGATCGAGATCACGTTGGTCGGAATGAAGGCCGAAACGTCGTTACCCTGGGTTTCGATGACCGGCAGCGCGGTGAGCGAACCGGCGCCACGTTCGTCGGAGAGCTTTGCGGCGCGCTCCAGGAGACGGGAATGCAGGTAGAAAACGTCGCCCGGATAGGCTTCGCGACCCGGCGGGCGGCGCAGCAGCAGCGACATCTGGCGGTAGGCGACGGCCTGCTTGGAAAGGTCGTCATAGCCGATCAGGGCATGCTGGCCGTTGTCGCGGAAGTATTCGCCCATGGCGCAGCCGGCGAACGGAGCGAGGTACTGCATCGGAGCCGGGTCGGAAGCGGTCGCGGCGACGATGATCGAATACTGCAGGGCGCCACGCTCTTCGAGAACCTTGACGAACTGGGCAACGGTCGAACGCTTCTGGCCGATAGCGACATAGACGCAGAAGAGCTTGTCGTTGTCCGGGCCGTTGTCGTGGATCGGCTTCTGGTTCAGGATCGTGTCGAGAATGATCGCGGTCTTGCCGGTCTGGCGGTCGCCGATGACGAGCTCGCGCTGGCCGCGGCCGACCGGGATGAGGGCGTCGATGGCCTTGAGGCCGGTCGACATGGGCTCATGCACCGACTTGCGCGGAATGATGCCCGGAGCCTTGACGTCGACGCGTGCGCGACGGGTCGCATTGATCGGGCCCTTGCCGTCGATCGGGTTGCCAAGCGCGTCGACGACGCGGCCGAGCAGCTCGGGACCGACCGGAACGTCGACGATGGCGCCGGTCCGCTTGACGGTGTCGCCTTCCTTGATCTCGCGGTCGGAACCGAAGATAACGACGCCGACATTGTCGGCTTCGAGGTTCAGCGCCATGCCGCGGATGCCGCCCGGGAACTCGACCATCTCACCGGCCTGAACATTGTCCAGACCGTAGACGCGAGCGATACCGTCACCGACGGACAGAACCTGGCCGACCTCGGAGACCTCGGCTTCCTGGCCGAAGTTCTTGATCTGGTCCTTGAGAATTGCGGAAATTTCCGCTGCACGGATATCCATCAGCCAACCTCTTTCAATGCAAGCTTAAGGGTGGAAAGTTTGGTGCGAAGGGATGTGTCGATCTGACGAGAACCGACCTTGACGATGAGCCCGCCAAGGATCGACGGGTCGACCGTTACGGCGATCGAGACGTCCTTGCCGGTCACGCCCTTCAGCGCCGACTTGAGTTCAGTTTCCTGCGCGGCGGTTAGCGCATGCGCCGAGGTGACCTCGGCAGTGATTTCGCCGCGATGCTCGGCGGCGATCACGCGATAGGCGCGGACCATGCCAGGCAGAGCGAAAAGGCGCCGGTTGCCGGCGACGACCTTGAGGAAATTGCCGACCAGCCCCGAGATGCCGGCCTTGGCCGCGACGGCCGTTACGGCCTTCTGCTGCTCCTCGGCGGAAAAGACCGGGCTTGCGACCAGACGTCGCAGGTCTTCACTTTCATCCAGCAGCGCCTGAAAACGATCAAGGTCGGCACCGACTTTATCGACCGACCCAGCCTCCAAAGCCAGTTCGAAAAGCGAGGAAGCGTAACGCTCCGCCACACCGGAAATAAGCTGGGACGTGTCAGCCACGGGCACAGTTTCCCTGTATTGCCATCCAAGCGCCTGATCTTCGGGGAGAAGTTCAGCAAGACCTTGAAATCGTTTGATTATTTCTCAGAACCTGTAGAGCTTCC
The DNA here is from genome assembly GCF_042429745.1 of Neorhizobium puerariae. Classification (NCBI taxonomy): domain Bacteria; kingdom Pseudomonadati; phylum Pseudomonadota; class Alphaproteobacteria; order Hyphomicrobiales; family Rhizobiaceae; genus Neorhizobium; species Neorhizobium puerariae. The sequence continues at coordinate 26,668 of NZ_JBHMAA010000005.1, read as the reverse complement.
ACTCTACCCTTTCCAACTTTCGCGGTCCGTCTAGCATAGGATGTAGGGACTCGCAACACGCCTGATAGAGGAAAAAGCCTTGGATGCAAGGGCTTGGATAGCATTTTATGCCACAGGCGGAGGGATTTTCGGGCGACCGTAGCCGATAGTCTCAGATCGGGGCGTCAAACATAGCCGAAGACATAGGCGAGCGGCCCGCCGGAAAGCACAACCTGAAGTAAGAAAAATGCTATGTTTCGGGGCGTGAGCGCCCGGTCGAGGGCGCAGGAAACGAGACGTCCCGCGGCGGCGAAACCCAGCGCGATCCCGAGCACCATGTAGATCCAGTCCTGGGCGAGCATGATGGCGGCCAGGCCGAGCCCGAGATGATGCGCGCCGGCGGCGCGGGTGGCGGCATATCCTTCCGGCCGCACCTCGCCGATCTGGAACGCCATCAGGCGCAGGACGGAGGCGGGGAAGACGAGGGCGAAGAGCCCGATGGCGGCTGTCGCCGCGGCACAGACAAAGGCAAGTTGCTCACCCAGTTCGGTGGGAAAATAGAATTCCATCCGGTCCTCGCATCATTCGAATCGCCCGATTCTAAGGCAAGTGGTAAACAAGTCGTAACGACGCGCCGCTCAGAGGAAACTCTGGGGATCGATATCGAGCTGGATTTGCACCGAGCCGCGCTGTTTGGGTCCATGCGCCAGCATGGCCTTCAGGAACCCCTGCATGTCGGAATTTCGACGGCCGTGCACCAGCAAGCGGAAGCGATGGCGCCCACGCACCAGAGCAAGCGGCGCCTCGGCCGGACCGAGCACGGAAATGCCGGTGACCTTCGGCGCCGCGGCGCGCAAGCCGCGCGCGTGGTTTTCCGCATCCGCCCGCGTATCGGCCGAAACGATCAGCGAGGCGAGCCGGCCGAAAGGCGGCAACAGCGCCCTTTCCCGCTCGGAGATCTCCCGTTCATAAAAGGCGCCGGCATCGCCCGAGACGATCGCCTGCATGACCGGATGCTGCGGCTGGAAGGTCTGCAACAGGCCATGGCTCTTCAGGCCGGTGCGGCCGGCGCGGCCGGTCACCTGCGAGAGAAGCTGGAAGGTGCGTTCCGCCGCGCGTGGATCGCCGTTCGAAAGGCCGAGGTCCGAATCGACGATGCCGACGAGCGTCATCAGCGGGAAGTTATGCCCCTTGGCGACGAGCTGCGTGCCGATGACGATATCCGCCTCGCCCCTGGCGATCGCCTCCAGTTCGAGCCGCATGCGTTTGACGCTGCCGAGCAGGTCCGAGGACATGACGATCGTCCGGGCATCGGGAAAGTGCTTCTCGACCTCTTCGGCGATGCGCTCCACGCCCGGCCCGCAGGCGACGAGATGGTCGAGCGTCCCGCATTCCGGGCAGGCTTCCGGCGTCGGCTCGGCGTAACCGCATTGATGGCACTGGATCTGGTTCCTGAACCGGTGCTCCACCAGCCAGCTCGAACACTGGGGACACTGGAAGCGATGTCCGCAGACGCGGCAGAGCGTCAGCGGCGCATAACCCCGGCGGTTGAGGAAAAGCAGCGCCTGCTCGCCCTTTTCGATGGTCTTCGCGATGGCCCTGATGAGGACCGGCGACAGAAAGCCGCCGCGCTCCGGCGGATGCCGGCGCATGTCGATGAGATGCAGGTCCGGCAAGGCCGCATCGCCGAAACGGGTCGGCAGATGAACCGTGTTGTAGCGGCCCGAAAGACCGTTGACCTGACTTTCGACGGAGGGAGTGGCGGAAACGAGCACGATCGGGAAATCGCCGATCCGGGCGCGCACCACCGCCATGTCGCGGGCATTGTAGAAGACCCGGTCCTCCTGCTTGTAGGCCGGATCATGCTCCTCGTCGACGATGATCAGGCCGAGCTCCTCGAAGGGCAGGAAGAGCGCGGAGCGCGCGCCGGCCACCACCCTCACCTCGCCGGTCACCACGCCGCGCCAGACCTTCTCGCGCATGCGCGGCGAAAGATCGGAATGCCATTCGCCGGGCTTGGCCCCGAACCGGTCCTCGAAACGTTCGAGGAAGCTGGTGGTTAGGGCGATTTCCGGCAACAAGATCAGGACCTGCTTGCCGCGCCTCAACGTCTCGGCGATCGCCTCGAAATAAACCTCCGTCTTGCCGGAGCCCGTGACCCCGTCGATCAGCGCGGCGGAAAAACCGCCGGCGCGGATCGACCCGACGATTTCCTCCGCGGTCTCCTTCTGAACCCCCTCGATACGCGGCGCGGTGTAATCGGGTTCGGGCTTTGCGACCACGGGCGGCGGCGGCAGGAAGATCGTCTCGAACATGCCCTGCGCCGTCAGCCCGTCGATGACGCTGAGCGACACGCCGGCGGCATGGGCAAGCCCGCTGCGGGTCCAGGGAATATCCTCCCCGCCGGCAAGTTCGAGAACCCGGGTGCGCGCGGGCGTCAGGCGTTCGGGCTGGCCGCCGAGATAACGCAGTCCCTCCACCATCGGCTCGGGTCCCAGCGCAGCGGGTGCGCGGATCGCCATGCGCGCCACAAGGCCCGGCGGCGACAGCGTATAGGCCGCCACCCAGTCGACGAAATCCCGCATCTCCTTCGAAAGCGGCGGGCAATCGAAGGCGAGCGTGATCGGCCTGAGCTTCTTGGGATCGAGCCCGGGGGGAGCAGTGTCGGCGTTCTCCCCGTCCCAGACGACGCCGATCAGTTGCCGCGGCCCGACCGGCACCTGAACGACCGAACCGGGCTCCACATGCATACCTTCCGGCACGGCATAGCTATAGGCGCCCGGCACCGGCAGCGGCACCAGGACCGGCACCACGCGAACGAGCGGCGGTGCTTCGAAAAGCGAACCGAAGAGATCGGACGAATCTTTGCCCATGGGCGGCGACCATGCCCCGCGCGGGAACAAAAGTGAACCCTCTATAACGCCGTACGTGCCCCGTGGCGCGCAAAGCAAGCGCGGTCATTCCTCGTCCTCATCGTCGGGAACGCCGGTCAGCCGCATGCCCTCGATCCAGGTGGCGCCGTCCTGGCGGATGACGTGCTTCGGCCGAATGCCGCACCGCTCCCCCACCGCCGATGCGAGCAATTCCGCATGGGTGACGATCCAGATCTGGCTGGAGCGGGAAGCCTCCGCGATCATGCCGGCAAGCGGCGACAACATGTCCGGATGCAGGCTCGCTTCCGGCTCGTTGAGCGCGATAAACGGCGGCTGGCGATAGGACATCAGCGCCGCCGCCAGGCCAAGGAAGCGGATCTGCCCGTCGGAAAGCTCGCGCGGCTGGAAGACGCGTCGCGGGAAATCGGGAAAGACCAGCCCGAATTCGGCATATTCCCCCGGTTCCGGCACGTGCAGCCTCGCTCCGCCGAAGGCGGCGGCAATCGCCCGGTCGAGCTCGACCGTGTCTTCGCGGGTGTGCACCAGCGTCGCAAGCACGGCGGCAAGGTTGCTCCCATCCTGGTCGAGCAATGGCGAGGTCACCGCAAGGCAGGGCTGCCTGAGCGGCGAATCGCGGTCGGTGCGGAAACCATGGAAGAACCGCCAGCCATCGACCATGCGCCGGAAAGCCCCGGCCTCCGGATAGTGCCCGGCATCGCCAAGCAGCGCGATTGCGGTTTCGGAGGTCATGGCCTGCTCCGGATATTCCTCCATCCGGCCGCGCTCGCCCCGCACCATGATGCCGGGGCCGGCGCGTTTCATCATCGTCACCGGCCGCGAGCCGGTCTCTATGAGAAGCTCCTCCGCCTTGACCTGCGGCTCGAAGGCAAAGCCTGCCGCAGCCTGTGGCGGACGCAGCCCGGCCTCTACGCGATAACGGAAGGTGACTGCGCGCTCCTCGTCGAGGACTTCGACTTCCAGCCTGATGCGGAAATTCTTTTCCTCCCGGCGCGGTCCCGACCAGAGCACCGAGGCCATGCCGCCTTCCGCCGCGATCTCATAAGCCAGCGTGCCGCGCACGGCCGCCTGGACGAGCTGCAATGCACGATAGAGATTGGATTTCCCGACGCCGTTCTCACCGATGAACAGGTTGACGCCTGCAAGATCCATCCGGATCGAGCGAAGCGAGCGGTAGTTCTGGGCGAACATCGAGCGAAGCAGCATGCCCCATTTCTAGCTCAGCCCGCCAAAGAAAAGAACGCCGCTCAGCCGAATTCAAGGATATGCGGATATCCCTCCTGCTCCGCGACGTCGGCCAGCAGGTCGATACCGGCTGGAAGCGCATTGCCGGACACGGAGATGGAGATGTCCGTCATTCAGGCTGCCGACGCCGCTTCCGGACGGCTTTCGGCGGCGAACCTGGCATCGCCATCGGCGGCAAGTTCGAAGACCGTATGATGTTCGAGCGCCTTTGTGACCTCCGCGACATCGCCTTCCAGCTCGTTCGGCTGTATCATCCGGCCGACGATGAAATCGAAACGGTCGCCCTTCTTGTTGAGCAGTTCATAGAACACCGTCATGTCGCGCAGCTCGGTCGACCATTTGGCGAACCAGTAGAACAGGCCGGAATTGCGCGCCCGCATATGGATCGGCAGGATGGGCATGTTGTATTTGCGCGCCAGCCCGACGGCCGAGGTCTTCCACGGCCTTTCGTTCAGCCTGCCCTCCGCCCAATAGGCGATGCGGCCGGATGGGAAAAGCACCATCACCTTGCCGTCCTCGACCGTCTTGTTGGTGAGCACCAGCGTCTCGCGGGTCTTCAGCTTGCTTTTGTATTCCTCCCGCCATTCGACGGGAATGATCATCTCGGCAAAGCGCGGGTTGACGCGGACGGCATCGCGATTGGCGAAGATCATCATGTCGGGCCGCCGCGCCTTCAAGAGGTCGAAGACGGCGACGCCGTCGGCGATGCCGGTCGGATGATTGCTGACGAGGATGAAGCCGCCCTTTTCCGGGATGCGCTCGCCCCTGGCGACGCGGATATCCAGCTTCAGCACGTTGCTCAGGTATTCGAACGACTGGAAGCCGGGCATGTTGGCGACATCGTCGGCGAATTCGATCGCCTTGCCATAGCGCAGCAGCGCGTAAAGAAATGGCCGCATCACCGGCCAGAGGGGATTCCGGACGATGCGCTGGCCGCGCTCGGCGATCAGCGTATCGACGATGTGGCCGGGCTTTCCTTGGGAAACGAGAGCGATTGTTTCAGCGAACTGTCCGAAAGTGGTGATGGAATCACGGCGCGCCATGGAAACTCCCGCAGACAGGGTCGGCAGTATATCGCAGCCCTGTGTGATCGAACTATGACGTCATTGCTAACGCCCAAGCGCGGCTTAGGAATTTCGTAACGCCGTCGGTAGCAATCTGGGCGTCCGTTCTCATAATTCAACAGGTCAGAGATTGAACGAACTGCTGATCATCGCCGCGCCCGATCTCGTCGAAAAACGCCACGAATGGCTCCAGAGCCTGGCGGGCGAGCGCCGGCTTTCGGGCAATACGCTGGATGCGTACGAGCGCGATACCCGGCAGTTCCTGACATTTCTGACGGGACATCTGGGCGGTCCCGCGAAGCTTGGCGATATCCATACATTGCGGCCGGCGGACCTGCGCGCCTTCCTTGCCGCGCGCCGCCGCGAAGGGTCCGGCGCCCGCTCGCTCGGCCGCCATCTGGCGGGGCTGCGTTCATTCCTGCGCTATCTCGAACGCAAGGGGCTCGTGAACGCCGCGGCCGCCGGCGCGATCCGCGCGCCGAAGCAACCGAAATCCCTGCCGAAACCGCTGTCCGATCGCCAGGCCATGAATGTCGTCGCGGCGGACGCGCAATTGCAGGAGGAGCCCTGGATCGCCGCCCGCGACGCAGCCGTACTCACCCTCCTCTACGGCTGCGGACTGCGCATTTCGGAAGCGCTCGGCCTGCGGCCGGCCGATCTTGCGCCCGGCTCGACGGTGCTGCGCATCACCGGCAAGGGCGGCAAGACCCGCATCGTGCCGCTGCTGCCGGTCGTCTTTGACACCGTCGCGGCCTACAGGAAGCTTTGCCCCTTCCACATTGCCCCGGAAGAACCGCTTTTCCGCGGCGCGCGTGGCGGGCCGCTGCAGCCGGCGATCATCCAGCGCGAGATGCAGAAGCTCAGAAGCGCCCTGGGCCTGCCGGAAACCGCAACGCCGCATGCGCTGCGCCATTCCTTCGCCACGCACCTGCTGGCCGGCGGCGGCGACCTGCGCACCATCCAGGAACTGCTCGGCCATGCCAGCCTGTCGACCACCCAGGTCTATACCGGCGTCGATTCCTCGCGGCTGCTGGAAGTCTACGACCGCGCCCATCCGCGCGCATGAACCTATCGTTAACCACCCGCGTTAAGCGGTTGTCGAAATGCTGTCGCTAATATGCTCGCAGCCTTTCCGGACGGATGACATGATGACTCCCGCCTTTGCCTCTTCCGCTGGCGCTTTTTTCAGGCGCGCCCAAAACCTTACCCTGTGGCTGATCGCGGCGGCGCATCTGGTCGCCCTCGTTTCGCTCCTTCTCGTCCTGGGATCGCTGTCGCCCGCCCGCGCGGAAGCACCCGCATGCACGGGCGCCAATCTCCTGGAGGAGATGAAAGGCGAAAACCCCTCCCTCTACCGGCAGATCCTGGCCGAGGGCGCCAAGGTGCCGAACGGCAAGGGCATTCTCTGGAAGATCGACCGGCAGGGGCTGGAGCCATCCTATCTGCTCGGCACCATGCACGTTTCCGATCCGCGCGTGCTCGGCATGCCGCCGGGCGCCGCCGCTGCCCGGGCGGCCAGCAGGACCGTGGTCATCGAGTCCGACGAGATCCTGGACGAGAAGAAGGCGATGGCCGGCATTCTGACGAGGCCGGAGCTGACCATGTTCACGGACGGCAACTCGATCGAGAAACTGCTGCCCAAGGAAGACTTGGCCTTGCTCGAAGCCGGCTTGAAGGCGCGCGGCATCCCGCTTGCCGCGGTCTCGCGCATGAAGCCATGGATGCTGATGGCCTTCGTTTCGCTTCCCCCATGTGAAATGGCGCGCAAGGCGCAAAATCCGGACTTCCTGGACAAGCAGATCGCGCTGGACGCCCTCGCCGCCGGAAAGCCGGTCAAGGGACTGGAAACCTTCGCAGAACAGCTTTCGGCCATGGCGGCGATCCCGGTCGAGTTTCACCTGAAATCCCTGGTCGAGACGATCAGGCTCGGCCCGAAGATGGACGATGTCTTCGAAACGATGACGGAACTCTATCTTTCCGGAGAAATCGGCCTCACCATGCCGTTGCTCAAGGCTGTCGCGCCCGATGGCAGTGACGATGCGGGTTATGCCGAGTTCGAAAAACTCGTCGTGACCAAGCGCAACCATCTGATGGCGGAACGCGCCGCCCCCCTCCTGGCGGAAGGCGGAGCCTTCATCGCCGTCGGCGCGCTTCACCTGCCCGGTGAAGAAGGCCTTGTCGAGCTTCTGCGCAAGCAGGGCTTCACGGTGACAAGGGCGGAGTGAGGCTCAGCCGACCGTCATCCGCCGCAGGACGTTGGTCTTCCAGTAGAACTGATGGACAAGCGCACCGAGAACGTGGGCGATGACGACGATCCAGAGGAGCACCTTCAGGACATCCGCATGCACGTCGCCCGCCTGACCGTTGCCGAGGTAATAGGCGCCAATTCCCGTCAGCGGCATGGCGATCAGCAGCAGGTAGAGCGCCACATGGGCGATCTTCGCGCCCAGCCTGAAAAGGGCGGGCTCTTCGGGCGGAGCGGCCGGCACGCCGGACGTGAAGCGAAGGATGAGGCGCAGCGCGACGAGAATCAGGATCGCGATGCCGACATAAGCATGGATGTTGGCGCCGGCAACCTGCTCGGCGGTGGCGCTGCCGGTACGGCGAATGGCGCGATTCCATTCCTCTATGCCGTCTGCGAACAGCAGGTTGAAGAAGACGAGCAACGCGGTGCCCCAATGCAGCACGCGCTGCGAAAGCGAAAATGAAACTGGAGTAGAACTTTCCATTTTTTCCACCTTTTTCAATATGTTAGCGGTGGAAACTATATGCTCCGCAGCTTCATTGCCAAGCCACGACCTTGAAGATGACCAAGATTTAATGCTGGAATTGACAGATCACATGAAATCGTTTCTGCGACCTAGCTCGCAGGCCATTCGGCATCGTCCAAATTCTGGCCAGCATAAAATATCCTGAGAACAGTCAGCTCTTCCGCCGCCACGCGATAGGCTACGACCACGCGCCGCTCAAAGACCAGAGTTCGAACTCCTGCGGCAAGGTCATCGCGGCTGCGCCCTCGCATGGTCATTGTTTGCAAGGTGCCGCAGAAAGCGCGAATTCGGCGGATGAAACCGATCGCACGCTCTGGGCTGTCACGTGCGATGAAATGATAAATGGCCTCCAGGTCCGCATCCGCCAACGGATGGAACAGGACTTTAGCGACCACGGCCCCTGCTCTTCATAAGATCTTCGTGAACACGTTCCAGGCGGTCGAAGACATCGTCAGCAGAAATTCCCGACCTGGTATCATTGATCGCCTCCCGGATCTTCGCGTCGACGACCTGATCCAGAATATGTTCTTCACGATCCAATGCTCTCAAGGCAGCCCGCATGACTTCGCTGGTGGACACATAGGACCCCGCCTCGACGCGAGCTTTGATCGCGTCGACCATTTGAGACGGCAACGTAATGCTGATCTTCTCGTTCATCCGGTCACTAGCCTCGACACGAAAAAGGGTAGGATAAAATCCTACCCTTTTCAATCACCGACAAGCTGTTGCCGATCACATATGGATCGGCTTGAAGAACGTGCCGAGGGCGGCTTCCTTCACCGCCTCGGACATGGTCGGGTGCGCATGGCAGGTACGGCCGAGATCTTCCGACGAGCCGCCGAATTCCATCAGGACGGTGATCTCGTGGATCATCTCGCCGGCGCCGAAGCCGACGATGTGGCCGCCGAGAACGCGATCCGTCTCCTTGTCGGCGAGGATCTTCACGAAGCCGTCGGTCGCCAGCATGGCGCGGGCGCGGCCATTCGCGGTGAACGGGAACTTGCCGACCTTGTAGGCGATGCCCGCGGCCTTCAGCTCTTCCTCGGTCTTGCCGACGGAAGCGACTTCCGGCTGGGTGTAGACGACGCCGGGGATGACGTCATAGTTCACATGGCCGTGCTGGCCTGCAAGGATTTCGGCCAGCGCCACGCCCTCGTCTTCCGCCTTGTGGGCAAGCATCGGACCCTTCACCACGTCGCCGATCGCATAGATGCCCGCGACGTTGGTCTTGAAGTGACCGTCGATCTCGACACGGCCGCGATTGTCGAGCGCGACGCCGACGGCTTCAAGGCCGAGGCCTTCGGTATAGGGCTTGCGACCGGTGGAGATCAGCACGACATCGGCTTCGACGGTTTGCGCCTCGCCGCCCTTGACCGGCTCATAGGTGACCTTGGCGCCGGAAGCGGTCTTCTCGACGGCCGTCACCTTGGCTTCGGTGCGGATGTCCATGCCCTGCTTGGCCATCATGCGCTGGAACTGCTTGGAAACCTCGCCGTCCATGCCGCCGAGCAGCTTGTCGAGATATTCGATGACGGTGACCTTGGCGCCGAGGCGCAGCCAGACCGAGCCGAGTTCCATGCCGATGACGCCGCCGCCGACGACGATCAGGTTCTGCGGCACCTTGTCGAGCGCGATCGCGCCGGTCGAGGAAACGATGACCTTCTCGTCGATCTCGACATTGACGCCCGGAATGCCGGCGACGTCGGAACCGGTGGCGATCACGATGTTCTTCGCTTCGAGTTCCTGCACCTTGCCGTCTTCGCCGGTGACGGAAACCTTATCCGCGGCGACGATCTTGCCGGTGCCGATGAAGCCGTCAATCTTGTTCTTCTTGAAGAGGAAGGAAACGCCGTCGACATTCGACTTAACGGTGGCGTCCTTGTGCGCCATCATCTTTTCGAGGTTCAGCTTCGGCGCCGAAACCTCGACGCCCAGCGCATCCATGCCATGGGCGGCGTGATGGAACATTTCGGAAGCGTGCAGCAGCGCCTTGGAAGGGATGCAGCCGACGTTGAGGCAGGTGCCGCCGTAGGTGGCGCGCTTTTCCACCACCGCGACCTTGAGGCCGAGCTGGGCGGCCTTCACCGCGCAGACGTAACCGCCGGGACCACTACCGATGACGACGACATCATAAGCCATTGTTCTCTTTCCTTCTCTTGATCTCAGCGCTGTTACGCTTTCTGTTCGTTTCACCGCAATTCCGGACGCAAAACCGCTGCGCACCTTTGCTGGAACTGCCTTAGCGTCCATCACTCACATCGAGGATGGCGCCGGTTATAGAGGACGCCGCAGGCAAGGGCAGATGAGGAATGGCATCGCGGCCTCATCCACCCTTCCCGGCCGCTGCATGGAAATGCTGGAAGCCATCACCGCGCCGATACCGCGGCTTCCGCCGGTCGCCAGGGGAACGGGAGCCTCGCTCATGCCTTGCATTCCTTGAATTCGTAGAGATCCCAGGGAACGTCTTTCAGACCACTCTTGTCCCAGAGCGTCGAATGGCGGATCGCCGGGCCGAAACCGGGCATCAGGACCGCATCCGGCGCCTGGGAACCTTCGGCGCCCAGTATGTCGATATGGCCGGTTGCCACATCGAGCGCATAGGGTACGCCGGTCCAGACGGTGCAGGCCCTCAATTCCGCCCCGGTCGCATCCCCTTCGGGGCAGTTGTTCATGATCATGCCCGCCGGCCTCTTCGACTCCTCGTCATACATCACGTTCCCGTCGAGCTTCAGCTTGCCGCCGCTGCCTCCGGTAACTGTGAAGAGATGGCTGACCGCCGCCGCATCGGAGCCGACCGGCTCGAAAGCAAGCCTGGTGCCGGCATCCGCCTCCACGAAAATCGCCTTCTCGATCGCGCAGCGTTCCACCGCGCCGGCCCATCCGGGTATCAGGCACAGGGTCAGCAGCGATGCTTTGAAGGACTGCCGCATGGCGTCACCTGAGAATCGCGATGATCATGGCGAGCAGGCCCGCCATGCTGATCAGCCAGACGAAGGAGCGGAAATACGGGATGCCGGCCAGATAGAGCGGCAGGTAGACGATCCGCGCGACGAACCACACCCAGCCGCCGATCAGGCCCCAGCCCGAAGCATCGCCACCGGCAAAGGCGACGCCGAGCAGCAGGCCGACGAATGCCGGATAGGTTTCCTGGAAATTCCTCGAGGCGCGTGCCGCACGGCCCGTCAGCCTGCCTTGCGGCTCCAGCCCCTCGTCCCGCGGGCCGGCATTCCATGTCGAACCGAGCTCGCGGGTCGAAAGCACGCCCTGCAGCAGAATATGGAAAACGAGCAGGACAACGCTCAGGGCAAGCAGCGTCATGTAAGGCGTTGCGGTAACCCCAGGCATTTCCATCGCTCCAATCCCGTATCAGAGATCGAGAACCAGACGTTCCGGATCTTCCAGGCTCTCCTTGACGCGAACGAGGAAGGTGACCGCTTCCTTGCCGTCGACGATGCGGTGATCGTAGGAAAGCGCCAGATACATCATCGGGCGGATGACGACCTGACCGCCGATCGCGACCGGGCGCTCCTGGATCTTGTGCATGCCGAGGATGCCCGACTGCGGGGCATTCAGGATCGGCGAGGACATCAGCGAACCGTAGACGCCACCGTTCGAGATGGTGAAGGTGCCGCCCTGCATGTCGGCCATGCCGAGCGCGCCGTCACGGGCAGCCTTGCCGAGCCGACCGATTTCCTTCTCGATCTCGGCGATCGACATCTGGTCGGCATCGCGCACGACCGGAACGACAAGGCCCTTGTCGGTGCCGACGGCGACGCCGACATGGCAGTAGTTCTTGTAGATGATGTCGGTGCCGTCGATCTCGGCGTTGACGGCCGGCAGTTCCTTCAGCGCGTGGGTCACGGCCTTGGTGAAGAAGCCCATGAAGCCGAGCTTCACGCCGTGCTTCTTCTCGAACACGTCCTTGTAGCGGTTGCGCAGGTCCATGACCGCCTTCATGTCCACCTCGTTGTAGGTGGTGAGCATCGCGGCGGTATTCTGCGCGTCCTTGAGGCGGCGGGCGATCGTCTGGCGCAGGCGCGTCATCTTCACGCGCTCTTCGCGGGACGCATCGTCGGCGGACGAAACCGGACGCGGTGCGGCCGGCGCTGCGGGAGCGGAAATCCCCTTGGCGACAGCGGCGATCACATCGCCCTTCAGGACCTGGCCGCGCTTGCCCGAACCTTCGATATCGGCGGTGGAGACATTGTTGTCGGCGGCGATCTTCGCGGCGGCGGGAGCCGGCGGCATGGAAGAAGCCGCGGCGGCGGCCGGAGCAGGCGCAGCGACAGCAGCCGGTGCCGGAGCGGCAGGTTCGGCAGCCTTGGCCGGAGCGGCGGTCGCGGCACCCGCACCGCCTTCCGCGATCTGGCCAAGCAGCGCGCCGAGGCCGACGGTCTCGCCGTTGTTGGCGACGATCTCGGTCAGAACACCGGCTGCAGGTGCGGGAACTTCCACGGTCACCTTGTCGGTTTCGAGTTCCAGGAGCGGTTCGTCAGCCTTGACCGTGTCGCCGACCTTCTTGAACCAGGTGCCGACGGTTGCCTCGCTGACGGACTCGCCGAGAGTGGGGACGCGAATTTCGGTGGCCATGATCTGTTTCCGTGTTTTTCAGATATCGTTTGCAGAGTGATGGGAAAGGCGGCTGATGTCTCAGCCGCCGAGCGCGTCTTCGAGGAAGGCTTCGAGCTGCGCCAGATGCTTCGACATCTGGCCCGTTGCCGGCGAAGCGGCAGCCGGGCGGCCCGTGTAGCGGACGCGCTGGTATTTCGCATCGATATGGGCGAGCACCCATTCCAGGTACGGGTCGATGAAGGCCCATGCGCCCATGTTCTTCGGCTCTTCCTGGCACCAGACCATCTCGGCGCTCCGGAAGCGGGACAGCTCGTTGATGAGCGCCTTGGCCGGGAACGGATAGAGCTGTTCGATGCGCAGCAGGTAGATGTCGTCGATGCCGCGCTTTTCGCGCTCTTCCAGGAGGTCGTAATAGACCTTGCCGGTGCAGAGCACGACGCGACGGATCTTGCTGTCCTTCTGCAGCTTGATCGGACCGTCCTTGATGACCTCCGCATCGTCCCAGAGCAGGCGATGGAAGGAGGATTCGCCCGCCATTTCGGCAAGCGAGGAAGTGGCCCGCTTGTGACGCAGCAGCGACTTCGGCGTCATCAGGATCAGCGGCTTGCGGAAGTCGCGCTTCACCTGGCGGCGCAGGATGTGGAAGTAGTTGGCCGGCGTCGTGCAGTTGGCGACCTGCATGTTGTCTTCGGCGCACATCTGCAGCCAGCGCTCCAGACGGGCGGAGGAGTGTTCCGGACCCTGGCCTTCGTAGCCGTGCGGCAGAAGGCAGACGAGACCGGACATGCGCAGCCACTTGCGTTCGCCCGACGAGATGAACTGGTCGAAGACGACCTGCGCGCCGTTGGCGAAATCGCCGAACTGGGCTTCCCAGAGGGTCAGCGCGTTCGGGCGGGCCAGCGAGTAGCCGTATTCGAAGCCGAGAACCGCCTCTTCCGAAAGCATCGAGTTGATGACTTCATAGCGGGCCTGGGTCGGCGACAGATTGGCGAGCGGGATGTAGCGGTCTTCCGTATCCTGATCGTAAAGGACCGAATGACGCTGCGAGAACGTGCCGCGTTCGCAATCCTGGCCGGACAGGCGGATCTTCGTGCCCTCGACGGCGAGCGAACCGAAAGCCAGCGCCTCGGCCATCGCCCAGTCTATGCCTTCGCCCGTCTCGACCATCTGGGCGCGGTTTTCCATGAAGCGCTTGATCGTGCGGTGGGCGTTGAAACCGTCCGGAACGGTCGACAGCTTGCGGCCGATCTCCTTGAGCTGCTTCATCGGCATCGCCGTCTTGCCGCGGCGCTGCTCGTCGGCATTGTCGGCGGAGCGCAGGCCCGACCACTGGCCGTCCAGCCAGTCGGCCTTGTTCGGCTTGTAGCTCTGGCCGGCCTCGAACTCGGTCTCCAGATGCGCGCGCCAGTCGGCCTTCATCTTTTCGAATTCGCCTTCGGTGACCAGGCCTTCGGCGATCAGTCGGTCGGCATAGATCTGCGCGACGGTCCTGTGGCCACGGATGACCTTGTACATCTTCGGCTGCGTGAACGCCGGCTCGTCGCCCTCGTTATGGCCGAAGCGGCGATAGCAGAACATGTCGATGACGACCGGCTTGTGGAACTTCATCCGGTATTCGGTGGCGATCTTCGCTGCGTAGGTGACCGCTTCCGGATCGTCGCCGTTGACGTGGAGGATCGGCGCCTCGATCATCTTGGCGACGTCGGACGGATAGGGCGACGAGCGCGAGAAGGCCGGATTGGTGGTGAAGCCGATCTGGTTGTTGATGATGACATGCATCGTGCCGGCGACGCGGTGGCCGCGCAGGCCGGAAAGGCCGAGGATTTCGGCCACCACGCCCTGGCCGGCGAATGCGGCGTCGCCGTGGATCAGCAGCGGCAGAACCTTGGCGCGCTCGCGAAGCGGGATGATATCGCCTTCCCACACCTTGGCGAGCATGTCCTGCTTGGCGCGGGCCTTGCCCATGACGACGGGGTTGACGATTTCGAGATGCGACGGGTTGGCCGTCAGCGACAGGTGAACCCTGTTGCCGTCGAATTCGCGGTCGGAGGAAGCGCCGAGGTGGTACTTCACGTCGCCGGAACCTTCGACTTCGTCCGGCTTGAACGAGCCGCCCTTGAATTCGTGGAAGACAGCGCGATGCGGCTTGCCCATGACGTTGGTCAGAACGTTCAGGCGACCACGATGGGCCATGCCGAGAACGACTTCTTCCAGGCCTTCCTGGCCGCCGCGCTTGATGATCTGCTCCAGTGCCGGGATCAGCGATTCACCGCCGTCGAGACCGAAACGCTTGGTGCCCTTGAAGCGGACGTCGAGGAACTGCTCGTAGCCTTCGGCTTCGACCAGCTTCTGCAGGATCGCCTTCTTGCCGTTGGCGGTGAACTCGACACCCTTGTCCGGCCCTTCGATGCGTTCCTGAATCCACTGCTTCTCTTCAGGGTTGGAGATATGCATGAACTCGACGCCGATCGTCGAGCAATAGGTGCGCTCCAGGATCTCGATCATCTCGCGGATGGTCGCGTATTCGAGGCCGAGCACGTTGTCGATGAAGATCTTGCGGTCGTAATCGGCCTCGGTGAAGCCGTAAGCGGTCGGCGAAAGCTCGTTGTAATCCTCGACCGGGGCGGCAAGGCCGAGCGGATCGAGCTTGGCATGCAGGTGGCCGCGCATGCGATAGGCGCGGATCATCATGATGGCGCGGACGGAGTCACGCGTCGCCTGCAGCACGTCGGCATCGCTCGCCGGCTTGCCGGCTGCGGCCGCAGCTTCCTCGACCTTCGCCTTGACCTTCTTCTCGATCGCCTTTTCCACGGCCGGCCAGTTGCCGTCGAGCGCCGACACCAGCTCGCCGTTTGCGGCGATCGGCCAGTTGCTGCGCTGCCAGGAAGCACCCGTCGCCGCTTTCTTCACATCGGCGGGATTGTCGGCAAGCGCCTTGAAGAAAGCCTGCCATTCCGGCGCAACGGAATTCGGATCGTCTTCGTACCGGGCGTAGAGCTGCTCGATATAGGCCGCATTCTGACCATCGAGGAAAGATGTGATGAGGAACTGCTCGTTGGCTTCTTGCCGTGCCATGGTTTCTTGCGGGCGCCGCGCCCGCCTCCTGACGTGGTCGGAACCGGGAGGCCTCCCGTCTCCGCATTTTCTTGTTCTGTCGTCGGCTATTCCAAGCCGCCGTAGCGGTAAGCGCCTCTGAAAACGCGATCCAGGGCGCCGAACCAGGACAGGCGAGGCTTGCACCGCTTCGCCTGTCCGAAACTTGTCGGACCGCTCGCCGCCGCTCCAGGGCATCGAACCGATCGGAAAATCCGATGCCCACGATCCGGAGCTGGCGGGTGCCCCTTATGTGGCGTCAGCCCTTCAGGACTTCAACCAGGGTCTTGCCGAGGCGGGCCGGAGACGGCGACACCTTGATGCCTGCCGATTCCATGGCCGCGATCTTCGATTCCGCATCGCCCTTGCCGCCGGAAACGACCGCGCCGGCATGGCCCATGGTGCGGCCCTTCGGAGCCGTACGGCCCGCGATGAAGCCGGCCATCGGCTTCTTGCGGCCCTTCTTGGCTTCGTCCTTGAGGAACTGCGCCGCATCTTCTTCAGCCGAGCCGCCGATTTCGCCGATCATGATGATCGAGGTCGTGGCGTCGTCTGCGAGGAACATTTCCAGGACGTCGATGAACTCGGTGCCCTTGACCGGGTCGCCGCCGATGCCGACAGCCGTCGTCTGGCCGAGGCCTTCGTTCGAGGTCTGGAAGACGGCTTCGTAGGTCAGCGTGCCCGAGCGGGAAACGATGCCGACCGAACCCTTGCGGAAGATCGAGCCCGGCATGATGCCGATCTTGCATTCTTCCGGCGTCAGCACGCCCGGGCAGTTCGGGCCGAGCAGGCGCGACTTCGACTTGTCGAGCTTGGCCTTGACCCGCACCATGTCCATGACCGGGATGCCTTCGGTGATGCAGGTGATGAACGGGATCTCGGCGTCGATCGCCTCGATGATCGCGTCCGCGGCACCCGCCGGCGGAACATAGATGACGGACGCGTCGGCGCCGGTCTTGTCCTTGGCTTCGGCGACGGAAGCGAAGATCGGCAGGGTTTCGCCCTTCGAGCCGGTCCAGGTTTCGCCACCCTTCTTCGGATGGATGCCGCCGACCATCTGCGTGCCGTAATAGGCGAGCGCCTGTTCGGTGTGGAAGGTGCCGGTCTTGCCGGTCAGGCCCTGAACCAGGACCTTGGTATTCTTATTGACGAGAATGGACATGAGTTCCGGTCCTTCAAATTAGCCGTTGATCGCCGCGACGATCTTCTTCGCCGCGTCGTCCAGATCGTCGGCAGCCGTGATGGCCAGACCGGACTCGTTCAGGATCTTCTTGCCAAGGTCGACATTGGTGCCTTCGAGGCGAACCACGAGCGGAACCTTGAGGCCGACTTCCTTGACCGCGGCAACGACGCCCTCGGCAATGATGTCGCACTTCATGATGCCGCCGAAGATGTTGACGAGGATACCCTCGACCTTCGGGTCGGCCGTGATGATCTTGAAGGCCGCAGCCACCTTCTCCTTGCCGGCGCCGCCGCCGACGTCGCAGAAGTTCGCCGGCTCCTTGCCGTAGAGCTTGATGATGTCCATCGTCGCCATGGCGAGGCCGGCACCGTTGACCATGCAGCCGATATTGCCGTCGAGGGCGACATAGGCGAGGTCCCACTTGGAGGCTTCGATTTCCTTGGCGTCTTCCTCGGTCTCGTCGCGCAGCGCCTTGACGTCGTCGTGGCGGAACAGCGCATTGCCGTCGAAGGAAACCTTGGCGTCGAGCACGCGCAGATGGCCGTTCTTCATGACGATCAGCGGGTTGATCTCGAGAAGGGACATGTCCTTCTCGTTGAAGGCCTTGTAGAGGATCGGGAAGAGCGACTTGGCGTCTTCGGCGGCAGCGCCTTCGAGCTTCAGGGCGCCGGAGATCTTCGCGACGTCGTCGGCGGTCACGCCGGCTTCCGGGTCGATGCCGATCGTCAGGATCTTCTCGGGCGTATCATGGGCGACGGCCTCGATGTCCATACCGCCTTCGGTCGAAACGACGAAAGCGACCTTGCCGATCGAACGGTCGACGAGCAGCGAGCAGTAGAGCTCGCGGTCGATGTCGGCGCCATCCTCGATATAGAGGCGGTTGACCTGCTTGCCGGCTTCACCGGTCTGGGCGGTCACCAGCGTGTTGCCGAGCATGTCCTTGACGTTGGCGACGACCTCGTCGATCGACTTCGCAAGGCGCACGCCGCCCTTTGCGTCCGGGCCGAGTTCCTTGAACTTGCCCTTGCCGCGACCGCCGGCATGGATCTGGCTCTTCACCACGTAGAGCGGGCCGGGAAGCGACTTCGCAGCGGCTTCCGCCTCTTCGGCCTTCAGGATGGCCACACCTTGGGCCACCGGCGCACCGTAGCTCTTCAGCAGAGCCTTGGCCTGATATTCATGGATATTCATGGGTCAATCCCTGTTTCGATGACTTCAGCGCTCGTTACTTCAGAGCCGGCGCAATGTTGATGCAGGCTTCGCAGAGGCCGGCGACGGCGCCGACGGACTTCTGGAAGGCCGCTTCCTCGTCCTTGTTGAATTCGACTTCGATGACGCGCTCGACGCCGCCGGCGCCGATGATCGTCGGAACGCCGACATACATGTCCTTCACGCCGTACTGGCCGGAGAGATAGGCGGCAGCCGGCAGGACGCGCTTCTTGTCCTTCAGGAAGGATTCCGCCATTTCGATCGCCGAGGCGGCCGGGGCGTAATAGGCCGAACCGGTCTTGAGCAGGCCGACGATTTCGGCGCCGCCGTCACGGGTGCGCTGGATGATTTCTTCGAGGCGTTCCTTGGTGACCCAGCCCATCTTGACGAGGTCGGTCAGCGGAATGCCGCCGACGGTGGAATAACGGGCGAGCGGCACCATCGTGTCGCCGTGGCCGCCGAGAACGAAGGCGGTGACGTCCTGGACGGAAACGTTGAATTCTTCCGAGAGGAAGAGACGGAAACGGGCCGAGTCGAGCACG
This sequence comes from Neorhizobium puerariae, assembly GCF_042429745.1. NCBI lineage: Bacteria > Pseudomonadati > Pseudomonadota > Alphaproteobacteria > Hyphomicrobiales > Rhizobiaceae > Neorhizobium > Neorhizobium puerariae. Next base: position 8,119 of record NZ_JBHMAA010000005.1, on the reverse strand, counting down.
CCGGCCATGCCGACCACCATGTTCTTCGGCAGGCCGGAGAACTTCTGGAGGGCCCAGACCATCGCGTCGAGCGGGTTGGTGATGCAGATCACGAAGGCGTTCGGGGCATATTTCTTGATGCCGGCGCCGACCTGTTCCATGACCTTGAGGTTGATGCCGAGCAGGTCGTCGCGGCTCATGCCCGGCTTGCGGGCGACACCGGCGGTGACGATGCAGACATCGGCGCCTTCGATGGCGGAATAGTCGCTCGCGCCGGAAAGCTTGGCATTGAAGCCCTCGACGGGGCCGGACTGGGCGATATCAAGCCCCTTGCCCTGCGGAATGCCGTCGGCAATGTCGAAAAGGACGACGTCGCCCAGTTCTTTCAGGCTGGCGAGATGCGCCAGCGTGCCACCAATCATGCCAGAACCAATGAGTGCGATCTTCTTGCGCGCCATCGAAAAGCTTCCTTTCGAGATCCGAGTCCACGGCAGGCTAGGGCAGACCCGCCAATGTGGCAGATCGCATACAGCTATCCGGAGAAAATGGCAATCGATTATTTTTGGATCAGCTTTTTCAATCGGTTAGATATTAAAATTCTTACGTAAACGTAAGAATTTCCGTCATCAAACCTTCAAACGGCACGGCGCTTTTCCTGATGCAGCGCAAGATAATCCGGGCTGCGCATCTCAAAAAGGCGGGAAACGGTGCGGTCGAATTCGAAGCCCTCTGTCCCCTTCCTTTCCAGAAGGATATCCTCCGGTGCCGTTGCCGCGGAAACATAAAGCCTGACCGTATGATCGTAAAGCGCGTCGACCAGATTGATCAGCCGCTTCGCCTCGTTCCGCCTGTCCGGCCCGAGCTGCGGGATATGTTCCACGAAAACGGCGTCGAACCGGTCGGCGATCGCCAGATAGTCGGAAGCGCCGAGCGGCTTGCTGCAGATATCCGAAAAATCGAACCGCGCGGCGCGCCCGGCGGCGGCAGGAACATGGATGCTGCGGCCTTTCATCGGAATTTCGACCGGCCCGGCCTTTTCCCCTTCCGTCACCTGATGCCAGGCGGACTCCATCGCCGCATCGGCGCGCCCGTCGAGCGGCGTCACATAGACCGGCAGACTGGCAAGCTTCTGCATGCGGTAGTCGGTCGGGGAATCCAGCGTCACCACGTCCACGTGCCTGTTGAGAAGACCGATGAACGGCAGGAAGAGCCCACGATTCAGCCCATCCCTGTAGAGGTTTTCCGGAGCCACGTTGGAGGTCGCGACCAGCACGCAGCCGAGATCGAAAAGTTCGGTGAAGAGCCGTGCCAGGATCATCGCATCGGTGATGTCGGTGACGGAAAACTCGTCGAAGCAGAGCAGCTCCGCTTCCGCGTAAAGAGCGGCGGCAACCGGCGGCACGGGGTCTGCCTGCCGCGTCTCGCCCTGCTTCACCTTCATGCGATGCGCATGGATGCGGTTATGCACATCCGCCATGAATTCGTGGAAATGCGCCCGGCGTTTCTTTTCCGTCGGCGCCTTCTTGAAGAACATGTCCATCAGCATGGTCTTGCCGCGCCCGACGCTGCCATGCACGTACAGGCCCCGGATGGCGCGCGGACGGCCGGCAGGGCCTTTTGCGAACAGCCAGCCGAGCGCGCTTTTCTTCTTGGCGGGCCGCGCCTCCCGAAGGCAGGCGAGCACATGGTCCAGCTTGGCGGCCACGTCGAACTGGGCGGCATCAGCCGTCAATGTGCCGGATGCCGTCAGAGCCTTCAGTTCTTCGCCGACGCTCGCCGTGTATTCGGGAATGGGTTCCAACCGGACGCTCTCGACTGTGGGAAGACGCTCAGCGACTCAGGCTGACCGGCTGGCCGGAATTCAACGTGCCGTCGAAACGGTTGTCGGCGCTCTTGTAGACCCGCCCGATGACGTCGCCCGCCCGGTTCTTGAACTGGACCATCTTGCCCGAGACGTCCCAGGACCCCATGGTCGTGAGTTCGCCGGCGCAACCCCGGGTGCCGCCACGCGAGCCGCCGCCGAGATTGGTGAGCGTCAGGAACATGTCGCAGGAGGAGCCGCCGTTGCCGACGCGCCAGTTGCCGACCATCGCCTCCTTCTTGATGTCGAGGGCGCTTGCCGGAGCCGGAGCGTTCGGGTCCACGGACGCCATGGCCGGGTTTGCCGCCGGTGCGCTCGGGAACTGCGAGGCATTGGCGCCGCCGGGCGGCGGAAGCTGGCCACCCTGGACGGATGGGACAGGCTGCGCCTGGAGGGGAGCGGGTTGTGAAGGCAGGTCGCTATAGGGACTGTACGAGGTACGCTGGCAACCGGCAAGTGCAATGGCAAGAACCAGGCCCGTCGCCACATATCTGAAATGCATCATCTAACTCCCGCTTTCAGTCGGTATTCGCCGCTAATGCCACTGAATTGAGACCGAATTATCGTAAAGCGAATTGGTTAATCAAGTCATACCAGGACAATTTGGCAGTCCGTTGAAGGTCGCGCCACACAAGTTCCGATCGATTTCGGCAGGAAAGGAAGGCATCGACGCGTATTGCACCGGACCAGGACCGCTGGCGATACCGCAGCAGCCCACCCCCGGAACAGGAAGCGGGCTGCGGCATGGGAGGACATGGCGGGCCCGTCAGACGCGACGTTCGACCATCATCTTCTTGATCTCGGCGATCGCCTTGGCCGGATTCAGGCCCTTCGGGCAGGTCTGGGCGCAGTTCATGATCGTATGGCAGCGATAGAGCCGGAAGGGGTCCTCGAGGTTGTCGAGGCGTTCGCCCTTGGCTTCGTCGCGGCTGTCGATCAGCCAGCGATAGGCCTGCAGGAGGACGGCCGGGCCGAGATAGCGGTCGCCGTTCCACCAGTAGCTCGGACAGGAGGTCGAGCAGCAGGCGCAGAGAATGCACTCGTAGAGGCCGTCGAGCTTGAGGCGGTCCTCGTGGCTCTGCTTCCACTCCTTGGCCGGCGGCGGCGAAACCGTTTTCAGCCACGGCTCGATCGAGCGGTGCTGGGCGTAGAAGTTGGTGAGGTCCGGAACGAGGTCCTTGACCACCGGCATGTGCGGCAGCGGATAGACCTTCACGGTGCCCGTGATGTCGTCCATGCCCTTGGTGCAGGCGAGCGTGTTCGTCCCGTCGATGTTCATGGCGCAGGAGCCGCAGATGCCTTCGCGGCAGGAGCGGCGCAGCGTCAGCGTCGGGTCGATCTTGTTCTTGATGTAGAGCAGACCGTCGAGAACCATCGGGCCGCAATCGTCGAGATCGATATAATAGGTGTCGATCCGCGGGTTCTGGCCGTCATCCGGATTCCAGCGATAGACGCGGTATTCGCGGACGTTCTTGGCGCCTTGCGGCTTCGGCCAGACCTTGCCTTCGCTCATCTGGGAATTCTTGGGGAGAGAAAGTTCAACCATGTTCCAGGTCCCTTGAGATCAGTACACGCGGGCCTTCGGCTCGATCTTGTGCGGATCGATGCCGTCTGCGATGAGCTCGGTGTGGACCGGACGGTAGTCCAGCTTGACGTCGCCGCCCTCGCTTACCCAGGCGAGCGTATGCTTGCGCCAGTTCTCGTCGTCGCGGCCGGCGAACGGGCCGGACGTGTAGTCCTCGCGGGCGTGGCTGCCGCGGCTTTCCTTGCGGGCTTCCGCGCCGTAGACGGTGGTGATCGCATTCGCCATCAGGTTATGCAGCTCCAGCGTCTCGACGAGGTCGGAGTTCCAGATCATCGAACGGTCGGTGACCTTGATGTCCCTGAGCTCGCCCCAGATTTCGGACAACCGCTTGCAGCCGGATTCCAGCGATTCCTGCGTGCGGAACACGGCGGCGTCCTCCTGCATGGCGCGCTGCATCTTGTCGCGCAGCACAGCGGTCGGCGTGCTGCCCCTGGCGTTGCGCAGCCCGTCGAAACGTTCCATGATCCTGTCGCAGGCGACCTTGTCGAGCGCCGGCACCGGCTCGGTCCTGTTGACGACCTGGCCGGCGCGGATCGCGGCGGCCCGGCCGAAGACCACGAGGTCGATCAGCGAGTTGGAGCCGAGGCGGTTCGCGCCGTGAACCGAGGCGCAGCCCGCTTCGCCGACGGCCATCAGGCCCGGCAGCAGACGCTCCGGATTGTTGCTGTCGGCATTGAGCACTTCACCCCAGAAATTGGTCGGGATGCCGCCCATGTTGTAGTGCACGGTCGGCAGGACCGGGATCGGCTCGCGCGTCACGTCGACGCCGGCGAAGATCTTGGCGCTCTCGGAAATGCCCGGCAGGCGCTCGTGCAGAACGGCCGGATCGAGATGGTCGAGATGCAGGAAGATGTGGTCCTTGTTCTTGCCGACGCCGCGGCCCTCGCGGATTTCCAGCGTCATGCAGCGAGAGACGACGTCGCGCGAGGCAAGGTCCTTGGCCGAAGGCGCGTAACGCTCCATGAAGCGCTCGCCCTCGGAATTGACGAGGTAGCCGCCTTCGCCGCGCGCGCCTTCGGTGATGAGACAGCCCGAACCGTAGATGCCGGTCGGGTGGAACTGCACGAACTCCATGTCCTGCAGCGGCAGGCCCGCGCGGGCCACCATGCCGCCGCCGTCGCCGGTGCAGGTATGGGCGGACGTCGCCGAGAAATAGGCGCGGCCGTAGCCGCCGGTCGCCAGCACCACCATCTTGGCGGCGAAGCGGTGGATCGTGCCGTCGTCCAGGCACCAGGCGACGACGCCGGTGCAGCGGCCGTCATCCGACATGATCAGGTCGAGCGCGAAATATTCGACGAAGAATTCGGCGTTGTTGCGCAGCGACTGGCCATAAAGCGTGTGAAGGATCGCGTGGCCGGTGCGGTCGGCGGCGGCGCAGGTGCGCTGCACCGGCGGGCCTTCGCCGTAGTTCTGCATGTGGCCGCCGAACGGCCGCTGGTAGATCTTGCCTTCCTCGTTGCGCGAGAAGGGCACGCCGTAATGCTCCAGCTCGTAGACGGCCTTCGGCGCTTCCATGACCATGTACTGCATGGCGTCGACGTCGCCGAGCCAGTCGGACCCCTTGACGGTGTCGTAGAGATGCCACTGCCACGAGTCCGGCGTCATGTTCTGCAGCGAGGCGGCAATGCCGCCCTGCGCTGCCACGGTGTGGGAGCGGGTCGGGAAGACCTTGGTGATGCAGGCGGTGCGGAAGCCCTGCTCGGCCATGCCGAGGGTCGCGCGGAGGCCCGCCCCGCCGGCGCCCACGACGATCACGTCATAGGAATGGTCGACATAGGTATAGGCCTTGCCGGTCTGGGCGATGGGTGTGATCGATGCCATGACGGGATTATCCTGCAAACGCGATTTTCAGGACGGCGAAGAGACAGAGGCCGCCGACCAGGAGGGAGAAGAAGCCATTGAGGACGAGAAGAGCGATCTTCATGCCTTCGGAATGGACATAATCCTGGATGATTTCTTCCATGCCGAGACGCATGTGCACGATGCTGGCGACGATGGTCAGCGCATTGATCGTGGCGACGAAGGGATTGGCGAGCGCGCCGATCACTTCGGCATAGGGCTTGCCGGCGTAGAGGATCAGGAAGACGATGTAGAAGACGAGAAGCGGAACGAGCGCGACCGATGTGATCCTGATGCGCCAGAAATGATCCGTGCCGCTCTTGGCCGAGCCGAGCCCGCGGACTTTCCCGAGAGGAGTACGCATGTCCATTGTTCGATCTCCTCAGCGAACGATCAGCACGATCGCCCAGACGAGAACCGTCAGTGCGATGGAAGCGACGAGATTGGCCTTGGCGAGCTTGGTCGAGAATTCCTTCTCGAAGCCGTAACCCAGGTCCCACATGATGTGGCGCAGGCCGCCGAGCAGATGGTGAATGAGGGCCCAGGTATAGCCGAAAAGCACGAACTGGCCGACGAGCGACCCGAACAGCCAGTTGACCTGATTGAAATATGCCTCGCCGGAAGCGGCCGAGATCAGCCAGGCGGCAACCAGCAGCGTGCCGAAGTAGAGCGCCCCGCCGGTGATGCGGTGGACGATCGACATCGCCATGGTGGGAATGAATTTGTAGATTTGCAGATGCGGCGACAGGGGCCGGTTATTTGTCACATTCGCCATCAGAACCTCGCGGCGTCGTATGCGGTATAAAGGGCGGGCGCCCGCAATGCACCGTGCCGAAGAAATGTGCATTGCATCATTGGCGTGGTTTAATCGCACGGATGCCGGTCGACAAGAACAATTCAGACGGATTTCAAATTTAATCGATTGTGTCTTTCTCAAGGCCACGGCGGTTCAAATCCCCGCCGCACGTTAACCATGATTTGCAAAGAATTCGTTGCCGGCGCGACGGGCGGGATAGTTTCGTGTTAACCTTTCGTTAACGATTTCCGCCGGAGTTCGCCATGATAGCGAATCGCATGAAGCCTGTCCTCCTTGCCGGCATGATGCTGGCCGCTGCATTCCCGTCCCTCTCGCATGCGGGCGACGGCCGGGACCATGGCCGCCGGCACGCCCTGTCCGCGCCCGTCGGCGCGTTTGCCTACAACGGCGATCCCGCTGCGTTCATCAGCAGGTCCGGCATTTTCAGCGGCACGTTCGACGTGGTCCGCACCGCAAGCCGCAGCATCTACATCCTGCGGAACTATCAGGGGGCGCCCCTGATCAGCCCCGTGACCCCGATGACGGGAAGCGGCTCGGTTTCCCCCTCGGTGAAGATCATCGACGTCGCCGGCGAAACCCGGCAGGATGCGTTCGCGCCGATCGACGCCTGCGCCTACGAAGCCGGCGTCTGCATCATCCGCGGCGGCAATTGAGGCCGGAAGGCAAGCTCGGCGGCGCTATCGCGGCATGGGCGATCGCTGATCGTTTCATGACGAACGGGCGTCGTATTGAAGGCGATTGTCCTCGATTTCCAGCCGGTGGGTGGCCGCCCAATGGGCAAGCTGATGCGCGGTCTCCACCAGGGAGTGGCCGAGCGGCGTCAGCGTATATTCGACCTGCGGCGGCGTGCTGTGGTGAACGGTACGCTCCACCATGCCGTCACGCTCCAATGTCTTCAGCGTGCGCGTCAGCATCTGCTGCGAAATACCGCCGACATGCCGCTTGATCCCGTTGAAACGCCGCGAGCCCAGCCTCAGCGCCACGACGACCTGGATCGTCCATTTGTCGCCCACGCGGCTCAGGATTTCGCTGACGGCCCTGCAATCGGCATGCGGCGGTTTAACGGTCGGGGGCTTGGCGGTCACATCCATCTGACCTGCTCCTGAAAATATGCTTTTGACGGGTATTTTTAGGTCCCATAAATGGCTGTGGTCAACATTATAGACCACTTCGGCAAGAAGAAGCCGGAGACAGGTCCATCCGCAAGGAGACCGCCATGAACCTTTTCTATTACCCCGCAGCCTGCAGCCTGGCCGATCATATCGCGCTCATCGAGACCGGGCTTCCCTACAGGCTCTCCAGCATCGACCGCGAGAAGAAGACCGAAGACGGCCGCGATTTCATGTCGATCAACCCGAAGGGTTACATCCCGACCCTCGAGCTCGAAGACGGTACGATCCTGACGGAGAACCAGATCATCCTGCGCTATATCGCCGAACGAAGCGGCAAGCTTCTCCCCGGGGAGGGTATTGCCCGGTGGCGGACGCTGGAGGCGCTCGCCTTCATGTCGTCCGAGATTCATGCGAACTATATCCCCTTCTTCAAGGATTTCCCGGAGCCCGAAAAGGTCCGCGCCCGCGAAAAGCTCAAGAAGTCCTTCGCCATCCTCGCCGACCAGATGGGCGACAAGCAATTCCTGATAACCGACGAGATGACGATCGCCGACTGCTACCTGTTCTGGGTTCTGATGGTCGCACCGAAAAGCGGCGTCGACCTGCCGGAAAACCTGCAGGACTGCTTCGATCGAATGAAGGCGCGGCCATCGGTATTCCAGGCATTTGCCGAGGAGGGACTGGCGTGATCGCACGGCCGGAGAGAAGCCAGCCGTTCGGTGACCGGGCCATGCGGCACGCAAGATAAATTTTTCCGCGTTCATTTTCCCCACCCCTTTCCGCTGTGCCTATAATCCCCTCGCTTCCGTCGCCGGAGTGTTTCGCGAGACGTTCGCGGGCAGGCGGAGGCCGGCGCTTCCATCGGAACCGTAACGTGCGGGGACGGTGGAAGAGGTGAAAGCCATGGGAGCGGAACGGGAAACCGG
>NZ_JBHMAA010000025.1:0-62479 GCF_042429745.1 Neorhizobium puerariae | reverse complement strand
GGTCACCCTTGCAGACGGCCGGATCGTCCACCTGCGGCCCTCCGGTAACGCACCCGAAATGCGCTGCTATGTCGAGGCGCAAAACCAACTCACCGCTAAAAAACTGCTGCGGCAGGGGCTGGAACTGATCCGCGAATGGGCGTCGGGACAGAAACCCTGACGGCCCGGAACCGGGCATGAACCGGAAAACGAAGCGACAGCAGGCCCGGAGCTAACGCCCGTCGCGTGAAAAGAGCCCCACGCGGCAGACTTTAACTTGTTGTTTCACGCATGCCGCAAGGCCGTCGCACGGCTTTGCGCGATGCATCAGGGGCCTGCACGAGAATCAGTCGACCTCGTGCCGGTGGTCGAGATACCATTTCACGAAGGCTTCGACCCCCTCTTCCAGCCCCGTCCCGGGTTTCCGTCCGGTCAGGGCGACGAGCAGGTCGGGACTTGCGAAGGTTCTCGGCACGTCGCCCTTCTGCATCGGCAGCATCTTCCGCCTTGCCGGCTTCCCCATGATCCGCTCGATGGTCTCGACGAAATCGAGAAGGCCTGACGGCTGCCCGCCTCCGATATTGACCACGCGGAACGGTCCCTGGGCGGACAGCGTATCGATACCGGCGACGCGGTTTTCCTCGCCCGGGAAGATCCGCGACAAGTCGATGATCGAATCCACCAGATCGTCGATATAGGTGAAATCCCGGCTCATCTTGCCTTCGCCGTAGATCTCGATCTCGCGGTCCTCGATCATCGCCTTGACGAACTTGAAGAGCGCCATGTCGGGCCGGCCCCAGGGACCGTAAACGGTGAAGAAACGGAACGCCGTCGTCGGCACCTTGTAAAGATGGGCGTAGGAATGCGCCATCAGCTCCATCGCCTTCTTGCTCGCGGCATAGAAGGTGAGCGGCTCATCGGCCTTGTCGGCCTCCCGGAACGGAACTTCGGGATTGGCGCCGTAGACCGAGGAGGTCGAGGCGAGCATCAGGTGGTCCACACCCTGGTTCCGGGCGATTTCCAGAACGTTCCAGGACCCGACCAGATTGGAATCGAGATAGGCCTTGGGATTTTCGAGGCTGTAGCGCACGCCCGCCTGGGCGGCGAGATGGATCAGGACGTCCGGCCTGAAACCGGCGCTCTCCTTCTCCAGGAGCGGCTTGTCCTCCAGCATGCCGACGACCGGCCGGAAACCGGGAAACTGCGCCAGCGCCGCATTGCGCGCTTCCTTGAGCCGCAGGCTGTAATAGGGGGTCATGCCGTCGAAGCCCAGGACCTCATGGCCGTCCTCCAACAGGCGTCGCGCCACATGGAAACCGATAAAACCCGCCGTTCCGGTAATGAAATAACGCATCTGTGGACCCACCCATCTTCTCGGACGATCCCATACTCCGTCATCCACGGGTTGGACAGCCGTTTCCGAGAACAGGGGCGGATTTTAATGGAAAAGCCGCAATCTCGCCGGCGGCGTGCCGGGCCGGCCGTTCTTGCGGTCGACGGCGAACTGGATCAGGTCCATGGAGGCCTGGTCGGTGAGCGGCTTCGCCATGACGCCGACAGCGCCGGAAACGCCGGAGGCGACTAGGCCGGGATTGCCGGTGATCATGATGACCACGATGCCGCATTCGGCCAGCGCGGTCGCAATCGCCGGACCGGTCTCGCCATCGGCCAGGCGTACGTCCACGAAAGCGATATCCGTATCGCGCGTGTAGTTCAGCGCCACGCTCATATCGGGGGCGATGCCGACGACATCGTGCCCGCTTCGGTGAACCGCATCCTCGATATCCATGGCTACCAGCAGACTGTCCTCGACGATCAGGAAACGGTATTCCACGGTCAGGCCCTCCCGGATTCTGAAGATGCAAATAGAATCCGATCGCTTCTTGGCAATAGGAGCGAAGGCCAATTGCCGATTTTTTGATCGGCAATCGTCGGGAAGCGTTCGCGCCTTGCATTTCGGGAACCCGCCTCCCCCGGATTTCATCCGCCAGCGAAAGGCGACCGGGAGGGAGGAGCCCGCCGGCCGCCGGGGACCTATGTGGAAGAGCGGCCGGCGCGCCCGTCGCCGGGGGCCTGTTCTTCCATCAAACCAGGACGGCCTGATCGACGCGGTCTTCCCGGCCGAAGAATTTCAGATAGCGCTCCACCTCGGCCGGATCGCCGGTCGCCTTGCGCGGATTGTCCGAAAGTTTCACGGCCGGACGGCCGTTCGCCTCGCTCACCTTGCAGACCACGGAAATCGGCATCAGCCCGGCGATCTCGCGCGGCGCGCATCCGGCGAAGTCGTTCGTCAGGTTGGTGCCCCAGCCGAAGCTCATGCGCACCCGCCCCTCGAAATGCCGGTAGGTATCGATGATCGCGTCGACATCCAGCCCGTCGGAGAAGATCAGCATCTTGCCCCTCGGGTCGCGGCCCATCTTCTTCCACCACGCTATGATCTTCTCGCCGCCTTCGATCGGCGGAGCGCTGTCCGGCCTGAACCCCGTCCAGTCCGCCACCCAGTCCGGCGCATCCCGCAGAAAGGCGGCGGTGCCGAAAGCATCCGGCAGGACGATCAGCAGGTTGCCATGATAGAGGCGGTTCCAGTCCTTCAGGACCTCATAGGGCGAATTGCGCAACTCCTCGTCCGTCCTGGCCAGCGCGGCGGCGACCATGGGAAGTTCGTGCGCATTGGTTCCGACGGCTTCGAGATCGGAATCCATGGCGAGCAACACGTTGCTGGTGCCGGTGAACGCCTCGCCGATACCTTCCTTCAGCGCCTCCACGCACCAGCGCTGCCAGAGGAAGCTATGCCGCCGGCGTGTCCCGAAATCGGAGATGCGCAGGCCCGGCAGCATGCGCAGGCGCTCGACCTTCTCCCACATCTTGGCCTTGGCCCGGGCATAGAGCACGTCGAGCGTGAAATAACCGAGCGAGCGCATGGCTGAGCGCGAGCGGAGCTCGTTGATGATCGCGAGGGCGGGAATTTCCCAGAGGGTCGTCTCCACCCACTTGCCGTGGAAGGTCAGCTCATACTGGCCGTCACGCTTGGAGAGCTCGTATTCCGGCAGCTTGTAGCCGGCAAGCCAGTTCAGGAATTCCGGCTCGAAGATCTGCTTGCGGCCATAGAAGGTATTGCCCGCGAGCCAGATCATTTCCTTCTTGGAGAGGCCGACGGTACGGGCATGGTCGAGCTGCTCGCGAAGCACGCCTTCATCGATCTCCTCCGCCAGCTTGACGCTGGTCGTGCGGTTGATCAGCGAAAAGGTCGCATCGACATCCGGATAGAGTTTCCAGATCATCTGCAGCATCAGGAGCTTGTAGAAATCCGTATCGATCAAGCTGCGGATGATCGGGTCCAGCTTCCAGGTGTGGTTGTAGACCCTGGCTGCAATATCGGTCTTGGTCATGCCTGCCCTTGCCCCGGCCCTTCGGGACCGGCTCCGCCGACTGAGATGCATTCGGAGGCAACGGCTGATCAACCTCCGGGCAGTTTTATCGAAAAAAAAGCAGAGGAAGTCCAGAACGCAATTCTGGCCTCCGCATGTCGTTGCCGGCAAACCCGGATTGCCCCTGAAGCACGCCGCGATCTTTCAAATCCGCTTGCCGCGCCTCAGGCTGCTGTTTTCCCGCATGTCGTTGCCGCAGGACCGCTGCGCGCCTTTGCGCGCGCGACATGTTCTAGTTGCCGGCGGGCGCACCGGTTGCCGGCGGCGTCGGCGCGGGCGGATTGGCCGGATTGGCGGAAGGAAGCGCATCCGGATTTCGGGGCGTCGTGTCGCCGGCAGGCGGCGTCGCGGTCTGCCCGGCCGGCGGCTCGGTGGCTTCGCCCCACCATTCGGCGCCGCCCCAGGCGATCATGGCGAGCACCAGGCCCGCAACCAGCACCACCAGCACCGGCGCGCCCCACCGGCCCTGCCGCGCTTCGGTGGCGCTCAGCGTTTCCCCGGCCGGCGAGCCGTCCGGGTTCGGGTGGCGGCTCTCGGCTTTCCCGGGATCGAAGCGGCTATTCATGGTTTCGCTCCTTGCTGCAGCCGGATTAACCGGCCCATGCACAAGGAACTGCCTGCGGATATGAATGTTCCGCCGGGATCAATAGCCCGCCTTGACATCCACGACATGTTCGAGAGGCTGGCCCGCCTCGTAACGCGTCATCTGGACCTCGGCATTTCGGAACAGCGCCCGCACGTCGGAAGCCGAGGCGGCATGCGGCGTGACGAAGACATTTTCCAGCGCCCAATAGGGACTGTCCGCCGGCAGGGGCTCCGTCTCGAAGACATCGAGCGAAGCACCGCCGAGGACACCGCTTTCCAGCGCCCCGACCAGATCAGCATCCACCTGGCTGCCACCGCGGCCCGCATTGATGAAAACGGGCTTGCCGAGCGCGCCGCCCTGCCGGAGCTTCCCAAACAGCGCGGCATTGAAAATGCCGCGCGTATCCGACGTCAGGGGAAGCAGGCCGACAAGAATATCCGTTCTGGCGAGAAAGGCATCCAGTTCGCCGCCGTCGAACGTTTCGACGCCTTCGATCGTCTTCCCGCTGCGCGACCAGCCGACCACGTTGAACCCCATGATCCCGAGCTTCCTGACGGAATCCAGACCGAGTACGCCAAGCCCCATCACACCGACGGTGATATCCCCGGCCTCCGGCTGGGAGAGTTCGCGCCAGCGACGCTCCCGCTGCTGCCCGAGATAGGCAGGCACCTGCCTGAGATGGCTCAGGGCCTGCAGGACGACCCATTCGCTCATGCGGTTCGTCAGGCTTTCGTCCACGAAACGGACGATCGGAATATCGGGCAGGCCGGGCATGGAAAGGATATGGTCGACGCCCGCGCCACCCGAAAAGAGAACCTCCAGCTTCGGCGCGCGCTGAAAGATGTTGGGGTCCGGCTTCCAGACGATCGCGTAACGGGCATCCGAAATGTCGAGGCCGGAATCGGAGGCATGCAACACGGCCCTGCCGGAAAAGGCGCCGGCAAGCGCGGCGCCGATCTCGCGCCGTTCGAACTTGAGGTCTATGACGACCGATTTCTTCGCAGACATTCAGGTGACCTTCGGCTATTGGCTGACGGCGCCGGTCTCGACGGCTTCGAGATTGAAGGCGGCCGCCATCAGCGCGCGAGTATAATCTTCCCTGGGCGCCCGGAAAATCCGGTCGGCCGGCCCTTCCTCCACCACCTTGCCAAACCGCATGACGATGACATGGTTGGCGAGGGCCTTCACCACCTTCAGGTCGTGGCTGATGAAGAGATAGGCGAGATCGTGTTTCTTCTGCAGGTCGCGAAGCAGGTCCACGACCTGCGCCTGCACGGTCATGTCGAGCGCCGAGGTCGGCTCGTCAAGCATGACGAAACGCGGCTTCAGGACCATGGCGCGGGCGATCGCGATACGCTGACGCTGGCCGCCGGAGAATTCGTGCGGATAACGCCAGCGCGTGGCCGGGTCGAGCCCCACTTCCGTCAGGGCCCAGGCCACCCGCTCGTCGCGTTCGTCGGCGGAAAGCGACCGCTCATGCACCTTCAGCCCCTCGGCGATGATCTCGCCGACGGACATGCGCGGGCTGAGCGAGCCGTAGGGGTCCTGGAAAACCACCTGCAGCCGGTCGCGGAACGGCCGCATCTCCTTGAAGGAGAACCTGTCGATCTCGTTGCCGATGAAGACGATGCGTCCTTCCGACGCGATGAGGCGGGCAAGCGCCAGGCCGAGCGTCGTCTTGCCGGAACCGGATTCGCCCACGACGCCCAGCGTTTCCCCGGCGCGCAGGGTGAGATCGATGCCATCCACCGCCTTCACATGGTCAACGACCTTGCGCAGCAATCCGGCCTTGATGGGAAACCAGACCTTGATGTCCTTGCCTTGCATCACGACCGGCTTCGAAGGATCGGCCAGCGGCGGTTCGCCACGCGGCTCGGAGGAAAGCAGATGCCGGGTGTAGTCGTGCTGCGGACTGGCGAAGACATCCTCCACCGCGCCGGTCTCGACGATCCTGCCCTTGGTCATGACGCAGACGCGATCGGCGAACTTGCGCACGATGCCGAGATCATGGGTGATGAACAGCATGGACATGCCATGCTCGCCCTTCAGCCGCCGCAGCAGTTCGAGGATCTGCGCCTGCACGGTGACGTCGAGCGCCGTCGTCGGCTCGTCGGCGATCAGGAGCTTGGGACGGTTGGCGAGCGCCATGGCGATCATCACGCGCTGGCGCTGGCCTCCGGAAAGCTCGTGCGGATACGCGCTCAGCCGCTTTTCCGGCTCGCGGATGCCGACTTGGTTGAGAAGCTCGAGGATGCGTCCGCGAGCCGCCTGGCCGGTGATGCCATGATGCAGCTCCAGGATTTCGCCGACCTGCCTCTCGATCGAATGGAGCGGATTGAGCGACGTCATCGGCTCCTGGAAGATCATGGTGATGTCGTCGCCGCGCACGCGGCGCAACTCGGGCTCGGAGGCCTTGAGCAGCTCCTTGCCGTCGAACAGGATCTGCCCGGAAGGGTGGCTTGCGGCCGGATAAGGCAGCAGCTTCAGGATGGAGTTGGCTGTCACCGACTTGCCGGAGCCGGATTCACCGACGAGCGCGACCACCTCGCCCGGATGAATGTCGAAGGAGACCCGGTCGACGGCCAGCACGGTATCCGGACCCTGGCGGAAGGCGACGGACAGATCGCGGACGGAAAGGAGAGGCTCTGTCATCAGGCCAGGCTTTCGATGAGAGAATTGAGCGTTGCTTCATCCGGACGGAGAACGGTAACGGGCGATGCCCGTTTCGTAATGCCGTAGCGAACATGGGTAAGCGAATATTGGTCTTTAATGCCCCTGTCGGCTGTCAGGAAATGCGAGCACTGCGCACCTATGGCCGTCGATAGATGGATTGCATCCGGCAACTTGAGGCTGGAATATTGGGCGCGCATCACTGCCGCGTAACGAAGCGTAGGCGCCACGGCAGGCAGCACTTCGAGCCAATCACTGCTGATCATGAGATTTTCGTAGTTGTCGATCAGGCTATCGTTATTTTCCCGATAGGGTGTCACCAAGAGTTCCGAAAGAGAAAGCTCGCTTGTCGTGAATTTCGGTCCGTTGGCGGTGTCTATGGTAAACAACTCGGCCAAGATATCTGCAATCGCATCTCTCTTCTCGAATGCCATTATGAAGATATTGGTATCAAGGTAGACTTTGCGGACGCCCTTCATCAATCGTCCCATTCGTCTCGCAGCTGACGAATCCGGGCAACAGCGTCCTCCGAGCTTACGGAAGGTCTTCCTTCCGCCTTATATCGCTTGATAGCCTCTACAGCCTCTTTTGCCGTCATCGGTTTGCGCCGGATCGAGGAGAGCCCCCCGAAGCCCGGATAAACATCCGTGTGCTCCGGACTTTCTTCTTCGATCACAATTCTTACCGTGGCGTCCTTCTCAAGTCCCTGTCTCAAGTCCTCGGGAAGATTCGCTGCGGGATAATGATCGCGAACAATCTTATTCATGGCTCACAGTCCGTTGCTCCACATCGACATGTGGAAATCTATCGCAAAAGCACACGGAAAACGAGGCTGCATTCACCCGAACGTCTTTCTGGGGTCGAAGGCATCGCGCACGGCTTCGCCGATGAAGATCAGCAGTGACAGCATGACCGACATGGTGAAGAAGGCGGTGAACCCGAGCCATGGCGCCTGAAGATTGTTCTTGCCCTGCTGGATCATCTCGCCAAGCGAGGGAGAGCCGGGCGGCAGGCCGAAGCCCAGGAAATCGAGCGACGTCAACGTCGCGATCGAGCCCGAGAGGATGAACGGCAGGAAGGTCAGCGTCGCCACCATGGCGTTCGGCAGCAGATGCCGGAACATGATCGTCCGGTTGCCGACGCCGAGCGCCCGCGCCGCCCGCACGTATTCGAAGTTGCGCGCCCTCAGGAATTCCGCGCGCACGACCCCCACGAAACCCGTCCAGGAGAAAAGCAGCAGGATGCCGAGCAGGATGAAGAAGCCGGGCGGCAGAATGGAGGCGATGATCAGGAGGATGTAGAGGACCGGCATGGACGACCAGATCTCGATGAAACGCTGGAACAGGAGGTCGGTCCAGCCTCCGAAATAACCCTGGAGCGCGCCGGCCGTCACGCCGATGATCGCCGAGCAGATCGTGAGCGCCAGGCCGAACAGGACGGAGATGCGGAAACCATAGATCATGCGGGCGGTGACATCGCGCGCCTGGTCGTCGGTGCCGAGCCAGTTCATGTTGCCCAGCGTGCAATTCGGGTCCCGGTCTCCCTGGGGATAGGCCTTGCAGCGCTCCGCCTTCTCCATCAGCCAGAATGGCTTGGTCGGCGCGGAATAGGGAAGGTTCGAATTGACCGTCTGGTAGGAATAGCGGACGGGCGGCCAGATCATCCAGCCGTTGGCGCCGATTTCCTGCTGGATGAAGTCGGACCGGTAATCGGTGGTGGCCAGGAAGCCGCCGAATTTCTCCTCCGGATAATCGACAAGGACCGGATAGAGGATTTCGCCCTTGTAGGAGGCGATGACCGGCCGGTCGTTGGCGATGAATTCCGCCAGCAGGCTGAGGATGAAAAGGACCATGAAGATCCAGAAGGACCAGAAACCACGCTTGTTGGCGCGGAAATTGGCCAGCCTTCGCTTGTTGGTCGGCGACAAAAGGGGCCGCTTCTGCGGCGGAGCCACACGGGCGGCGCTTGTGGCGGAAGCCTCCATCAGACATCCCTCCGCTCGAAATCGATGCGCGGGTCGATCCAGGTATAGATCAGGTCGGATATCAGGCTGACGACGAGGCCGAGCAGGGAGAAGATGTAGAGCGTCCCGAAGACGATCGGATAATCCCGGTTGACGACCGAGAGGTAACCGAGCCGGCCCAACCCGTCCAGCGAGAAGATGTTCTCGATCAGGAGCGAGCCGGTGAAGAAAGCCGATATGAAGGCGCCCGGAAAACCGGCGATGACGATCAGCATCGCATTCCGGAATACGTGTCCGTAGAGCACCTGGCGCTCGGTAAGCCCCTTGGCGCGGGCGGTGACCACGTATTGCTTCTTGATCTCGTCGATGAAGGAATTCTTCGTCAGCAGCGTCGTCGTGGCGAAGGCGGACAACGACAGCGCGATCAACGGCAGCGTCAGGTGCCAGAAGTAGTCGACGATCTTCTGCCACCAGGAAAGCTCGGAGAAATTGTCCGAGACGAGGCCGCGCAAGGGGAACCAGTCGAGGAAGGAGCCGCCGGCGAAAAGAACGATCAGCAGAATGCCGACGAGAAAGCTCGGCACCGCATAACCCACGACGATGACGCCGGACGTCCAGACGTCGAAAGTGGACCCGTCCTTCACCGCCTTGCGGATGCCGAGCGGGATCGAGATCACGTAGGACACGATGAGAATCCAGAAGCCCAGCGAAATCGATACCGGCATCTTGTCGACGATGAGGTCGAGAACCGGCGTATTGCGGAAGAAGCTCTCTCCGAAATCGAAGCGGATGTAGTTCCCCATCATTTCGAGAAAGCGCGTCAGGGGCGGCTTGTCGAAACCGAATTGCCGCTCCAGCTTCTTGATGAATTCCGGATCGAGGCCCTGGGCGCCCCGATAGCGGGACTCCCCGCTGCCCCCTTGGTTCATCGTCAGGATATCGCTGCCGCCGGAAAGCCTGTCGCCGGTGTCCTGTCCCTGTATCTGGGCGATCACCTGCTCGACGGGGCCGCCCGGGGCGAATTGCACGACGAGGAAGGAAATCGCCATGATGCCGACGATGGTCGGTATCATCAGCAGGAGACGGCGGATGACATAGGCGCCCATCAGATTTCCCTGCCCATTGCCACGGGCCTTGGCTCAGCGCGTATCCGCATGTCGATCAAATGGCTCTTTCCTCGGTTCTTCGGTGCGAATCATCGGGTTCATTTGGAACAGGTGAGGCATGCCGGCGCAAGCCCGGGCTCACACCAATCACTTGCCGGCATTCGTCGACCACCAGATATCGGGAAAGCCGATGCCGTATTCCGGCAGGGTCGCCGGGTGGGTGATCGTATTCCAGTAGGCGATCTTCGCCTCGCCGGAATAGAACATCGGGATGACGAAATGATTGGCGAGCAGAACGCGATCCAGCGTCTTGACCGCCGCCACCTGCTCATCGCGGTCGGGAGCCGTCGTCACCATGCGGATGAGATCGTCCACCGCCGGATCGGCAATGCCCGCGTAATTGCGCGAGCCGGGCCGGGTCGCGGACTGGGAACCCCAATATTCCGCCTGTTCGTTGCCGGGATTCATCGTCTGCGCCCAGATGCCGTAGATCATGTCGTAATCGAAGCTTCGGACCCGGTTGATGTATTGGGAGGCATCGACGGTTCGGATGCGGGCATCGACGCCGATCTTCTTGAGGCTCGCCACGTAAGGCAGCACCGTGCGCTCCTGCGACTGGCTGTTCAGCAATATCTCGAAGCTCATGGGCCGGCCGGTCCTGGTATTGACCATCTGGTTGCCCTTCAGCTCCCATCCCGCATCCTTGAACAGGGCCACCGCCTTGCGCAGGTTGTCGCGCACCTTCTGCGGATCGCCGCCGACAGGATTGGCATAGGGCGTCGTGAAGACCTCCGGCGGCACCTTGTCCTTCAGTCCCTCGAGTATTTCCAGCTCGCGGCCCTCAGGCAGGCCGGAAGAGGCTAGGCTCGTTCCCCAGAAGAAGCTGTCGACACGCTTCAGGCCGCCATAGGCGAGATTCCTGTTGAGATCCTCGAAATCATAGGCGTAGTTCAGCGCTTCGCGGACCCGCGCATCCTTGAAAATATCGCGGCGGATATTCGGTACGTAGGCCTGCATGACCCCGGTGGCGCGGAAGGGATTCGTCAGCACCTCGCGGGTTATGCGCCCTTCCTTGACCGCCGCGAAATCGTAACGGGTCGCCCAGCGACTTGCGCTGTTTTCCTGCGTATAGTCGACATTGCCGGCGCGGAAGGCCTCGAATTCCACGTCGCGGTCGGAGAAATAGGTATAACTGATCACCCGGAAGTTGTTCTGCCCGGCATTGACCGGCAGATCCTTGCCCCAGTAATCGTCCCGCAACTCATAACGGATGGCGGAACCGGGCTGGGTGGATGCGATCCTGTAGGGGCCGGACCCCATCGGCGCATCGAGCGTCGTGCGGGAGATATCGCGCTGCTGGCCCTGGGCGTTCCTTCCTTCCCACCAATGCTTCGGCAGGATGGGGAAATCGCCGACGATGGAGGGAAGTTCGCGGTTGTTCTTTTCATCGAAGCGGAACGTCACCTCGCGCTCGCCGGTCTTCTCCGCCGAAGTCACATGCCGGTAGTAACCGGAGAAGAACGCGCTGTTTTCCTTCGCCTTCTCGAAGCTGAACACCACGTCTTCCGGCGTCACGGGCTGGCCGTCCGCCCATTTCGCCTCGGGACGAAGCCGGAAGGCCGCCGAAGACATGTCTTCCGGATAGGAAATTGCTTCCGCGAGAAGGCCGTAAGTGGCGAAGACCTCGTCTTCCGAGCGCTTCATGAGCGTATCGAAGATGCTGGAAATGCCTGCCGCAGGAGCGCCCCTGTCGATGACGGGATTGAAATTGTCGAAGGTTCCCTCCTCCGACATGCGCAGCTCCCCGCCCTTCGGCGCATCCGGATTGACATAGGGAAGATGCTTGAAATCTGCCGGCAGTTTCAGCGCGTCGAGCACGGCAACCCCGTGACGCCATTGCTGTTCCTGGGCTGCGACGGACGATGCTTCGAAAACCCCTGCCGCCAAAACGATTGCGAAGCCTATCTTCAGCCGAGCCAAGATCATTCGCTACCCCTTCTCAAGTTCTTTGTTGCGGCGAAGCATAGGACAAAAGCCGGCAAAAAACAGGAGTCCGGCACTCACAACCAATTTATCTGCCGGAAAATCGATGCGATCCGGGCCGATCTCCATTTCACCAAAATCCTGTTTCACGGTAGATTCGACATATCGGGGTGATTTGCGGCGGATGGCATGACATCGATTTCGCGTACAATTCTCAGGCTGACTGCAGCCGCTTTTCTTCTTGGCACCTTCTCAGGCCCGACGATGGCGCAGGAAGGCACGCCGGCAAAGCAGCTGTTCGGCGGAGTGGCGCTGCCGAGCAATGCCGAACCCCAGCCGCTCGGCTTCTACGCCAAGGGCTGCATGTCCGGCGCCGTCGCGCTTCCCACCGACGGACCGACCTGGCAGGCCATGCGCCTTTCGCGCAACCGCCGCTGGGGCAACCCGGAAATGATCGCGCTTCTGGAACAGTTCTCCCGCGATGCCGCCAGGCTCGGCTGGGGATCGGGGATTCTTGTCGGCGACATCTCGCAACCGCGCGGCGGCCCCATGCTTTCCGGCCATTCCTCGCACCAGATCGGCCTCGATGCGGATGTCTGGTTCACGCCGAAGCCCGAACGGACGCTCTCGCCGCAGGAGCGCGAGAACATGCCGTTCACCTCCATGCTCGACAAGAGCAAGTTCCTGACCGTCGATTCCTCGAAATGGACGAGCACGCATGCCAAGGTCGTCATGAAGGCGGCGAGCTACCCCCAGGTGGAACGGGTCTTCGTCAATCCGGCGATCAAGAAGAAGCTCTGCGACACCTGGACCGGCGACCGCTCGCTGCTCGGCAAGGTGCGTCCCATCTACGGCCACGACGAACATTTCCATATCCGCATCTCATGTCCGCCCGGCGCCCCCGGCTGCCAGAAGCAGGCGGCCGTCACCAAGGGGGACGGTTGCGACAAATCGCTCGCATGGTGGTTCACCAAGGAACCGTGGGAGCCGCCAAAGCCCGATCCGAACAAGAAGCCGGTCAAGCCGCGCCCCGTCACGCTGTCCGACCTGCCCAGGGCCTGCGCGGCCGTGCTTGCCGCCCCGGCGCGTTCCGAGGAGGAAGCGACCTTCGGCGGCGGCGCGATGGCCTATACGGCCCAGCCGGCGGCGCCCCTGCCGGTGAAGAACATCGAGGCGATCATCGACGAGCAGCCAACCGCCTCGGCCAACGTGCCGGTGCCGACACCGCGCCCGCTGCAATAGTCCCCGGAATGACGCCGGCATTGAAACTGCCGGCCACTCCGCACCTTCCCAAGGGCGCGGCGGCACGCTAGAAGCAGTGCAAATCGATTGAAACCGCCCCCGGGGAAGGACGCCCGTTCATGTCGGTCAAGCCCTGCATCGCGCTGATAGCGCACGACCAGAAGAAGGACGACATGGCGGATTTTGCCCGCCATCACCAGGCCGCGTTGTCCCGCTTCCGCATCGTCGCGACCGGCACGACCGGCGGGCGGGTTCAGGACGCCTGTCCGGAACTGAAGGTCACACGGCTCAAAAGCGGGCCGCTCGGCGGCGACCAGCAGATCGGCGCGATGATCGCAACCGGCGAGGTCGACATGCTGATTTTCTTCATCGACCCCTTGAGCGCATTGCCCCACGATGTCGACGTGAAGGCCCTGACCCGGCTTGCGACCGTCTATGACATACCGATGGCGCTCAACCGTGCCACAGCCGAAAAACTCATCGACTTTCAGAAGGACTGAGCTCCCCGATGGCCGATAGCTCGAAAAGCGACACCCTTCCCTTCCCCATCCTCATCGGCGATATCGGCGGCACCAATGCCCGATTCTCGATCCTGATCGACGCTCGCGCGGAACCGAAACCCTTCCCCCATGTCCGCACCGCGGACTATGCGACCATCGACGAAGCGATCCAGCAGGTCGTGCTCGACGAGGCCTCCGTTCGGCCGCGTTCCGCGATCCTTGCGATTGCCGGACCGATCGACGGCGACGAAATCGACCTGACGAACTGCGCCTGGGTGGTCCGGCCGAAGGCGATGATCGCCAATCTCGGCTTCGAGGACGTGCTGGTCGTCAACGATTTCGAGGCGCAGGCGCTGGCCGTCGCCGCCCTGCCGGAGGAATATCGCGAAACCCTTGGCCCGGATGGCGAGCCGCATCTTGCTTCCCGCGTCGTGCTTGGCCCCGGCACCGGGCTTGGCGTCGCGGGGCTCGTTTATGCCCGGCAGACCTGGTTCCCGGTTCCGGGCGAAGGCGGGCATGTGGATGTCGGCCCGCGCTCGGAACGGGATTTCCAGATATTTCCGCATCTCAGGAGGATAGAAGGCCGCGTGTCCGCCGAGGAAGTCCTGAGTGGCCGGGGCGTCGTCAACATCTATCAGGCCGTCTGCGCTGCCGATGGTGTGAACCCCGCCTTTTCCGATCCGGCGGACATCACCGCGCGCGGCCTGAACGGCACGGACCCGCAGGCGGTCGAGACGCTTTCGCTGTTTTCCACCTATCTCGGCCGCGTGGCCGGCGACATGGCGCTGATCTTCATGGCGCGCGGTGGCGTCTACCTTGCCGGCGGCATTTCCCAAAAGATCGTCCCGGCGCTGAAAGGCCCCGAATTCCGGGCCGCATTCGAAGACAAGGCCCCGCATTCGGAACTGATGGGCACGATCCCGACCTTTGTCGTCACCCATCCGCAGGCCGCGCTTGCCGGGCTCGCAAGCTTCGCCCGCACGCCTTCGGCCTACGGAATTTCAACCGACGGTCGCCGGTGGCGGCGGTAGTTCCGACCATGCCGGAATGCAACAGCCTGTCCGAATCTTGCCCCCGCTGCTTTCAAAAACGGTCCCGAGCGTTTAATACGCCCCTCACATGAAAGTCGGCACTGCCGACGAAACGGGAAGGGCCTTTTTGAAAGCCGCCAGCGAAAAAAAACAGCACGTCGGTTCCGAGACGGTTGTGTCAGTCTTAAAACGGGTGATCGCCGAAAACGGCCGGGACCACATCCGCGGATATGTTTTCGCGATCCTTTGCCTCATCGTCGTGGCCCTTTCCACCGCATTCACGGCCTGGATCATGGAATCCGTCGTCAACGAGGCATTCGCCAACCGGCGCGCGGACGTGGTGTGGCTGATCTGCGGAGCGATCCTCGCCGCCTTCGTCCTGCGCGGTTTCGCGACCTACGGGCAGGCCGTGACGCTTTCCAAGATCGGCAACAATATCGTCGCGCGCTACCAGCGACGGCTCTATTCGCACCTGATGACGCTCTCCGTGGGTTTCTTCGCGGAAGCACGGTCGGCGCATCTTGCCGCCCAGGTCAGCCAGAACGTCGCCGGCATCCGCGACGTCCTCAACCTGACCGTCACCTCGACGGCCCGCGATCTGCTGACGCTCATCTCCCTGATCGGGGTCATGGTCAGCAAGGACTGGGTCCTGTCGCTGATCGTCTTCGCGGTTGCGCCACCGCTCCTCTACGCTCTACGATACGTCTCCCGGCGCCTCAGGGCTGCCACGCGGGAATCGGTCGAGGTCAACAGCCGCGTTCTCGGGGCCATGCAGGAAACCATCCAGGGCATTGCCGTGGTGAAGGCCTTCACCATGGAGCAGGAGCTCGAGCGGAAGGTGAACGGCATCATCGACACCGCAGAGCGCCGCGCCAATCGTATCGCACGGCTTTCGGAACGCACGTCACCGCTCACCGAAACCTTTGCCGGGTTTGCGATATCGAGCGTGCTCGCCTACGCGGCCTTCCGATCGATCTACGACGGAGTGCCTCCCGGCGCCTTCTTCGCCTTCGTCACCGCACTGCTGCTGGCCTACGATCCCGCCCGCCGGCTCGCCAAGCTGCAGGTCCAGATCGACCGCGCCGTGGTCAACGCGCAGATGATCTACGCATTGCTCGACATGCAACCCGCGCAGCGGGAAAGGCCCGGCGCGAAGGATCTCACCGTGACGGACGCCCGCGTCGAACTGAAGGGCGTCACTTTTTCCTATGCCAGCGGCGCGCCGATTCTCAGGGATGTCCACATCGTCGCCGAAGGCGGCCAAACCACGGCCCTGGTCGGCCAGTCGGGCGCCGGAAAGTCGACGATCATCAACCTCATCCCGCGTTTCTACGACCCTACGGAAGGGCAGATCCTGATCGACGGGCAGGACATAGCGGGCGTGACGAAAGCCTCGCTGCGCCACCAGCTCGCCTATGTCTCGCAGCAACCCTATCTCTTCGAAGGGACGATCCGCGACAACATCCGCTACGGCCGGCCGGATGCGACGGACGAGGAAGTCGAAACGGCCGCACGGCTCGCCTATGCGCACGATTTCATCCTCGCCCAGCCGTTCGGCTACGAGACGCCCGTCGGCGAAAACGGCGTGACGCTTTCCGGCGGCCAGCGCCAGCGTCTTTCCATCGCCCGCGCGCTGGTGCGCAATGCGCCGATCCTGCTTCTCGACGAAGCGACCTCCGCGCTCGACAACGAATCGGAAGCCGCCGTGCAGAAGGCGCTCGACACGGCCATGCGCGGCCGCACCGTGATCGTCATCGCCCATCGCCTTTCCACCGTCGTCAAGGCGGACAAGATCGTGGTCATGCACGAGGGCCGCGTCATGGAAGAAGGCACCCACGAGGTGCTTGCGCAGCGCAAGGACGGCCTTTACGCTCGCCTCAACAATCTGCAATCGCGTGAAAACAGCATCTGACGGACCGGGGACCGCACCGCACATGACCGCAAATGACATGAAACTCGTGGTGGTTGGCGCGGCGGGCCGGATGGGCCAAGCCCTGATACGGGTGATCCACGAGACCGAAGGCGTGACGCTGCATGCGGCCGTGGGACGCGAAGGCTCGGCTTTCATCGGCAAGGATGCGGGCGAGATCGCAGGCGTCGGCGCACTCGGCGTGCCCGTCACCACCGATCCGCTGCAGGCCTTTCTCGATGCGGAAGGCGTGCTCGATTTCACCACCCCGGCAACAAGCGTCACCTTCGCCGGTCTCGCCGCGCAAGCGCGCATCGTGCATGTCATCGGCACCACCGGCTGCTCGGTGGAGGACGAGGAAAAGTTCAGGGCCGCCGCCCGTCACGCCCGCGTCGTCAAATCCGGCAATATGAGCCTCGGCGTCAATCTGCTGAGCGTGCTCGCGGAGCAGGCGGCAAAAGCTCTTCCCGCGGCCGGATGGGATGTGGAAATCGTGGAAATGCATCACAAGCACAAGGTCGACGCACCGTCCGGCACCGCGCTCCTGCTCGGCGAAGCGGCGGCGAAAGGCCGCGGAATCGACCTCGCGAGCAAGTCGGTCCGGGTCCGCGACGGCCATACCGGTCCGCGGCCGGGCGGCACGATCGGTTTTGCGACGCTGCGCGGCGGCTCGGTCGTCGGCGATCATTCCGTCATCCTCGCCGGGGAAGGTGAACTCGTCACGCTCTCCCACAGCGCGCGGGACCGCTCCATCTTCGCGCGCGGCGCAGTGGCGGCCGCGCTCTGGGCGCGGGACAAGAAGCCAGGTTTTTATTCCATGCTCGACGTGCTCGGGCTTTCCCACTGAACTTCCGGAGGAATTCTTTTCATGAGCGGCACTCTCGTCCTCGTTCGCCACGGCCAGAGCAAATGGAACCTGGAAAACCTGTTCACCGGCTGGCGCGACCCTGATCTCACCCCGCTCGGCATCCAGGAAGCCGAAACGGGCGGGCAGGCGCTTGCCGATACGGGCATCAAGTTTGACATCGCCTTCACCTCGGCGCTGAAGCGCGCCCAGGATACGCTGAAGATCGTGCTTTCCAAGGTCGGCCAGCCGAACCTCGAGACGATCCGCGATCAGGCCCTGAACGAGCGGGACTACGGCGATCTCTCCGGCCTCAACAAGGATGACGCCCGCGCCAGGTGGGGCGAGGAGCAGGTGCATATCTGGCGCCGCTCCTACGACGTCCCGCCGCCCGGCGGCGAGAGCCTGCGCGACACCGGCGCCCGCGTCTGGCCCTATTACATGACGGAAATCCTGCCGCGCGTGCTGCGGGGCGAGACGGTGCTGGTCGCGGCCCACGGCAATTCGCTGCGCGCGCTGGTGATGGTGCTCGACCGCCTGAGCAAGGAGGAAATCCTGAGCCTCAACCTCGCGACCGGCGTGCCGATGGTCTACAAGCTCAACGCCGATTCGACCGTCTCCTCCAAGGAAATCCTCGGCGACATGTCCGGCGCGCATTGACGGCTGCGTCATCGGCCCGGAACCGTTCCAATTTCGGACCAATGATACAGTTTCAGTAGGTTGAAGCGCAGTTTTCTTCTGTTCGCAATACCGGCCCCTGTACGGAACAAGGGTCGGTATTTTCAATTTCCGATGGTGAACTGGACCATATCCGCCGGGAAGCGGCTGACGGCATATTGCACCGGCGCGCCATTCGTATCGGTGTTCAACGCCTTGGCGACGAGGATGATCGCTCCGGGCGACAATTGCAGGTCGGTGAGATCCGCTCCATCCGCGTGAACGGCCGTGACCTCGGTGGAAACACGCAAATAGTCGGAAAGGCCAAGCGCCCTGAAAGCCAGGGTAATCGAACCGCTCTCCTCGTAGGCTTCCGTGATCCCGTGGAACCGGCCGGCCGGAAACCAGTTGGTCGAACGCGAGACCGGGCGGCGGTCCGCCTTTCTCAGCGCCTCCAGCCGGATGACCGGCGCTCCCTGGGGGATGCGCAAGCGCGCCGCAAGATCGGCCGATGCCGTCTCCTCCGCCGATTGAAGGAGCAGCCCCTCCTTTTCCCGCGCCTGGTCTCCGATCCCCTCGCTGAAACGGGTGCGCTGCGAGATCGGGAAATTCAGGCGCTCCTTGCGCTCGATCAGCGTGCCGCGGCCCTGCACGGGGCGGACTATGCCCTCCTGCGCCAGCGCGGCAAGCGCGCTTCTCACCGTGTGGCGGTTCACCCCGAACTGGGCCGCGAGCACTATTTCGGGCGGGACCTTGCCGGTGGAATCATATTCGCCGTTCGCGATCGAGGCCCGGATGCGATCGGCAATCTGCCGCCAGAGAGCCACGCCGTTCTGCCGCTGGACGTTTATTCGCCCCACATCCATGTCACACGCCTGTTATATCCGAAGGTTATGAATAAAAGTGATTTGTACAGTTGTCTATATTAATAGACATTTAAGGGTTTGGCAATGGACCTGGCAAAACAAACCGAGCCGAAGGCGGAAGACGCCGGGCGCCGCCGCGCCGCCGACCTGCTTGCACGCGCGAAGACCGAGGAACTGCGCAACGCCTGGGACAAGCTCCCCACCAGGCCGGAAGTGAAGCCCGTGCGCGGGCCGGAAACGGGCCTTGTCATGGTGCGCGGGCGTATCGGCGGCGGCGGCGCGCCCTTCAATCTCGGCGAAGCGACGGTCACGCGCGCCACCATCCTGCTCCCCTCGGGCACGGCCGGCCATGCGCATGCGCTCGGAACGGACAAGGAAAAGGTAAGGCTGGCCGCGATCTTCGATGCGCTCTGGCAAGAGAGCGGGACGTCCGGTTTCGTGGAAACCGCCTTGCTTGCCCCCATCGAGGAGCGCATCGCGGCGGAGGACCGGCAAAAAGCAGAGGAGACGGCGGCCACCCGCGTCGATTTCTTCACGATGGTACGGGGGGAGGACTGATGAACATCAAGGCGCAATCGCTCTCCGGCGGTTTCGGAGAACCCGTATTCGAATCGCAGAGCGTGTTCCGCATGTTGATGGACGGCATGGCGCGGCCGGGTACGATCCGCACCGTCGGCCCGGATGTCGGCCAGCCCGAGCCGCTTGGAGGGGCAGCCGGCGCGATCGCATTGACCCTTTGCGACCATGAGACGCCCGTGTGGCTGAGCAGCGGCCTGGCGAAATCGGCCGTCGGTGAATGGATCGTGTTCCACACCGGCGCAACGATCACCCGCGAAAAGGCCGAGGCTCGCTTCGCCTTCGTGGAAGCTGGCGCCACGCTCGCCTCCTTCGGCCTCTTTTCCCCTGGCACACAGGAATACCCGGACCGTTCCACGACGCTGGTGATCGAGATCGCGGCACTTGGCGAAGGCCAGACGCTCACGCTGAGCGGCCCCGGAATCCAGCATGCGACGGCGGTGAAGGTGAAGGGCCTGCCCGAGGTCTTCCCGCGGCTGTGGGCGGACAACCGGGCCCTGTTTCCACGCGGGATCGACGTCATCCTGGTGGCCGGCAAGAACCTTCTTTGCCTTCCGCGAACGACCAAGATCGCCATCCAGTGAACGGGACGCCCGTTTGTCCGGCCTTCGGGCGGAATGACCAACCCTTTCCGGCATCAGCGGGGAATGCCGGTCGATGGGCAGGAGAGTGAAATAATGTATGTTGCCGTCAAAGGTGGCGAGACCGCCATCAGAAACGCTCACCGGCTGCAGGCCGACCGGCGCCGGGG
Organism: Neorhizobium puerariae; assembly: GCF_042429745.1. Lineage (NCBI taxonomy): Bacteria > Pseudomonadati > Pseudomonadota > Alphaproteobacteria > Hyphomicrobiales > Rhizobiaceae > Neorhizobium > Neorhizobium puerariae. Next base: position 42,388 of record NZ_JBHMAA010000025.1, on the reverse strand, counting down.
CGACCGCTCGCTCCCTTCCGTCACCATAGACCAGATCGTCGAGCAGCTCGGGCTTGCCGTCGACCGGGTGATGGCGGAAGCCTCGCTCTACGACAGGGCGCTGGCCGCGCTGGCCGTTCGCCAGTCGCGCGGCGACCTGATCGAGGCGATCTTCCTGCTGCGCGCCTATCGCACCACCCTGCCGCGCTTCGGCGCGTCGATGCCGGTCGACACCGCGGCCATGAAGGTGGAGCGGCGCGTTTCGGCCACCTACAAGGATCTTCCGGGCGGCCAGCTTCTCGGCCCCACCTTCGACTACACGCACCGCCTTCTCGACCCTTCGCTGCTCGCCGACGAGCCGGTCGACGAGCCGGACCGGAAGGACGCCGCCGGGGAGAATGTCATGCGCGTCTCGGACATCCTCGCCCATGAAGGGCTGATCGAAGGGGACGGGGAGTTTTCCGAGGACCATGTCGCCGGCGACCTCACCCGCGAACCGATGGAGTTCCCGATGAGCCGGGATCTCCGCCTGCAGGCGCTCGCCCGCGGCGACGAGGGCTTCCTGCTGGCGCTCGGTTATTCGACCCAGCGCGGTTACGGCCGCAACCATCCCTTCGTCGGGGAGATCCGTATCGGCGAGGTGGAGGTGGAACTGGACATCCCCGAACTCGGCTTTGCCGTATCGCTCGGCCGCATCCGGGTCACCGAATGCCAGATGGTCAACCAGTTCAAGGGCTCGTCCAAGGCGCCGCCGCAGTTCACGCGCGGCTATGGCCTCGTCTTCGGCCAGAGTGAGCGCAAGGCGATGTCCATGTCGCTGGTCGACCGGGCGCTGCGCGCCGAAGAACTCGGCGAGGATATCGGCGCTCCGGCGCAGGACGAGGAATTCGTCATCTCCCACTCGGACAACGTTCAGGCGACCGGCTTCGTCGAGCACCTGAAACTGCCGCACTATGTCGACTTCCAGGCGGAACTCGCACTGGTGCGGAAGATGCGTTCCGACATCGATGCCGCCCGAAACGGCCAGAAAGACATGCAGGAGGCCGCCGAGTGACCGACCTTGCCACCTACAACTTCGCCTATCTCGACGAGCAGACGAAGCGGATGATCCGCCGGGCGATCCTGAAGGCGATCGCCATCCCCGGCTATCAGGTGCCGTTCGCCTCGCGCGAAATGCCGATGCCCTACGGCTGGGGCACAGGCGGCGTGCAGGTCACCGCCTCGATCATCGGGCCGGACGACGTACTGAAGGTGATCGACCAGGGTGCCGACGACACGACCAATGCCGTCTCGATCCGCGCCTTCTTCCAGAAGGTGGCGAACGTCGCCGTCACCACCCATACCAGGGATGCGACGATCATCCAGACCCGCCATCGCATTCCGGAGCAGACGCTCGCGGAGGGGCAGATCCTCGTCTACCAGGTGCCGATTCCGGAACCCTTGCGTTTCCTGGAGCCGCGCGAGACCGAGACCCGCAAGATGCATGCGCTGGAGGAATACGGCCTCATGCATGTGAAGCTCTACGAGGACATCGCCCATAACGGGCGCATCTCGAAGACCTATGCCTACCCCGTGAAGGTCGCCGGGCGTTATGTGATGGACCCCTCGCCGACGCCGAAATTCGACAATCCGAAAATGCACATGTCGGAGGCGCTGCAGCTCTTCGGCGCCGGCCGCGAGAAGCGCATCTATGCGGTGCCGCCCCATACCGAGGTGGTGAGCCTCGATTTCGAGGACTATCCGTTCGAGATCCAGACATTCGAACAGCCCTGCGCGCTGTGCGGCGCCGAAGGCGTGTATCTCGACGAGGTCGTGCTCGACGACAAGGGCGGACGCATGTTCGTCTGCTCCGATACCGACCATTGCGAGGAGCGCCGCGAGCACGGGCATGCGGGAGAGATGCTCGCGCCCAGCAAAGAGGCCGCAGAATAATGACCGATACCCCTCTTCTCAAGGTCAGCGGCGTTTCGAAATTCTACGGCAGCCGCATCGGCTGCAAGGACGTCTGCTTCGAGCTCTGGCCGGGCGAAGTGCTTGCAATCGTCGGCGAATCCGGCTCGGGCAAGACGACGCTGCTCAACTGCCTTTCCACGCGGCTCATTCCGACGACCGGCAGTGTCGAATACCGCATGCGCGACGGCAATTTCCGTGATCTCTACCATATGAACGAAGCCGAGCGGCGCTTCCTGATGCGCACAGACTGGGGTTTCGTGCACCAGAACCCGGCCGATGGGCTGCGCATGACCGTATCGGCCGGCGCCAATGTCGGCGAGCGGCTGATGGCGATCGGCGACCGGCACTACGGCAGGATTCGCGAGACGGCGAGCGACTGGCTCGCCCGCGTCGAGATCAGCACCGACCGCATCGACGACCAGCCGCGCGCCTTTTCCGGCGGCATGCGCCAGCGCCTGCAGATCGCCCGCAACCTCGTCACCCACCCGCGCCTGGTGTTCATGGACGAGCCGACCGGCGGCCTCGATGTTTCCGTGCAGGCCCGCCTGCTCGACCTGGTGCGCGGGCTCGTCAACGATCTCGGCCTGTCGGCCGTCGTTGTCACCCACGACCTCGCGGTCGCGCGCCTGCTGTCGCACCGGATGATGGTGATGAAGGACGGGTATGTGATCGAGCACGGGCTCACCGACCGGGTTCTCGACGATCCGCGCGAGCCTTACACGCAGTTGCTCGTCTCCTCGATCCTCCAGGTTTGAGGAGACGCATGGCCCCCGAAAGACGGGACGACCTCCGTTCTTCGGACAGGGCCATGCGAAAACAAGGATAAACCCATGGCTACTCCCCTCGTCGTTTCGGAAGTCTTCAAGAGCTTCATCATGCACCTGCGCGACGGCATCAAGCTGCCGGTCGTCAACGACGTGAACTTTTCCGTCGCAAGCGGGGAATGCGTCGTGCTGGGCGGTCCGTCCGGCATCGGCAAGAGTTCGATCCTGAAGATGCTTTACGGCAATTATGCCGTCGATTCCGGACAGATACTCGTCGATCACAGGGACCGGCTCGTCGACATCGCCCATGCCGACCCGCGCACCATCATCGACGTGCGGAGGCACACGATGGGCTATGTCAGCCAGTTCCTGCGCACCGTGCCGCGCGTCGCGGCCCTCGACGTCGTGGCCGAGCCGCTCGCCGCCCGCGGCTCCGATGCGGCGGAGGCGAAGGACAGGGCCGCCGAACTTCTCTCGAAGCTCAACCTGCCGAAGGAACTGTGGTCGCTGCCGCCCGCCACCTTCTCCGGCGGCGAACAGCAGCGGGTCAACATCGCCCGCGGCTTCATCACCCGCCACCGCATCCTGCTTCTCGATGAACCGACCGCCTCGCTCGACGCCGTGAACCGCCGCGTCGTGGTCGACATGATCGCGGAGAAGAAGCGCGAAGGCGTCGCGCTTCTGGGCATATTCCACGACGAGGAAGTCCGCGAGGCGGTGGCCGACCGCATCCTCGACATCACGCAGTTCTCCCCGCGAAAGGCGGTTGCAGCATGAGCACGAAACTTGGTCTGGAGCCGGCTATCCATCCGAGCGCCAGCGTCACCGGTTCCACTCTCGGCCGGTACACGGAAATCTCCGAGCGCTGCCGCATCGACGAGGCCGAGATCGGCGACTATTCCTACATCATGCAGGACGGATCGATCTGGTGCGCGACAATCGGCAAGTTCGTCAACATGGCGGCTTCCGTGCGCATCAACGCCACCAACCACCCGACCTGGCGAGCGACGCTGCATCACTTCACCTACCGCGCCGCGAACTACTGGGACGACGCCGGGAACGAGGAAAGCTTCTTCGAATGGCGGCGTGACAACCGCGTCGTCATCGGCCATGACGTGTGGATCGGGCATGGCGCGACCGTGCTTCCGGGCGTCACCGTCGGCAACGGCGCGGTGATCGGCGCCGGCGCGGTCGTCTCGAAGGATGTCGCGCCCTATACGATCGTCGGCGGCGTGCCGGCGAAACTCATTCGCGAACGTTTCACGAAAGCGGTCGGCGAGGCGATGGACAGGCTCGCCTGGTGGGACTGGGATCACCTGAAGCTGAGAGCCGCTCTCGAGGATTTCCGGGCACTTTCGGCCGAAGAGTTCCTGTCGCGTCATGCGGCGTAACATAACCGTTACGAACGTCGGCGGATTGTAACAATCCCGACATGAAACCGACATTCAGGCTTCACGAACCGCCGCTAATCGAAACTGTATAACAGGGTTGGACGGACAAGAGAGAATGAAATTCGAGCTGAGGAATGTCACCCGCCGTTTCGGCGACCGCATCGCGGTCAATGCCGTGAACGTCGAGATTCCCCAGGGCCAGATGGTCGGCATCATCGGCCGTTCCGGTGCTGGAAAGTCCACGCTCCTGCGCATGATCAACCGCCTGCAGGAGCCGAGTTCCGGCTCGATCCACTTCGGCGGCGTCGAGGTCTCGGCCCTCAGGGGGGCCGCGTTGCGCAACTGGCAGCGCGACTGCGCCATGATCTTCCAGCAGTTCAACCTCGTCCCGCGCCTCGACGTGATGACCAACGTCCTGCTCGGCCGCCTGAACCACCGTTCGACGGTGATGAGCCTCCTCAAGATCTTCAACCGGGACGAACGCGTCATGGCGATCGCCGCCCTGGAGCGTCTCGGCATCGAGCAGACGGCATTGCAGCCGGCCGGCACGCTTTCGGGTGGCCAGCAGCAGCGCGTCGCGATCGCCCGCGCCCTCGTGCAGGCGCCCAAGATGGTGCTCGCCGACGAGCCGATCGCCTCGCTCGACCCGCTCAATGCCAAGATCGTCATGGATGCGCTTCGCAACATCAACGAGCGCGAAGGCATCACGGTCATCACCAACCTGCATACGCTCGACACCGCCCGCAGCTATTGCGAACGGATCATCGGCATGGCCGGGGGACGCGTCGTCTTCGACGGTCCGCCGCAGGCGCTCGACGCTACGGCCGTGCGCGAGATCTACGGTTCGGACAAGGACGGCGCCGGCATCGACGAATCCATGACGTCGACCAGCCTCGAATCGACGCGCCGCCCGGAAGCCGCGCCCTCCGGCAACGTGATGGCCCAGGCCGCCGTCATGCGCTGACCCGTTGCCGGCCGCCGGAACAACGGCCGGAAGATTGACACCATCCATGTCACCAAAGGAGACTTCCATGTCTGCATTCCGCAAGATCCTGATGGCCACGATCGCCATCGCCTCTCTCGCCGGCAACGCGCTTGCCCAGGACGTCAAGGTCCTGCGCATCGGCCTCGACGGCGGTGAAAACGAAGCCGACCAGGTTCGCCGCACCGAGTGCGTCAAGCCCGGCCTCGTCAAGGCCACCGGCGTTTCCGAAGTCCAGCTCTTCCCGTCGCCGAACTACAACGGCGTCATCCAGGGCCTGCTCGGCGGCACGATCGACCTCGCCGTCATGGGCGCCTCCTCCTACGCCTCGATCTACCTCAAGGACCCGAACGCCGTTACCCCGGTCCTGACCACCAAGCAGGCCGACGGCTCCACCGGCTACTACTCGATCATGGTCGCCCGCAAGGACAGCGGCATCAAGACGCTCGCCGACGCCAAGGGCAAGAAGCTCGGCTTCGCCGATCCGGACTCGACCTCCGGCTACCTCGTGCCGAACGTCTCCCTGCCGAAGGACATCGGCATGCCGGTCAAGCAGTACTTCTCCGAAACCGGTTTCGGCGGCGGCCATGAGAACCTCGTTCTCGGCGTTCTCGACAAGAAGTTCGACGTCGGCACCACCTTCGGTTCCGCCCAGGGCGACTGGGCCCAGGGCTACACCTCCGGCAACCTGCACCAGATGGTCTCCAAGGGCCTGCTCGACATGGACGACGTCGTCGAGGTCTGGAAGTCGCCGCTCATCCCGAACGGTCCGCTGATGGTCTCCAACAAGCTGCCCGCCGACCTCCAGAAGAAGGTCACCGCCTACTTCGCCGAACTGCCGAAGACGGACAAGGCCTGCTTCGAATCCTTCACCGGCGGCGGCTATGTCGACTGGGCCCCGGTCGACCAGAGCTTCTACCAGACGATCATCGATGCCCGTAAGTCGGTCATCGGCGGCTGATCCTTCGGCGGGGGACCTGTCGAAAGCAGATTCCCCGCCAACAAAATCCGGCCCCTGGCCGAAACCGGGGGCTGATTTTGCAACTTCTCCCGCCAAGGGGGAGGTAAACCCACGGCAAGCCGCATCCCCATCTCTCCCCTTGCGGGGAAGCAATTCCGGCATCCAGGCTTCGGCAAAGGGCTCGATATTGCAGGCGAAGGGATCGGCGGCGGCCGCTTTCGTTACAAGGACAGTCCCCGTATGGCGAACGTAGCCGGAGCCGACCATTCGAGCGGGTTGAGCGACAGCTCCCGCACCATACTCGACCACTACCAGGGCCAGGTGCGGACCCGGCGGATCTACACCGTCGCCTCCATCGCGGTCTTCCTCGTCGTGCTCGCGGCGTCGCTTAATTTCGCCAACGACGCCAATTCCGGCAAGTTCTTCGAACGCCTTCCCTATTTCTTCGATTTCCTGAAGCATTTCGTGCCGGACAGCCCATTGGAAATCTTCCGGGCGATGTTCGACCTGCCGTCGCCCTATTCGGACGGCTCGATCAAATACGACTATACCAGCGACCGCATCTGGATCACCGACAGCTTCTATATCCCGAATTTCTTCTACCAGCTCGCGATCACCCTCAATATCGCCATCGTCTCGACCATTCTCGGCGCGAGCGGCGCTTTCCTGCTCTGCTTCTTCGCTTCCACCAACCTCGTCGGCGCCGGCATCGTGCGCTGGGTGGTGCGCCGGATCATGGAGATCATGCGCGCGTTCCCGGAAATCGTCGTCGCAGGGCTTCTCGCGGCGATCCTGTCGATCGGCCCGATCTCGGCGATCATCGCCGTCTGGGTGCACACGACGGGCGCGCTCGGCAAGCTGTTCTTCGAAGTGGTGGAGAATGCCGACATGAAGCCGGACGAAGGATTGCGCGCCGCCGGCGCCAGCTGGCTCGAACGGGTGCGGTTCGCGATCCTGCCGCAGGTGCTTCCGAACTTCGTCTCCTATACGCTGCTGCGCACCGAGATCAACGTGCGCGCCTCCACCATCATCGGCGCGGTCGGCGGCGGCGGCATCGGCGAGGTCTTCAGCCTGTCGATCGGCCGCGACCATGCCGCCAAGACCTATGCGATCATCATCCTGCTCCTGATCACCGTCATCTGCGTCGACCAGTTCTCCGCCTGGCTGCGCCGCCGGCTGATCGGCAGGCAATCCTTCGAATTCGGACGGGGAGCCGCCTGATGTCTTCGGTCCTTGCCGTCAACGCCGCCGAGCGCGAGCGCCTGCTTGCCTCCTATCCGGAAGTCTTCCACCGCAGCTTCGCGCAGCGCTGGGGCCTCGCCGTGGCCGCCGCCGTCGTGCTCGTCTATCTCGCTTTCTGCTTCGTCTTCTTCAACGTCATCCCGACCTTCGTGAACGGCAACTGGGACCGCGCGGCCATCTATCTCCAGGACTGGTATTCCTGGCGCGCCCAGCCGCGCCTGCGCTTCCAGAACGGCCAGGTGGTGCCGCAGTGGACGAGCCGCGCCCAGTATCCGCAAAACGCCACCATCCCCTGGATGACCCCCTCGGCCGACGGCGGCTACACCGTCACCTTCGGCGGCAGTGGCGACCGGCTGGACATTACGCCGAGCCGCGTCGACGTCCATCTGGACGGCAGGCTCTATCCCGTGACGATCACGCCCGAACGGGCGTCGCTGCCGGCCGGCGCACCGGCGCAGATGGAGCAGGACGGCAACAAGGTGAACGTCTATTTCGGCTTCGAGGGCCAGGCCGAGATCCGCAACAGCCAGGTCTACATACAGAGGCGCTTCCTCGGCTGGGCGAATTTCTTCTTCGATACCCAATCCCCCTTCTGGGGCCGCGGCTTCGGCGAGGTCGCCGGCCTGATGTTCTCCGGCGAGCGGCTCGACCCCGCCCGGTCCAACGCCTCGCTCGCGCTCGACAACTTCCTCAACAATGCGAGCTGGCAGCACGCCGATATCCTGTCGAAGCTCATGCAGACGCTGGTCATGGCCTTTGTCGGCACGCTCTTTGCCACGCTGGTCGCATTTCCGCTCGCCTTCGTCGCGGCCCGCAACATCACCCGCAGCCGCGTCGCGAACTGGGGCATGAAGCGCCTCTTCGATTTCCTGCGCTCGATCGACATGCTGATCTGGGCGCTGTTCTTCACCCGCGCCTTCGGACCCGGACCGCTGCCCGGCATCGCGGCCATCTTCTTCACCGACAGCGGGGCGCTGGGCAAAGTCTATGCGGAAGCGCTGGAAAATGTCGACGACAAGCAGCGCGAAGGCGTGAAGTCGGTCGGCGCGGCGCCTGTCATCGTGCAGCGTTATGGCGTCGTTCCGCAGGTCCTGCCGATCTTCATCTCGCAATCGCTCTATTTCTGGGAATCGAATACCCGCTCGGCGACCGTCATCGGCGCCGTCGGCGCCGGCGGTATCGGCCTGAAACTGCTCGAATCGATGAAGACCAATTCCGACTGGGACAAGGTCGCCTACATGGTCCTGCTCATCCTCGGCGTCGTCTTCATCTTCGACAACCTCTCCAACGCGCTGCGTTCGCGCGTCATGGGCAAGAAGAACCACTGACGCCTGTCGCCTGCCACGCACCGGTTTCGGGATAACGGCGCGCATGCGCCGAATAACCGGATTCCATCATCATTCTGTCACGGAAATCTTTTAGCCCGGGGTCCTGTTTCGGGGCGCGGTGGCAGGTTAGTCTGCCACCGGCCTCTCCTGATTCCGGAATCCCGTCTTGCGCTACGCTCTTTATTTTTCGCCCGCTGAACATCATCCGCTGACGAAGGCGGCAACGCATTGGCTCGCCCGCAACGCCTTTGGCGGCGAGACCTTCCCCACGCCAGAGGCCGACGGATTGGCCGGGGACACGATCCGGGAGCTGACCGCCGATCCGCGCCGCTACGGGTTCCATGCAACGCTGAAAGCGCCGTTCGAGCTGCATCCGGACCGCAGCGAAGCCGAGCTGATCGCCGCCTTCGAGCGCTTCGCGTCAGAGACCCCGGCCTTCGATATCTCGAACGCCATCATCGGCCAGATCGGCCGTTTCTTCGCTCTCGTTCCCGACACCGTCTATCCCGAGCTTCAGGATTTCGCCGCCCGCGTCGTCGAGGAATTCGAACCGTTCCGCGCGCCGCTTTCCGAGGCGGATATCGCCCGCCGCAAGCCGGAGGCCCTGAGCGAAGCGCACCGCGCCAACCTCCACCGCTGGGGCTATCCCTATGTCATGGAGGAATTCCGCTTCCACATGACGCTGACCGGCCAGGTGCCGCCCGAACATGCGCCGGCCATGCGCGGGGAACTCGACCGCCGCTTTTCCGCCTTCGCAAATGCGCCGCTCGCGATCGACGGGATCGCACTCTTCGTCGAACAGGAGCGGGGGGCGCCCTTCATCGTTCACCGCTGGCTCCCGCTCGCGCCCGCTTCCGAAAATAGAAAGATCGCATCATGACCGCCGAACTCGTGCTCACCAACGCCCGCATCGTGCTGGAGGACAGCGTGATCCACGGCTCCGTCCAGATCCGCGACGGCGGGATCGCCGACGTTTCCGAAGGCAGTGTCCGCGTCGGCGAGGATTTTGACGGCGATTACCTGGTCCCCGGCCTGGTCGAGCTGCATACCGACCACCTGGAGCAGCACTATTCGCCGCGCCCCGGCGTGCGCTGGAACACCACGGCTGCCATCCAGGCCCATGACGCGCAGGTGGCGACCTCGGGGATCACCACGGTTTTCGACTGCCTGCGCATGGGCGCGGACGAGGACGGCGGTTTCGCCAGGGGCGAGATGCGCGAGATGGCCGACGCCATCCAGGCCGCCAGCCGCGACGGACGGCTGCGTTCCGAACATTTCATCCACCTGCGCTGCGAAGTCTCGGCCGACAATGTCATGGAGCATTTCGTCGATTTCGAGAACGATCCCCATGTCAAGCTCGTGTCGCTGATGGACCATGCCCCCGGCCAGCGCCAGTTCCAGACGATGGGCCAGTATACGCTCTACTACCAGAAGAAGCGCGGGCTCAGCGACGAGGCTTTCGCCGCTTTCGTGGCCAAGCGGCAAGCGGAATCGGCCCGCAACTCCACTCCGCACCGCATCGCGATCTCGCAGGTCTGCGCCGACCGGCGCATCACGGTCGCGAGCCATGACGACGCGACGCTCGCCCATGTGGACGAGGCGATCGAAAACGGCGTCCGGCTGGCGGAATTCCCGACCAGCTTCGATGCCGCCAGGGCTTCGCACGAAGCAGGCATGAGCGTGCTGATGGGCGCGCCGAACGTCGTGCGCGGACTGTCGCATTCCGGCAATATCGCCGCCCGCGACCTCGCCGAGCGCGGCGTACTCGATGTCCTCTCTTCCGATTACGTGCCGCTCAGCCTCCTGCATGCGCCTTTCGTGCTGGCGGACGAGGTGGAAGGCATCTCCCTGCCTAAGGCGCTCGCCATGGTGACCGCGACGCCGGCCCGCACGGTCGGCCTCGACGATCGCGGCCGAATCGATACCGGGCTGCGTGCCGATCTCGTGCGCGTGCACCGCGAACACGGCGTTCCGGTCGCCCGCGCGGTCTGGCGCAACGGCCGGCGGGTGGCATGATGGACAACCGACCGACAGGGGCGGAGACCGGTTCGGGCGGCTGCATGGTCGCCGTCGTCGGGCCGAGCGGCGCCGGCAAGGACACGCTGATGGCCTATGCCGCCCGGTTTTTCGAAGGGCGTGACGACGTCGTCTTCGCGCGGCGGATCATCACCCGTGACGCCGCAGCCGGCGGCGAGGACCATGAAGGCGTGTCGGAGGCCGAATTTCAGGCCCTCGAAAAAGCCGGGCGCTTCGCGGTCTCGTGGGGAGCCCATGGGCTCAGCTACGGCATTCCCGTCGAGACGAAAGAGGCCATCGCGCAGGGCCGGCTCGTCGTGGCCAACGGTTCCCGCTCGGCGCTCAGCCGTTTCAAGGCCGCCTATCCCCGCCTCCTGGTGATCAACGTGACGGCAAGCCGGGAGGTGCTGGCCGCCCGGCTGGAATCGCGCGGCCGCGAGACGCGCGAAGAAATCCTCCGCCGGCTGGAGCGTAGTTCACTGTCCGTCGAAGGCGATTACCAGGTGATCACGATCGACAACAGCGGCGCGATCGAAACGGGAGGCGGAGCCATGGTCGAAGTGCTCCGCGAATACACGACCACCGGAAGATAAATTTCCAAAAAACCTTTGGCCGATGCTTTAAAGTCTTCCGGACGGCTCTATTTCCCTTTTTCCATACAAGAAGAAAAAGGGAAGGTCATGATTCGGACCAGTCCGCAGGACGGGAGACAGCCGGAAGGAAAAAAGGTCGATCTCGAAGCACGCGTCGTCGTTCTCGAGATCGTTTCGATGACGGCGCTCGCGCTGGCAATGGATACATCCGAGAACGCGGACGTGGAGCATGCCCGCGGCATCGCCAACCTGGTGCTGGAAACGGTGCGCCGGCGTTGCGACGAAATAGGAATGGCGGCCGACACGCGGCTTTCCGCCTCTTCCTATGCGGACGAATTGCTTTCGACCGCGCTTCTATCCCTTTATCCGGCTTCTCCGCGCGAGCATTGAACCACCGGCTCAATGCGCCTCGTCCCAATTGCTGGCGGCCCGCGCATCCACTCTCAAAGGCACCTTCATGGAAATCGCCGGCATCGCGGCGTGCTCCATCGTGGAGATGATCACCGGCAGCGTCCGTTCGATCTCCTCGTCCTCGACCTCGAAGATCAGTTCGTCATGCACCTGCAGCAGCATGCGGGCCGAAAGACCGGCATTCCCGAGCGCCGGTTCCATCCGCACCATGGCGCGGCGGATGATGTCCGCCGCCGACCCCTGGATCGGCGCGTTGATCGAGGCGCGCTCGTTGAAGGCCCGCACCGACGGATTGGAAGACTTGATTTCCGGATAATGCGCCCGGCGGCCGAAGATGGTCTCCACATAGCCGTTCTCGCGCGCGAAATTCTTGGTGCTTTCCATGTAGTCGCGGATGCCCGGAAAGCGTTCGAAATACTTCTTGATGTAGTCGCTTGCCTCCGAGCGCTCAATGCCGAGCTGATTGGCGAGCCCGAAGGCGGAAATGCCGTAGATGATGCCGAAGTTGATCGCCTTGGCGCGGCGGCGGACCTCGCCCGGCATGCCTTCCACCGGCACGCCGAACATTTCCGAAGCCGTCATGGCGTGGATGTCGATGCCATCGGAAAAGGCCTGGCGAAGCTGGGGGATGTCCGCGACATGCGCGAGCACGCGCAGCTCGATCTGGCTGTAGTCCGCCGAAACCAGCTTGTGGCCGGGCGTCGAGATGAAGGCCGTGCGGATCTTCCGGCCTTCCGCCGTGCGCACGGGAATGTTCTGCAGGTTCGGCTCGGAGGACGAAAGACGCCCGGTCGTGGTGGACGCCAGCGAATAGGACGTGTGGACGCGCCTGGTCTCGGGATGGACGTAACCGGGCAATGCGTCCGTATAGGTCGATTTCAGCTTGGTGAGCTGGCGCCAGTCGACGATCTTGCGCGGCAGCTCGTGGCCGGTGGCCGCAAGGTCCTCCAGCACGCTCGCCGATGTCGACCACTGGCCCGTCTTGGTCTTGGCGCCGCCCGGCAGGCCCATCTTGCCGAAGAGGATGTCGCCGAGCTGCTTCGGCGAGCCGATGGTGAACCTTTCGCCGGCAAGCTGGTAGATCTCGTCCTCGAAGGCCGCCGCCTTCTGGGCAAGCTCACCGGAAAGGCGCGAGAGAATCTGCCGGTCGATGGTGATGCCGCGCTCCTCCATGAGCGCCAGCACGGAGACCAGCGGCCGCTCCAGCCGCTCGTAGACGGTGGTCAGCCCCGCCGCGGCAAGCTGCGGCTTCAGGACCATCCAGAGGCGCAACGTCACGTCGGCGTCTTCCGCCGCATAGGCCGTCGCCTTGTCTATACCGACATAATCGAAGGTCACGCCCGCCTTGCCGCTGCCGGCGACATCCTTGAAGGCGATAGGCTTGTGGTTCAGCCAGCGTTCCGAAAGCGAATCCATGCCATGGCTGGCCTTGCCGGCCTCCAGCACGTAGGACATCAGCATCGTATCGTCATAACTTTCGACGGTGATGCCGTGGCGCTTCATGACGAGGTAGTCGAACTTCAGGTTCTGGGCGACCTTGAGGACCGACGGGTCTTCCAGCAGCGGCTTCAGCCGGGCCAGCGCTTCGCGCGTCGGGATCTGGTTTTCCGCCATGCCGCCGCCGAGCAGGTCGCCCACGCCCGTCTTGTGGATCAACGGCACGTAGGCTGCGCGGACGTCGAGGCCGGAGGGATTTTCCGTATTGTCGGCGATCGCCAGCGAGAAACCGACCAATTCGGCCTGCATCGGATCGAGCGAATTGGTTTCCGTATCGAAACCGACGAGGCCGGTCTCCCGCGCCGCCCTGATCCAGTCGTCGAGCACCTCCACATCCCGGATCGTCACATAACGGCTCACATCGAGGCTCGACCTGCCGAAAGCCTCGATCCGGCTCCCGGCGAGTTCGGCGGGCGTCGCCGCCCCGGTGCCCCTGGCGACGGGCGTCTTCGGCGGATTGGCGGGCGCTTCGGCCGCCGCCTCGCCGGTATCCGCCGGTGCCGGAGCACCGGCATCGAGATCCGGGCCGCGCGCCGCCTCGCCCCATTCGATCTTCAGGGCGGCCGGCTCGATCTCGTCGGCATTGCAATCGCAGGCCGTCGCCACGCGCCGCGTCAGGGTGGTGAATTCCATGGCCTTCAGGAAGGCGATGAGCTTCGGGCCATCCTGCGGCTCCAGCACCAGGGCGCCCAGATCGAGGTCGAGCGGCACGTCGGTCCGCAGCGAAACGAGGCGGCGCGACAGCCGCGCAAGATCGGCATTGGCGACGATATTCTCCCGCCGCTTGACCTGCTTGATCTCGCCGGCGCGAGCAAGCAGCTGGTCGAGATCGCCGAACTCCTCCAGAAGCTGCGCCGCCGTCTTCGGGCCGATGCCCGGAATGCCGGGCACGTTGTCAACCGAATCGCCGACCATGGCCTGCAGGTCGATCATCTTTTCCGGCGGCACGCCCCATTTCTCGACGACATCGGGAATGCCGATCTGCTTGTCCTTCATGCTGTCGTACATGTGGACCATCGACGTCACGAGCTGCATCAGGTCCTTGTCGGAAGAGACGATCGTCACGTCGGCGCCAGCCGCCTCGGCCTGCCGCGCATAGGTGGCGATGATGTCGTCCGCCTCGAACCCCTCCGTCTCGATACAGGGCAGGTTGAAGGCGCGGGTCGCCTCGCGGATCAGGCCGAATTGCGGGACCAGTTCCTCAGGCGGCGCCTGCCGGTTCGCCTTGTAGGCATCGTAGATTTCCTTGCGGAAGGTCCTGGCCGAATAATCGAAGATGACGGCGAAATGGGTAGGCGTCACGCCGACGGACGTGTCCCGTGCATCGATCAGAAGCTTCCACAGCATGTTGCAGAAACCGGAGACCGCGCCGACCGGCAAGCCATCGGATTTTCGGGTGAGCGGCGGCAGCGCGTGAAACGCACGAAAGATGAAGCCGGAGCCGTCGACAAGGAAGAGATGATCGCCTTTTTTCATGGGCGAAAGGAATAGCGTGGGGCACTTGATCCGTCCATGAAAACTTGGAAGCCGGCGGGGATGTTCCGCCGGTCTCCCGCCCGGCCGTCGGCTCACCGGAACGTTACAGAATTGTAATATACGCTCCCTTGAAAAGCCGTATTCGGCCCCACATCTCATGGATACCGGCGATTGATCACGCCGCAGTCTGGACGCTGGCCTGTCCCCCGCCGCACCAGACCGGGCAAAGGCCTATCCCCCTCTCCGGGTCTTTGCCCCTCCATCAGAACCGCCACGGCTGTCCCCTCCCGGCCGTGGCGGTTTTTCGTTTTCCGGAGGCTTGCCATTTTACCTGTCTTCGCACAGGCTTGGCGAAAGCATGGCCTGCGATATATCCGCAAGACGCGCAGTCGGGAAAACTCATTCAGGGAGGAATGGAACCGAAGCCATGGCATTCGACCGCTCGCATTCGGCGACCTACCTTGCCAACCAGTTGGCCAAGGGTTTTGCGCGCTCCCTGCAGAAACGGTCCACGGCGCTCGGATTCTCCCCCGGCCAGTTTCCCGTCCTGCTCGAACTTTGGCACGAGGACGAGCTCACCCAGAAACAGCTCCTCGACCGGCTGGAGGTGGAACAGGCGACGCTTGCCAATACGCTCGCCCGCATGGAACGGGACGGGCTCATCCAGCGCAACCCTCATCCCAACGATCGCCGCGCCCAGATCATCAGGCTGACCCAGCTCGGCCGCGATCTCGAAACCCAGGCGGTGGAGGCCGCAGCCGACGCCGACGCCGCCCTTTTCTCCGGCTTCAAGCGTTTCGAACGCGAGCTGATGATCGAGTACATGCGGATGATCGTCGAAAACGCGCGGAAGCTTTGACCTGTCCCCGAGAAATGGACTTGCCGTTCGCATTCATGTGCGTTATCCATTATTTCAACATTTCAAGGATTATTGAATAATGGATGAACGACAGGCCATCGCTTCCTTCGGCGCTCTCTCGCAGGAGACCCGCCTGCAGATCGTGCGCATGCTGGTCGTCGCCGGACCGTCCGGCATGGCGGCCGGAGCGATCGCGGAGAAACTGGAAGTCTCGCCATCGAATCTTTCCTTCCATCTCAAGGAACTCGAACGATCCGGCCTGATCGCACAACATCGGGAATCCCGCTCGATCATCTATCGCGCCGATTATGAAGCGCTCGGCAGCCTGCTGCGCTTCCTGATGGAGGATTGCTGTGCCGGACATCCCGAGATCTGCGCCCCCACGGTCGCCATGGCGGCCTGCTGCACCCCTTCAGCCAAGGAGAGCCTGCGATGACCGATACCGACCGCATCTATCATGTCCTGTTTCTCTGCACCGGCAATTCCGCCCGCTCCATTCTGGCGGAAGCCATCCTCAACACGGAAGGCAAGGGACGCTTCCACGCCTATTCCGCCGGCAGCCACCCCAAGGGCGAGGTTCATCCGCTGGCGCTCGAAACGCTGAAAGCGCTCGGTTATCCGGCAGACGGCTTCAGCTCGAAGAGCTGGGACGTGTTTGCGGTTCCCGGTGCGCCGCAGATGGATTTCGTGTTTACGGTCTGCGACAACACCGCCGGCGAAGCCTGTCCCGTCTGGCCGGGCCAACCGATGACCGCGCATTGGGGCGTGGAAGATCCGGCCGCCGTCGCAGGTGAGGCCTACATCCGGGCGCAGGCCTTCTCCCAGGCCGCACGCTATCTCAAGAACCGCATCATGGCTTTCATCAACCTGCCGCTTGCCTCGATCGACAGGCTTGCCCTGCAGCGGCAGTTGCGTGCGATCGGCACGATGGAAGGCGCCACGTCGTCCCGACCCGGGATCGCATGAGACATGAGCGCGCCCGGTTTCACGCTCTCCCGGCGCCTTTGCGCCGAAGCCCTTGGAACGGCAGCCCTGGTGACCGCCGTCGTCGGCTCCGGCATCATGGCGGACAGGCTGACGGACGATACCGCCCTCTCCCTGCTGGGCAACACGCTTCCGACCGGCGCCATTCTCGTGGTGCTGATCACGATCCTGGGCCCGATCTCGGGCGCGCATTTCAATCCTGCGGTCACCCTGGTCCTTGCTCTGCGACGCGACCTGACGAGCGGCGCCGCTCTGGCCTATGGCCTGGCGCAGGTCCTCGGCGGGATCGCCGGCACCCTCCTGGCGCATGCCATGTTCGAACTGCCGCTGGTGCAGCTTTCCGCCACGGCGCGCGCCGGCTTCGGGCAGTGGCTCGCCGAAACCGTCGCCACGTTCGGGCTCGTCTTCACCATTCTTTCGGCCCTGCGCTTTCGCGCCGATACCATTCCCTGGCTGGTGGGGCTCTACATAACCGCCGCCTACTGGTTCACGGCATCCACGTCGTTCGCCAATCCCGCCGTCGCCATCGCCCGCGCCCTTTCCGACACGTTCGCCGGCATCCGCCCGTCGGACCTGCCCGGTTTCATCGCCGCCGAGGTTGCGGGCGCGCTCCTGGCGCTTGCCCTGGCGGGCTGGATGCTGGCAGATAGTTCCCGATCCCAAACGACCGCCACGCCGGAAGGTCCAAGATGACCATGGAAGCCACCATCTATCACAATCCTGCCTGCGGCACCTCGCGCAACACGCTTGCCATGATCCGCAATGCCGGGATCGAGCCGACCGTCGTCGAATACCTGAAGACCCCGCCGACGCGGGAACAGCTCGTCAGGATGATCGCCGATGCGGGCCTCACCGTGCGCCAGGCGATCCGGGAGAAGGGCACGCCCTATGCGGAACTCGGCCTGGACAATCCGGACCTGACCGACGACCAGTTGCTCGATGCCATGCTCCGGGACCCCATCCTGATCAACCGGCCGTTCGTGGTGACGCCGCTCGGCACGCGGCTCGCGCGTCCATCGGAGATCGTGCTCGATATTCTGCCGGACACGCACAAGGGACCATTCACCAAGGAAGACGGCGAGCAGGTCCTCGATGCGGACGGCAGGCGCATCGTCTGAACGCGTGACGGCCGCGACCGTCGCCTCCCTTCCTGTCCCTCGCGATCCTTTTTCCTGTTTGCCGTTGTGCCCACCCGTAAAGGCTTGCTAACAAAGGCGGGGCCGTAACGACCGACACTTTCAGCTCCCGAGAGGAGCCGGATCTCGATTTCAAGACAGGATCTCTTTCATGACCGATCTTTCCTCCGTCCTTTCCCGCGCCGACCAGAACCTTCCGGCCAGCCTCGAGCGCCTGTTCGGCTTCGTCCGCATCAGGTCGATCTCCACCGACCCCGCCTTCAAGGACGACTGCCGCAAGGCCGCCGAATGGCTGGCGGCGGATCTCAGGGAGATCGGCTTCGAAGCCTCGGTGCACGACACCGCCGGCCATCCCATGGTCGTCGGCCATCACCCGGGCGCGGTCGCCGATGCGCCGCATGTGCTTTTCTACGGCCATTACGACGTGCAGCCGGTCGACCCCGTCGAGCTCTGGGAGGACGATCCCTTCGATCCGAAGGTCAAGGACCTCGGCGGCGGCCGCAAGATCATCACCGGCCGGGGCTCTTCCGACGACAAGGGGCAGCTTCTGACCTTCGTCGAGGCCTGCCGGGCCTACAAGGACGTGCATGGCAGCCTGCCGGTGCGCGTCACGGTGCTGTTCGAGGGCGAGGAGGAATCCGGCTCTCCCTCGCTGCAGCCTTTCCTGGAAGCCAATGCCACCGAGCTGAAGGCCGACTATGCGCTCGTCTGCGACACCGGCATGTGGGACGCGGACACGCCGGCGATCACCGCCTCCCTGCGCGGCCTGGTCGGAGAGGAGATCATCGTCACCGCCGCCAACCGCGACCTGCATTCCGGCATGTATGGCGGCGCAGCGGCCAATCCGATCCAGATCCTTTCGAAAATCCTGGCGGGCCTGCACGACGAGACCGGCCGCGTTACGCTTGAAGGATTTTACGACGGCGTCGAGGAGACGCCGGCCAACATCAAGGCTGCATGGGAAAAGCTGACCGGCGGCCGCAACGACTTCCTGGACGAGGTGGGCCTTTCCGAGCTTGCGGGCGAAAAGGGCCGCTCGCTGCTTGAACTCATCTGGGCGCGGCCGACCTGCGAGATCAACGGCATCAGCGGCGGTTATGCCGGCCAGGGCTTCAAGACCGTCATCGCTTCCAAGGCATCGGCCAAGATTTCCTTCCGCCTCGTCGGCCACCAGGACCCGGAAAAGATCCGGGACAGCTTCCGCGCCTATGTGCAGTCCAGACTTCCGGCGGATTGCTCGGTGGAATTCCTGAAGCACGGAGGTTCGCCGGCAATCCAGCTTGCCTACGATTCTCCCGTCCTGACCAAGGCCAAGACCGCGCTTTCGGAGGAGTGGCAGAAGCCCGCGCTTGTCGTGGGCGTCGGCGGCTCCATCCCGATCGTCGGGGATTTCCAGAACATGCTCGGCATGGAATCCCTGCTGGTCGGCTTCGGCCTGAGCGACGACCGCGTCCACTCGCCGAACGAGAAATACGACCTGAAATCCTTCCACAAGGGCATCCGCTCCTGGGCGCGCATCATGGCCGCGCTCGCGGGCTGACATTTCCGGCCCCAAACAAAAGGCCCCGCCGCTTTCGCGGCAGGGCCCTGAAAACAAAAAGGCCGGGCAAGCCCGACCTTTCCACTCCCATTCACCGGTGCCAGTACATCCGTGGTCACTCGAAATGGGACAAGCATTTCCGACGCGGCCGCTTTCGATCTTCTTCAGACCCACGCGGCTCTAGCGGTCATCGTCTCTCAGATCGGTAAACATCCCGTTAATACGGACATATGAACCATCCCCGAGACGGCACGGTCACCCGTATTTGCCGTTACGCACATGGCCACCGTGCCTTTATCGGCCCTGGCCATGCGGTGCGTCGGAAACGCTATTGATCCTCAGATGGGATCGATGATCTCCGTTTGCAAGAGGCAAACCTGAAATCACCCAAAAAAGCAAAAGGCCGGCGAACCGGCCTTTCGTCTCGACTCGGGTTTCCGCCGCGATCAGGCCGCCTGGAGGCGATCTGCCGAAACCTTGCCCGAACGCTTGTCGCTGACGAGTTCATAGGAGAGCTTCTGGCCATCCTTGAGCTGCCCGAGGCCGGCGCGCTCTACAGCGGAGATATGGACGAATACGTCCTGCGAACCGTCATCCGGCTGAATGAAGCCATAGCCCTTGGTTGCGTTGAACCACTTTACAGTACCGGTAGCCATAACGATGCCTTTCCCTTGCAAATATGACCGACTGTTCCTCGCATAGATCGCTCTGGAACGTTTAAGTTTCGTATTTGAAGAGAGATCGTCGCAAACGCCGCTAGGCGCGTAGTGCTGGCTATCAAACAAATATCGATGGCCACCCATCTAGGGCGTTCGCGCCGAAAGGTCAAGATCGGGAAAAGCAGATGCTGCTCAGCGAACCCAAAGGGCTAACGATTTCAAGGGACTTGAATACAGAAAGCCCGGCGCGGGAGGAGGAGCGCCGGGCTTCTGAAACTGACCAACAACCGGGAGGAGGAGGTGTTGTTGGTCCTATCGAGGGCGCTTGGGAGGAGGAGTGCGCCCTTCGATGATTGTGTTATACAGCATCGAAGCTTAAAAAACAGCCAGAATTTCGCACCGCAGCAATGCAAAAAATGCATACCTTCCGTCGCCGCTTGCGACAGGCTCCTTCCTGCGCCATCCTGCGGTCCATGAGTCTTGAATCCGTCCGCGCCTTTTTCGCCGCCCACGCTCCCGATATCGAGGTCATCGTCACCGAGGAAAGCTCGGCAACGGTGGCGCTTGCCGCCGCCGCCCACGGCGTTGCCCCCGAGCAGATCGCCAAGACGATCTGCGTGCGGGCCGGGGAGATGACGGCGCTGATCGTCATGGCCGGAACCAGCCGGCTGGACAACCGCAAGTTCCGGGATCATTTCGGCGCCAAGCCCCGCATGCTGGGCGGCGAGGACGTCGTGGCGATCACCAGCCATCCGGTCGGCGGCGTCTGCCCCTTCGGCCTGCCCTCCGGGATTCCGGTCTATTGCGACGTTTCGCTCCGGAAGTTCCAGGAAGTCGTACCGGCCGCCGGCGCCACCAACGCCGCCGTCCGCATCGCTCCCCAGCGCATGGCGGACCTGACCGGCGCGACATGGGTCGACGTCGGCCAGGAACCCAACGGCCACGTCGCGGCCTGAAGCCGGAGCGCGGCGCGCGCGCCGGTGCGGCCATGACATCGATTCAATAGGTTCGAGCGTCCTTCATGCGTCCATCCGGACGCATGGCGTTCTACAGGCGATCGTTGAGATAACGGCGATACCAGGCCTGTTTGCTTTCGGAGGACGCTGTCGCGACGACGTAACCGATCGCGAAGCCGATCGCGCCGATCAGCGTGAAGAGCGTTGTCGTGGCGGCGGGATGCTCGCGGATTGTGCCGGCCACGGAACTGGCCTCCTGCTGCACATAGCTCGCGGCGCCGCTTGCCCGTTCGGCGATCCGGTCATAGGCAAGGCCCGTCTTTTCGGCGAGAAGCTCGCGCAGATCGGCGATCTCGGAGCGCAACGTCGCGATCTCGACGTTGAAATCCTCACCCGGCTCCTGATCGAAAGACGGGCTGTTCGATTTGACGGACGTTTTCAGGTTTCTGACTGGTTCTGCCATGCCGGCCTCCTTGCGCGTTGATCGAGAGACCGGTCAACTGTCGAGGGGCCGATAGGTTCCTTATGCAAAGCTGCAGACCGGCGCCATGCGGCGCTTCAACGGCTCCTCGCCAGGGTTTCGGCAAGCGCCGCCAGCCTGTCCTTGTCTCCCGAACCCTTCTGCAGGGAGTTCACGAGAATGAGCGCAAGCGCCTCCGCATCGGGGCTCGCCTTGTCGATATGGTGCTCGGCACAGGCCTGGTCGAAAACCTCCTGCAACAGGTTGAGCTGTTCCGGATTGACAGGGCTGCGGACCATCTGTGTAGACATTGTACCCTCCCGACCATATACATCCGATCAGAAACCCGCTCTTCTCCCTCTTTTTTGCCTCTTTCGCAACCGGGTCGGAAGCAATATCCAGCGGCCCTTGTATTGCGACCGGCCCGGACCGACCTTCCACCGCCCCGGGGAGAGATGGGTCTCCCGATCGAAGATGAGTTAGCGTGAGCCTTTTCTAATAAATTGGCAACAACAACTATAGAGGGGTATATTATAGGGGTATGCCCGTACGGATTTCTACCTAAAATTGCTTTTATGGCATATGGACGTGCAGCCCGCCGCGGGTTGCTAACCAGAATTGCAGCGCAGCATCACCGCCGGCGATCGCGCCACGCCAGTGACGCACCCAGCCGATAGCCGACGACAAGACTCAGAAAACCCGCGATCGCCACGGTCGAACCCGTGATCGACGGATGATCGATCGCATGGGCGCGGCCATGCCCGCCTCGTCGCCCACCCTGCGCGTCGCGGTCTTCGCCCCGGGGCGACACCCGTTTTCTTCCTTACTTCGCCGGTGAAGCCGGCATCGCGAGATTTTCTGGCCATGGCCGCCTCCTTTTCGGAGACAACACAGCGGAAAACGGGAAGTTCCGCAGCGGGCCCGGCAAGGGGAACCCGCGCCGGACACGAACCGGCGCGGGTGAAACGGTCATTCGGCGGCTTCGACCTGTCCTTCGGCCTGCTGGCGCTTCAGGACAACGGCTTCTTCAGTGCGCTTGTCGGTTGCCGGCGTTGCAATGCTTGCCGTGGTGATTTCCTTGTCCACCTTGGCGGAAGCCGTCACGTTGTGGCCGGCGCATTCCGCAAGGGCTGCGGACGACGACAGACCGAGAACGGCTGCGATGACGAGAAATGCCTTCATGTCATTCTCCTTTCGCTATGGTTGCGGCAGCACGTTACTCCGCCGCGCGATGAACCAGAAATCACGAATTTGCGTTTCCAGGCGCCATCATCCCGCCGGTTTTCCCTGGTCCCGGCTCTTCCCCGTTCCGCGCCCCGGCATACGGAACCGCGCGTCACCGACGCGCAAAAACCGCGAGGGCCTGCGGCCACCCCACCCGTCGCGCTTTTCGAAATCGGTTCCGGTTTTCAGGCCGATGCGGCGGAGCCCGTCACATCAGCTTCGAAAGGGTTTCCCGGTTCACGAATATGTCCGTCTTTCCCGCTTCATAGGCAGGATGACTGAATTCGAACGATGGTTTATCGGGCATTTCGAGGGCTTGCTTGATACTGACCAGCCCAACCGGCACGCATTGGTCTCCCTTGCGGACGACCGCCTCGACGATCTTGTGCATTTCCTCCCCTCCTCCAAGGTGGAATCCCTCTTAACGGGGATTCCGGTTTTTTGTTCCACCTGAAATAGGATTTTTTTAAGGTGAGGAAAAGAAGCCGCCGGCCATCTTCGATCCGGCTTCGATCCGGCGCCGCGAGGGACCGCCGGAGGCCGTCGTACAAGCCGTCCGGAAGGCTCAATGCAGGTCCAGCGAAAGCTGGATGCCCTTCGGAATGTTCGGTTTTCGCTGGTTGGCGATCTGGATCTTCTGGAACGTCTCGCGCCGCCGCCGGGCTTCCGCCTCGCGGATTGCTCTGGATGCCGCCACGGCGGCCATGGCGCGTTCGATCACCTGCTCGGTTCTGGACATCGGCACCTCCATATGTTCTCTTTTTGTTCTCACAAAAAAGAACGAAAGTCAAGCGGTCCGGCGGCCCGCAGGCGATGAACCGGTCCTTTACCCCTCCTTAAATCGCCGCATTTAGAGTCCAGCGAAGGCTCGGGCGATCGGACATTTGAGCAACGGCCTGTTTCGACAGGCGAGATATGGGGGTACGCCGGCTCATCATGGCAGCCAGGGGCAGATCAGACAGGCGCGTCGAGCCGTCCTTCGAGGGTTCGCGGGCGGGCGACGATTTCCGGCTCGACGCGGACGAACGCATCGCCGGCACGGGACGGCCTGCCAGACGCCAGCCGAAAGCCGAGCGAAACGACGACCGCACGGAGCGAAACGACCGTTCCGAGCGCGCGGAACGCGGCCGCCCGCCCCGCAGGAAAGCTCCCCGGCGAGGGGGAGGAGGCGGCGGCTTTTTCGGCCCGTTGCGGAGACTGGTCTACTGGTGCGTCGTCCTCGGCATCTGGGGCGGCATAGCCGTCGGCGGCCTGGTCCTCTATTACGGCGCGCGGATGCCGTCGGCCAGCACCTGGACGATCCCCGACCGCCCGCCGAACATGAAGATCACGGCGATAGACGGCTCGGTCATCGCCAACCGCGGCTCGACCGGCGGCGAGGCGCTGGCGCTGGAAGAGATGTCGCCCTATCTGCCCCAGGCGGTGATCGCCATCGAGGACCGGCGCTTCTATTACCATTTCGGCGTCGACCCACTGGGGCTTGCGCGCGCCTTCGTCAACAACCTGACCGGCCAGCCGATCCAGGGTGGCTCGACCATCACCCAGCAGCTCGCCAAGAACCTGTTCCTTTCTCCGGAGCGCACTTTCGAACGCAAGATCCAGGAAGTGCTGCTGTCCTTCTGGCTGGAGCACAAGTTCACCAAGGACCAGATTCTCGCCATGTACCTGAACCGGGTCTTCTTCGGTTCGAACGCCTATGGCGTGGAAGCGGCGTCCCGGCGCTACTTCAACAAGTCCGCGCGCGACGTCAATCTCGGCGAGGCGGCGACGCTTGCCGGTCTCCTGAAGGCGCCGTCCCGCCTGTCGCCCGCCCGCGATCCCCAGGCAGCGGAAGCCCGTGCGCAGGTGGTTCTCGGCGCCATGCGGGAAGAAGGCTATATCACCGATAGCGACCTGAAGAGCGCCATGTCGCAACCGCCGGCCAAGGCCAAGAGCTACTGGTCGGGGGCGCAGCACTATGCGGCGGACATGGTCGTCGACGAGGTGAAGAGCCTGATCGGCGAACCGAAGGTCGACGTCGTCGTGGAGACCACGATCGATCTTCGCCTCGAATCGGCGGCCGAAAAGGCGCTGAACGACGTCCTGAAGAAAGAGGGCGGCAAGCTCAACGCCTCGCAGGCGGCCCTCGTTTCCGTCGACGCGACGGGCGCGATCCGTGCGGTCGTCGGCGGCCGGGATTATGCGACAAGCCAGTTCAACCGCGCGGCCCGCGCAAAGCGGCAGCCGGGCTCGGCCTTCAAGCCCTTCGTCTATGCCGCCGCGCTGGAAGCGGGCAACCGGCCCGATTCCGTCCGCAACGACGCGCCCGTGAAGATCGGCAACTGGACGCCGGAGAATTACGACCAGAAATATCGCGGCGAGGTGACGCTGGCTTCCGCCTTCGCGCAGTCGCTCAACACCATCGCCGCCCAGCTCGTCATGGAGGTCGGCCCGGACAACGTGGTGAGCCTCGCCCACCGGCTGGGGATCGAATCCGAACTCCAGTCCAACGCCTCGATCGCGCTCGGCACATCGGAAGTCTCGCTGGTCGAACTCACCTCGTCCTATGCCTCGTTCATGAACGGCGGCTACAAGGCGACCCCGCATATCGTCAAACGCATCAGCGATACCGACGGCAAGGTGCTCTACGAGGCCGACTATACCAGTCCGCCCCGCGTGCTGAGCGAACCGGTCGCGGCCACGATGAACAGCATGATGAACCGCGTCATCAACGAAGGCACGGGCAAGGCCGCGCGGGTCGACGGCTGGCAGGCGGCCGGCAAGTCGGGCACGACCCAGTCTTTCCGCGACGCGCTGTTCGTCGGCTATACCAGCATCATGACCACCGGCATCTGGTTCGGCAACGACGACGGCGCCTTCATGAAGAAGGTGACCGGCGGCGGCCTGCCGGCCAAGGCCTGGAAGGAATACATGACGGCCGCCATGAAGGGTTATACGCCGACGCCGCTGTTCGGCAGCGGACGCGGCCTCGAACTGCCGCCCGCGGCGACCCAGCCGGCCTCCGAGCCGACGACGATCGGCGATATCATTTCCGGCATTCTTCCGGGCTCCTCGCGCCATGCGCAGGAGGAACCTCCCGCCGACTACCCGCCGGCGCCGCGCCCGCCGGCGCAGGATTCCGCCTCCGCCGGGAACAATCCCCATGGGGACCGGCCCGCCTACGACGACCGCCGTCCTCGCGGCGATATCGTGCCGCCCGCCGACGTGCCGGTGCGCGATTACCGCCAGTATCGCGGCCCCTACGACTCACCCGGTCCGGTCCCGCCCGTCGAGGTCGGAGGCGGTCCCATTCCGCCCGGCGAGGTGGGTGAAACAGGCTCCACGCGGCAGCCGCGGCAGACGACGCTCTTCGACATCCTCATGGGTCAATGAAGCGTCCTCGCAAAAGGATGGAGCAAACTCTTATATTTGCTGAGATACAGGCGATTTCCCGCCTTGCAGTCGGAAAAACCCGTCCTTATATACGCGGCATGACCGCAGCCGATGCTGCGAGACCATCCCAGTCGAGGAACTGTCAAGGGAATGCCTGAACGGGGTTCCGACGGTTCGCTTAAAGGAGAGAGAAGAAATGGCAAAAGTAATTGGCATCGACCTCGGAACCACCAATTCCTGCGTCGCCATCATGGACGGCAAGGACGCGAAGGTGATCGAGAACGCCGAAGGCGCGCGTACCACGCCCTCCATGGTCGCATTTTCCGATGATGGCGAGCGCCTTGTCGGCCAGCCGGCGAAACGCCAGGCAGTCACCAACCCCACGAACACCCTGTTCGCCGTCAAGCGCCTGATCGGCCGCCGCTACGACGACCCGACGGTCGAGAAGGACAAGAGCCTCGTCCCCTTCCACATCGTCAAGGGCGACAATGGCGACGCCTGGGTCGAAGCCCATGGCAAGAAGTATTCCCCGTCGCAGATTTCCGCGATGGTCCTTCAGAAGATGAAGGAAACCGCCGAATCCTATCTCGGTGAAAAGGTCGAGAAGGCCGTCATCACCGTCCCGGCCTACTTCAACGACGCCCAGCGCCAGGCCACCAAGGATGCCGGCCGCATCGCCGGTCTCGACGTTCTGCGCATCATCAACGAGCCGACCGCTGCCGCTCTCGCCTACGGCCTCGACAAGAAGGACGGCAAGACGATCGCCGTCTACGACCTTGGCGGCGGCACCTTCGATATCTCCGTGCTGGAAATCGGCGACGGCGTCTTCGAGGTGAAGTCCACCAACGGCGACACCTTCCTCGGCGGTGAGGACTTCGACATGCGCCTCGTCGAATATCTCGCCAACGAGTTCAAGAAGGACCAGGGCATCGACCTGAAGAACGACAAGCTTGCCCTGCAGCGCCTCAAGGAAGCTGCGGAAAAGGCCAAGATCGAGCTCTCGTCCTCGCAGCAGACCGAAATCAACCTGCCGTTCATCACGGCCGATGCGACCGGTCCGAAGCACCTGACGCTGAAGCTGACCCGCGCCAAGTTCGAAAGCCTGGTCGACGACCTCGTGCAGCGCACCGTGGCGCCTTGCAAGGCCGCCCTCAAGGATGCCGGCGTCACCGCTGCCGAAATCGACGAAGTCGTGCTCGTCGGCGGCATGAGCCGCATGCCGAAGGTGCAGGAAACCGTCAAGCAGCTGTTCGGCAAGGAGCCGCACAAGGGCGTCAACCCGGATGAAGTGGTCGCCATGGGCGCCGCGATCCAGGGCGGCGTTCTGCAGGGCGACGTCAAGGACGTTCTGCTGCTCGACGTGACCCCGCTGTCGCTCGGCATCGAAACGCTCGGCGGCGTCTTCACCCGGCTGATCGATCGCAACACGACGATCCCGACCAAGAAGTCGCAGACCTTCTCGACCGCCGAGGACAACCAGCAGGCCGTGACGATCCGCGTTTCGCAAGGCGAGCGTGAAATGGCGGCCGACAACAAGCTGCTCGGCCAGTTCGACCTCGTCGGCCTGCCGCCGGCGCCGCGCGGCATGCCGCAGATCGAAGTCACCTTCGACATCGACGCCAACGGCATCGTGCAGGTTTCGGCCAAGGACAAGGGCACCGGCAAGGAACAGCAGATCCGCATCCAGGCCTCCGGCGGCCTCTCCGACGCCGAGATCGAGAAGATGGTCAAGGACGCCGAGGCCAATGCCGAGGCCGACAAGAAGCGCCGCGCCGGCGTGGAAGCCAAGAACCAGGCCGAAAGCCTGATCCACTCGACCGAGAAGTCGCTGACGGAATATGGCGACAAGGTTTCCGAGACCGACCGGAAGGCGATCGAGGATGCCGTCGCTTCGCTGAAGACCGCCGTCGAGGCTTCCGAGCCGGATGCCGACGACATCCAGGCGAAGACGCAGACGCTGATGGAAGTCTCCATGAAGCTCGGCCAGGCCATCTACGAGGCCCAGCAGGCGGAAGGGGCATCCTCCGAAGGCGGCAAGGACGACGATGTCGTCGATGCCGATTACGAGGAAGTCAAGGACGACAAGAAGTCGGCTTGATCGTCGGTTGCCTGATGGCAAGACCTCGACCATAGTTGACTGAAGTATCCGGCTGCCTTCGTGCAGCCGGAACCCTTTCCGGAGCCGGTTATCTCCATGGCAAAAGCAGACTTTTACGAAACGCTGGGTGTCGGCAGATCGGCCGACGAGAAGGAACTGAAAAGCGCCTTCCGCAAGCTGGCCATGAAATATCATCCGGACAAGAATCCGGGCGATGATGAGGCCGAGAAGAAGTTCAAGGAGATCAACGAGGCCTACGAGACCCTGAAAGATCCCCAGAAGCGCGCGGCCTACGACCGTTTCGGCCATGCCGCCTTCGAGCAGGGCGGAATGGGCGGCGGTGGCGCAGGCGGCTTCTCGGGCGCAGGCGCCGGTGGGTTCTCCGATATCTTCGAGGACATTTTCGGCGAGATGATGGGTGGCGGGCGCGCCCGCCGCTCGGCCGGCGGCCGCGAGCGCGGCGCCGACCTTCGCTACAACATGGAAATTTCGCTGGAAGAAGCGTTCTCCGGCAAGACGGCGCAGATCCGAGTCCCGACCTCGATCACCTGCGACGTCTGTTCTGGCTCGGGCGCCAAGCCCGGCACGCAGCCGAAGACCTGCGCCACCTGCCAGGGTTCCGGCCGCGTGCGGGCCTCCCAAGGTTTCTTCTCGGTCGAACGGACCTGCCCGACCTGTCATGGCCGGGGCCAGACGATCACCGATCCCTGCACCAAGTGCCACGGCCAGGGCCGCGTCACGGAAGAGCGCTCGCTGTCGGTCAACATTCCGGCCGGCATCGAGGACGGCACCCGCATCCGCCTGCAGGGCGAAGGCGAGGCCGGCACGCGCGGGGGACCTGCGGGAGACCTCTATATCTTCCTGTCGGTGAAGCCGCACCAGTTCTTCCAGCGCGACGGAGCGGACCTCTATTGCGCCGTGCCGATCTCCATGACGACGGCGGCGCTTGGCGGCACGTTCGACGTGGCGACGCTCGACGGGACGAAATCCCGCGTCACCGTGCCGGAAGGCACACAGGCGGGCAAACAGTTCCGCCTCAAGGGCAAGGGCATGCCGGTGCTGAGATCCTCGCAGACGGGTGATCTCTACATCCAGATCCAGATCGAGACGCCCCAGAAGCTCACCAAGCGGCAGCGCGAGCTGCTACAGGAATTCGAAGAGCTCTCCTCCAAGGAGAACAATCCGGAATCCACCGGCTTCTTCGCCCGGATGAAGGAATTCTTCGACAACTGAGCTTCCGGCGCCGACCTTTGGCGCCCCAGCTTCACTTTCGTCATGTCCGGCCTCGTGCCGGGCATACAGGCCTTTCGACCTATCGAAGCACGGCAGATCCTCGGGATAAGCCCGAGGATGACGGCGCGCAGGGCATCGGCCTGACCTGCGACCTCGGCTCGGGCGGGATGCTCAGCTCAGGTAAAGGCCGGCTCAATCAGGCAAGCGACTGGATCGAAGAGCTCGCAAGGATCATCGCGAACAGGAAAAGGCAGGCCGCCGCGACGCGATGCACGAGGACCGGCTTGATCTCGAATCTTTCGGTCCGGCGCATCAGGTTGCCGAACACTATCCAGCCATTGGCGGCAAACAGGACGAGCGCCGCAAACAGGCCGAGCCAGGGCAGAAGCCGCAGCAACCCGGCATGCGGCATGATGACGAGCGCGATGATCAGCGCCTTGGGATTGAGCACGGTCGTCACGAAGACCTGCCGGACGGAAATCTCCGCGCCCTCCTTCGCCTTCTTCCCGGACGTCCACAGGCGATAGCTCAGATACAGGACCCACAGGCCGGCCGCGAGCTTGGTCCAGATCGCAGCCTCGGGATAGGCATCGAAGAAAGGGGCCGCGAGCGTGGCCACCGGAACGATCACGACGAGATAGCCGAAAAGCTCGCCCGGGATCAGCGGCAGGGCCCTCGCCCAGCCGCGGGAATAGCCGCCGAGCGCCATCAGCGTGTTCGTCGGTCCGGGCGTGCACAGAAGCAGCAGGATGGCGAGGATGAATTGCAAGGGCGTCATGAAGCGACCTGTCCGGAATGCCGGCGATTCCGGCCATTCCCCGATAGCAGGCGCCTCCCGCGCCTCCCTTGATTTCCATCAAGCCCAAACATTCAATCCAGGCATTCAATCCAGCCGTTCAATAATGCGGCGGCCTGGTGACGGGCGCTGCCTCCCGCGACGTCTCCTCCAGCTCCAGAAACCGCTCCGTCAGGCGGTCGAGCTTGATGCGCGTCTGGTCGAGCACCTTCCATTGCCCGGCAAGCTGGTCGGAGAGTTCCTCGATCACCTTTGCCTGATGGGCGGCGAGCTCCTCGAGCTTCACCAGTCTTTCCTCGTCGGTCACTGCCTCTTTCCCTCGCCGCCCTTCGCGGCCTTCCAGGCCCGAACCTTGTCCGGCATGCCGTCATGGGCTCCGAGCGGCCGGACGGGCGCGTCATTCCACCAGTCGGACCGGACCGGCTGCATGTCGAGATTCCTGGGATAGACGATGCGGTTTTCGGGTTTCTCCGTCTCGCCGACGACCAGCAGGCGTATCTCGGCCTGCGTATTGTTGATGAACGTGTGCGCCAGGCCGGTGCCTGCCGGAAAACCCACCGAGTCGCCCGGCTTCAGGCGGTGCAGTTCGCCGTCCAGCCAGACATCCGGCGTGCCCTCGATCACATGGACGAATTCCTCCTCCAGGCTTTCGGCATGCGGGAACGAGGTGCGGCGGCCGGGCGGCAGGCGATGGTGATGGATGCCGAGCCGGGTCAGGCCGAAATGCCGGCCGAGCGCCGCGCCGAAACCCATCAGTTCGTCGTCGCCGCGATAATGCGTTTCGGTCGGCTTCTCGACCTCGGTCCAGTGTCGGATGCAGGAAGGACGGTCCTGGTCGGTCATGCCCAATCTCCCTTGGCCCAATGTCTCTCGACCCAATTTCTTGGAAAGGCGCGACACTATAACATCGGCCCGAAAATCGAAATCGATTTTCGGGCCGATGTGAATGGATTCGCGATGCCGGTCCGGCTTTCGGCGCGGCGCGCCACAGGTTCGGATCGGGCGTCCCGGGTCAGGCCCGAAGGCGGGGCCGCTCCACGAAGGCCTCGCGCGAAGCCTTCGTCTTGAACCGTCCGACCAGCGCGGCAAGGCGGCTGCTGATGCCGACGAGGCTCTGGGTCGAGGCATGGGTCTTTTCCATCAGCGCGGCGTTCTGCTGGGTGATCTGGTCCATGTCGCGGACCGCGGAATTGATCTCCTCGATGCCGGAAGACTGTTCCTGGGCCGACAGCGCGATGGAGCCGATATGTTCGTCGATCGACTTCACCCGCGCGCCGATGCTGACCAGGGCTTCGCCCGTCTTGTTGACGAGATCGACGCCGCGATGCACGTCGGCGGAGGACCGGTCGATCAGTTCCTTGATCTCCTTCGCCGCGGCGGCCGAACGCTGGGCGAGCTCGCGGACCTCCTGGGCGACGACCGCAAAGCCCTTGCCCTGCTCGCCGGCGCGGGCGGCCTCGACGCCCGCGTTCAAGGCGAGCAGATTGGTCTGGAAGGCGATCTCGTCGATCGCGCCGATGATCTGCGTCATCTTCCGGGAGGATTGCTCGATATCGCCCATGGCGGCGATCGCCTCTTCCACCACCCGGCCCGAGAGAACGGTCTCGGCGGCGGAATCGCGGACGATGTCCTGCACTTCACGCGTGCGCTGCGCCGATTGGGCCGCGATCGTGGTGATTTCCTCCAGCGCCGCCGCCGTCTGCTCCAGGGCGGATGCCTGCTGTTCGGTGCGCTTGGCCATGTTGTCGGAGCCGGAGGAAATGCCATGCACCTCGGCACGGACCTGTTCCACCGAACTGTCGATCTCGCGCATGGCGGAATCCAGTTCCGCGATGGAGGCATTGTAGTTCTGTTTCAGCTTGGCGAAATCCGGTGCGAGCTCCTGCCACAGCTCGGCCGTCAGATCCCGTTCGGAAAGGCTTCCGAGCGCCGCGTCCAGGGCGGCGAGCGCCGTGTCCTGCTCGCTTTTCGCCTGCTCGCGCTGCGCCTCCGCCCGTTCGCGCTCGTCGTTCAGCGCCTGCAGGTAGATGGAGATGCTGTAGTCCATGTCGAGCAAGGCGGCCTTGACGATGGCCGTCAGGTGGTCGGAAAGGGCGCGGGCCTTCTTCTCCTTGAAGAACCCCTTGACCTCCTCCTTGACCACAGCCCGGATGAGCCCGTCGAGAACCAGCGCATATCCGCCGATATACCAGCGCGGCTCCAGCCCGAGGCGGGCATGGGCATGGCCGATCCGCGAAACGGCATCGACATAGCCCGCATCGTACCGGCCGGAGGCGATCCCTTCCCAATGCTTGAACTGCCGCCCCTTGGCCTGCTCCATGTGCGCTTCGCTGGAGAAGAACTTCGCCGTGTGCGGCTGGGCTTTCATCTTGCGATAGAAAGCATCCAGCGTGGCGCCGAGAGCATTCCTGATGACCGGCTGGATTTCGGAGAGATGCCGGCGCTGTTCTTCGCCGAGACCGACGAATTCCAGTCGCTCGTTCAGATCAGCTTTCTGCTTCTGGTCTTTCATGGATAACTCCAGGAGGAAGGGGGGCAACCCGAACATCCGGGCTTGAGAAGTGCTTGCGTGTGCAGGGTCATTTCTAGGAATTAAGTCTTAATGGACTGTTATCCATGCGGGTGAATTCGCAACAATCGTAATAAAGAAGGACCGAAGAAACATGCCCCTGAAACTCTTCTTTCCAACGCGGAAAAACCCGCAGTATTCGGCCGGGACATGGCGATCTTCTTGTCGTCGAGACGGTGCGGCCATCTTGCCGGCGGGGACGAAATTTCCCCCGGCTTGAAGAATTCGGCGCGCGGCCTGTCGGTCAAGTCGCTGATTTTCTTATCCCTCCCGCAGAGGAGGAAACAGGAGACGCGCTCCCGTCCATCCCCGCCGCTTTCCGCTGTGCCTGCAATAGCCCCGCTTCCGTCGCCGGAGCATTTCGCGAGACGTTCGCGGGCAGGCGGGAGCCGGCGCTTTCATCGGAACCGTAACGTGCGGGAAAGGTGGAAGAGGTGAAAGCCATGGAAGGGTGGTCCGTGACAGGCAAACCTTCCTATCAAGCCTTCTCCGGGCAGCCTTCCCCGGATTGCGTGTGAGCAAGTCATGCCGGGGTTTTTATGGAGTGATGGGCAGGCGAAGCGCTCCCTCTTCTCCCCGCCGGGGAGAAGAGGGAGCAAGCCGCACGGGGGAAAAGGCCAGCCCGTTCGACCGCATGGACGCAAACGCTTGCCATCCGGGCTTCGAAACCTTAGCTCCTGTTCAACGACACTGAAGATTCCCGATGGCGCAGAAGATCTCCCTTTCCCGGCTCAAGCTCACCGATTTCCGCAACTATGCGGAAGCGGCGCTGGTGCTCGACGGGCGACATGTGGTGCTGACCGGCGAGAACGGCGCCGGCAAGACCAATCTTCTGGAAGCGGTCTCCTTCCTTTCGCCGGGCCGCGGCCTTCGCCGCGCCGTCCTGACCGATGTCACGCGTGTCGGCGCCGCCGGCGGCTTCGCCATCTTCGCCGATGTCGACGGGATGGAGGGCGAGGTCTCGATCGGCACCGGCATCGAGGGCATCGATGGCGAAACCGCGAGCCGCAAGCTCCGGATCAACGGCACGCCGGCTAAATCGACCGAGGAACTGTCCGACCATCTGAGCGTCCTCTGGCTCACCCCCGCGATGGACGGTCTCTTCACCGGTCCTTCGGCGGACAGACGGCGCTTCCTCGACCGGCTCGTGCTTTCGCTCGATCCCGCGCATGGCCGCCGGGCGAGCGATTTCGAGCGCGCCATGAGAAGCCGCAACCGCCTGCTTTCGGAGGGACGTTTCGATCCCTCCTGGCTTTCGGCGATCGAGGCCCAGATGGCGAGCCTCGGGATCGCCATGGCCGCGGCGCGCCAGGAGATGCTCGGGCTTCTCAGGACCCTGTCGGCCGGTTCCGGCGAAACACCCTTCCCCTCGCCGGTTCTCGCCCTCGAAGGCTTTCTCGGCCATGCGGCGGACCGGCCGGCCGCCGACCTGGAGGAGGAATACCTCGACATGCTGCGCAACGGACGCGGACGGGATGCCGCCGCCGGACGCACGCTCGAAGGGCCGCACCGCTCCGATCTTCTCGTCCGGCACCGCGAGAAGGACATGGAGGCCGAGCGCTGCTCGACCGGCGAACAGAAGGCGCTGCTGATCGGCCTCGTGCTCGCCCATGCGCGCCTGACCGCCGACATGACCGGTTCGGCGCCGGTCCTGCTGCTCGACGAGATCGCCGCCCATCTCGACGAGGGACGGCGCACGGCCCTGTTCGACCTTGTCCACGGTCTCGGCGGCCAGTCCTTCATGACCGGCACCGACAGAGGAATGTTTTCCGCGCTCGCCGACCGGGCGCAGTTCTTCACCGTCGCACACGGCGGCATCGGCGGCTGAGGTTCGGCGAGCAGCCCGTGAAGAACTCCCTCGTCATCCTTGGGCTTATCCCAAGAATCTAAATATCGGGCCGTTGCGGATGCCCGGAACAGGCCCGGGCATGACGGGGTCATGGCCGACAGCGCATCGTGGCAGCCAATTAAACTATCTTACACCCTCCCTTCCCCGGTGCTATGCTCACTCCATGGACACCCTCACCCGCGAAGAAATCGAGCGTTATCGCCGCCATATCCTGCTGCCGGAGATCGGCGGCGCGGGACAGCAGAAGATGAAGAACGCGCGCGTGCTGGTGGTCGGAGCCGGCGGGCTTGGCGCGCCGGTCCTTCAATACCTGGCCGCTGCCGGCATCGGCACGCTGGGCATCGTCGATGACGACCGCGTTTCCCTTTCCAACCTGCAGCGGCAGGTCATCCACGATACCGGCACGATCAGCGAGATGAAGACGAAGAGCGCGCGCGACGCGATCGCCAGACTCAACCCGAACGTCCGGATCGTGGATTTCGAGGAGCGCTTCTCGCTGGAATGGGCAGAACGGCATCTTTCCCGCTTCAACCTGCTGATCGACGGCTCCGACAATTTCGACACCCGCTATGCCGCGGCCGATGCGGCGGAACGCGCCAGGATTCCGCTGGTGACCGGGGCGGTCGGCCGGTTCGACGGTTCGGTGACGGTGCTGAAGCCCTATGAGGCGGGGGCGGACGGCGCTCTCAATCCCACCTACCGCGATCTCTTCCCGGAGAAGCCGCCGGAAGGTCTCATCCCCTCCTGCGCCGAAACCGGCATCGTCGGCGCGCTGACCGGCGTCATCGGCACGGTGATGGCCATGGAGGCGATCAAGCTTCTGACCGGCATCGGCGAACCGCTCGTCGGCCGGCTGATGCTCTACGATTCGCTCGCCGCCCGGTTCGACACGATCAAATACAGGCGACGTGCCGCGAAGGCTGCCGCCGAATGATCGAAACGATCCGCATCGACGAGAATTTCAGCCGCTTCGACGAGCTGCTGGCGCTCATCCTTGCGTCCTTCGCCTATATGGACGGCGTCATCGACCCGCCTTCCTCGGCGCATCTGCTGACGCCGGCATCGCTCGCCGAAAAGGCGAAGGCCGAAACCGCCTTCGCCGCGATCGAGAACGGGGGACTCGCCGGCTGCGTTTTCCTGAGGCCCGAACCCGGTTTCCTCTATATCGGCAAGCTCGCCGTCGCGCCGGACCATCAGGGCAAGGGTCTCGGCCGCCGGCTGCTGACGATCGCCGAGGACGTCGCCCGGGAAAGGGGCTTGCCGGCGCTCAGGCTCGAGGCCCGGATCGAGCTTGCCGGCAATCACGCCACCTTCGCGCGGTGGGGCTTTTCCAGGACCGCCGAGAAATCCCATCCGGGTTTTGCCCGCACCACCTCCATCGAAATGCAGAAGCGGCTGGCCTGATCTCAGTTGCGGCCCGGCAGCACCCGGTTCGGCGGGCGATGCCCGTCGAAGAAGGTCCGGATGTTGATGATCACCTTGTCGCCCATGTCGATCCGGCCCTCGATCGTCGCGGACCCCATGTGCGGCAGCAGGACGACGCGGCCTTGGTTCGCCAGCTTGACGAGCTTCGGATTCACCACCGGTTCGTTCTGGTAGACGTCGAGGCCGGCGCCGGCGATCCTGCCGTCACGCAGAAGCTGGATCATCGCCGCCTCGTCGATGATGTCGCCGCGGGCCGTGTTGACGATGATCGCGCTTGGCTGCATCAGCGCCAGCCGGCGCGCGGAAAGCAGGTGGAAGGTCGCCGGCGTCGACGGGCAGTTGACCGAGACGATATCGACGCGGGCGAGCATCTGGTCGAGGCTGTCCCAATAGGTCGCCTCCAGCTCTTCCTCGGTCGCCGGGTTGACCCGCTTCCTGTTGTGGTAGTGGATCGACAGGCCGAAGGCCTTGGCCCGGCGGGCAACGGCGGTGCCGATGCGCCCCATGCCGACGATGCCGATGCGCTTGCCCCAGATGCGCCGTCCCAGCATCCAGGTGGGGCTCCAGCCGGCCCAGTCCCCCGGGCGGTCCGTGAGGATGCGCGAACCTTCCACCAGCCGCCGGTTGACGGCCAGGATCAGCGCCACCGTCATGTCGGCGGTGTCCTCGGTCAGGACGTTGGGCGTGTTGGTGACCGTGATGCCTTTCCTGGCGGCGGCATCCACGTCGATATGATCGAAACCGTTGGAGAAGCTGGCGATCAGCTTGAGCTGCGGCCCGGCCTCGGCAATCAGCGCCTCGTCGATCCTGTCGGTGACCGTCGGCACCAGCACGTCGGCGGTCTTCATCGCCGCGGCGATCTCGTCGCGCGTGCGCGGCGCATCGTCGATATTGAGTTCGGCCTCGAACAGTTCCCGCATGCGGGTTTCCACCGCGTCCGGGAGCTTGCGGGTGATGTAGACCTTGGGTTTCTTTTTTGCCGTCATGAGGTTCGCTATCCGGCGCCTTTTAGGAGGTCCTTAACCAAGTCGCGCGATATTCGGTTCATCCAGGGCGTTTTCTACCAGACCCGTCGGCGAAGACAAACAAAACCTCGCGAAGGTCGGCTCGACGCCCGTGGTCTTTCAGCCGGAACCATACTCATGCGTCGCGTCATTCTCCGCTCCCTCGCCGCTTTCACCTTCGGCATCGCCACCTGCCTGTCCATTTCGACAACGGCTTACGCCCAGGGCGCAAAAGGGGCAAGCGGCCTGCCGCTGCCGCGCTTCGTCAGCCTCAAGTCGAGGAAGGTGAATATCCGGATCGGCCCGAGCACGGATTACGCCGTCTCCTGGATGTACATGAAATCCGGAACGCCGATGGAAGTCATCCAGGAATACGAGAACTGGCGGCGCGTGCGCGATGCCGAGGGCACCGAGGGCTGGGTGAACCAGGCGCTGCTTTCCGGCGAGCGCACCGCGGTTGCCGCACCCTGGATGCGCGGCAAGGGCAAGGACATCTTCGTCAACATGCGCCGCGACCCGCAGGCCAGCGCCGGCATCGTCGCCAAGCTGGAGCCCGGCGTCGTGCTCAGCATAGACGAATGCAACGGCGACTGGTGCCGCGCGGAAGCCGGCGGCACCGAAGGCTGGGTCGCGCAGGGCGAGATCTGGGGCGCCTATCCGGGCGAAGCCTTCAAATAAGGCCTTCCGCCCCGGCCGCCTCCTTCAGCGACGCCATCGGGCGCGGGCCGATCTGCTGGATGGTGATGGCGGCCGCCAGGCAGCCGAGCCTGCCGCAATCCTCGAGCGAACGGCCCTGCGTGTAGCCGAAGAGGAAACCGGCCGCGAAAAGATCGCCCGCACCGGTCGTGTCGACCAGTTCCTTGATCGGATAGGCCGCGACCTTCACGCGCTCGCCGCCACGGATGACGACCGCGCCTTCCTCGCTGAGCGTGACCGCCGCGAGCTTGCAATCCTGCCCGATCTTCTCCAGCGCCAGTTCGAAATCCTCCGTCTCGTAGAGCGAGAGCGCCTCCTGCCGGTTGGCGAAGACGATGTCGACCGTGCCGGAGCGCATCAGATCGAGGAATTCCGCCCGGTAACGGCCGACGCAGAAGGGATCGGAGAGCGTCATCGAGACCTCGCGGCCATGCGCATGGGCGATGCGGGCGGCCTCGCGGATCGCCTCCTTGGCGCGCGGCGGGTCCCAGAGGTAGCCCTCGAAATAGGTGACCTTCGCCTCAGCGACCACATCCTCCTCGACATGTTCCGGACCGAGGTCGACGCAGGCTCCGAGAAAGGTGTTCATCGAGCGCTCGCCATCCGGCGTGACGAAGATCATCGAGCGGGCGGTCGGGGGATAGGTGCCTTCCGGCTTCGTCTGGTAATGCACGCCCTGGGCCCGGATATCGTGCTGGAAGATGGTGCCGAGCTGATCTTCCGCGACCTTGCCGAAATAGGCGGCCCTGCCGCCGAAACCGGCGATGCCGGCGGCCGTGTTTCCTGCCGAGCCGCCCGAGGCTTCCACCGCCGGGCCCATCTTCGAATAGAGAAGTTCGGCGCGCTCGGCATCGATCAGGTTCATCGCTCCCTTGATGATCGCATTCTCGCTCAGAAAGCTGTCTTCGCAGCGGGCAAGAATATCCACAATGGCGTTGCCGATGGTCAGCACGTCGAATTTGGGCATCCGGTCTTGATCCTCTTGAACAGGTTGATCCGCGAAAACCGGTATTCCTGTTTCGACCCGATTGGAAGCAGAAATAACGGCAATGCCGGCAAGACAAGGCTTTCCGGCAAGCGTCATGCCCCTGTCACGATCCGGGGTTATACAGATCCCCGATCCGGTTGTACTGCCGACCACGGATGAACTGGCGGCGTAGTATCCGGGGTCCTGGACGAGACCAGGAGGGAAAGCGGGGATTGCCCCGCTTTTTTGTTGGCTGGCGGCCGACACTCCCGCCTGCGGAAAGTTCCTCTGCGATCAACGCATTTGTCGCGGCCTGCGATATGCGCTAGACGCATAAAACCTGGTCTGTCGAAAGCTTGCCTGCCGTGTCTTCCGTTCTCGTGAATGTCGTGCCCGTCTTCATCCTGATCCTGGTCGGCTGGGTGTCGGCGAAAACCGGGATCTTGAAGGAGGAAACCGGCGACGCGCTGGGTGAATTCGTCTTCAAGATCGCGGTGCCCATGCTGATCTTCCGGACGCTCACGGACGCGCATTTCGAGGGTGTCTCGCCCTTCCGGCTGTGGATGGCCTATTTTCTCGGCGTCGCCGTCACCTGGGCGACAGGCCATCTCATCGCCACCCGCGTCTTCGGGCGGGATGCCAAGCTCGGCGTCATTACCGGCATGTCCGCCTCCTTCGCCAACAACGTCTTCATCGGATTGCCGCTCGTCGCCCACATCGTCGGCAAGGACGGGCTGGTCGCGCTCTCCATCCTGCTTGCAATCCACCTGCCGCTGATGATGGTGGCGGGCACCATCCTGATGGAGGGCGCGGTCGCCAGGACCGACGGGCGGGAAAAGCGCGGCATCATGGCCATCCTGAAGCAGGTCGGCACCAATCTCGCCCGCAATCCGCTGGTGATCGCCCTCCTCGCCGGCGTGATCTTCAACCTCCTCGGCCTGCATCTGACGCCGGTGATCGCCACCGTCGTCGACCAGCTCTCGGCCGCCGCAGGCCCTGTGGCGTTGCTGTCGATCGGCATGGCGCTGACGCGATACCAGATCCGTGGCGATATCGGCCTTTCAGGCACCGCGGCGCTGCTGAAGCTCACGCTGCTGCCGGCGGTCGTGTTCCTCGCGGGCCACCTCCTCGGCCTGCCCGCCGACTGGACGGCGGCGCTGGTGCTGACGGCCTCGGTCCCGACCGGCATCAACGCCTGGCTGATCGCCCAGCGTTTCCGCGCCGGCCACAGCCTGGCGGCCTCGGTGATCAGCATCACCACGGCCTTCGGCGTCGTCACCGTCAGCTTCTGGGCCTGGCTGCTCGGCTGATTCCGGAAGCGGAACCCCATAACGAAAATGCCCGGCCG
The DNA here is from genome assembly GCF_042429745.1 of Neorhizobium puerariae. Lineage (NCBI taxonomy): Bacteria > Pseudomonadati > Pseudomonadota > Alphaproteobacteria > Hyphomicrobiales > Rhizobiaceae > Neorhizobium > Neorhizobium puerariae. The sequence goes on along the minus strand of NZ_JBHMAA010000025.1, from coordinate 2,620 downwards.
AAGCCGGGCATCCGATCTGTGGAAAAACTCCGCCTTGCGGCCGATCAGTTCGTGGCCGGCGGGGCGGCCGGCGCCGCGTTCGGGTCCGGAAGAGGAGCCGGGCTGTCGGACTGTTCACGAATATAGGCGAGCAGGTTGGCGCGCTCGGTGTCGTTCTTGAGACCGGCGAAACCCATGGCCGTGCCCTTCACATAGGCCTTGGGGGCCGTCAGGAAGTGGTTCAGGTGATCGAAGGTCCAGGTTTCCGAACCGCCCTTGGAGAAATCCTTCATGCCCGCCGAATAGGCGAAACCTTCATGCGAGGCGACCGGGCGGCCGACAACGCCCCAGAGGTCCGGGCCGACCTTGTTCGGCCCGCCCTTCTCGATGGAATGACAGCTCTGACACTTCTTGAAAACGGCCGCGCCGGCAGCGGCATCGGCCTTGGCAAGCAGTTGCCCGACCGGAACGGCGGCGGGAGCGGCTTCGCCGCCACCTTCGCCGGCAGCCGGCTCTTCGGCGGCAACGATGGCAAAACCGGCCTTTTCAGGAAGCGGCGAATGGAAGATGCCCTCCGAGGCAATCGACACCGACATCATGACGAAAACCGTAGCAAGCAGGGCGCCTGCAGCCATGTTCACATAGGAATTCATCCGCAACCGCTCCTTCGCAACCGCCTGTCCCTCCCCCATTCCCAGGGCGGACCATCTTGAAATTGCGCGGAACCTATGTCTTTTGCATCATCGTTGCAACACGATATTCGTCCCGCTCGTGAGACTTTTTGACACTGTTTCCGCGGGAATAGAAGGGTCCCCCCATGAAGAATTCGGCTTTTGACCGGACGCTGGTGCTGATCCCGGCCAGAATGGCCTCGACACGCCTGCCAGGAAAACCCCTGGCTGATATCGCCGGACTGCCAATGATCGTCCAGGTGGCAAAGCGCGCGCGGGAAGCGGAAGCCGGGCGAATCATCGTCGCGGTCGATCATCAGGACGTCTACGATGCGGTGGCCGCCGCCGGGTTCGAGGTCGTGATGACCCGCCAGGATCACCAGTCGGGTTCCGACCGCATCTTCGAAGCCGTGCGGAAAGCCGACCCCGATGCGAAGGCGGATTTCGTCATCAACGTGCAGGGCGACCTGCCGACGATCGAGCCGGAGGCCGTGCGCGCCTCCCTGCGTCCGCTCGAAAATCCCTCGACCGACATCGCGACGCTGACGGTCGAGATCACCGACGAGCATGAAAAGACCAATCCGAACGTGGTGAAGATCGTCGGCTCGCCGCTTTCCCCGACGCGGCTGAGGGCGCTTTATTTCACCCGCGCCACCGCGCCCTACGGCAACGGTCCGCTCTATCACCACATCGGGCTTTACGCCTACCGCCGCGCCGCGCTTGAAAAATTCGTGTCGCTCGGACCGTCCGTGCTCGAAAGGCGCGAATCGCTCGAGCAGCTCCGGGCGCTGGAAGCCGGCATGCGCATCGATGCTGAAATCGTTGACTCCGTGCCGCTCGGTGTCGATACTCCCGCCGACCTTGAAAAGGCGCGTGCAATGCTTGCCGCGCGTGCTTCCTGACGGATGTCTCCGATGAACGCTCCCACCAATCGCATCGCCTTCCAGGGCGACCACGGCGCCAATTCCGACATGGCCTGCCGCGACATGTTCCCGACCATGGAGCCGCTGCCCTGCCCGACGTTCGAGGATGCCTTCCAGGCGCTTGAAAACGGCGACGCCGATCTGGCGATGATCCCGATCGAGAACACGATCGCCGGCCGCGTCGCCGACATCCATTATCTCCTGCCGGAATCGCGGCTGCATATCGTCGGCGAATATTTCATGCCGATCCACTTCCAGCTGATGGTCCTGCCGGGGGTCGCGCGCGAGGAAATCCGCACCGTCCACAGCCATATCCACGCGCTCGGCCAGTGCCGCAAGGTCATCCGCGCCAACGGCTGGAAAGCGGTCGTGGCGGGCGACACCGCGGGGGCGGCCAAACTGGTGGCGGAAAAGGGCGACCGCTCCATGGCGGCGCTCGCCCCGCGGCTTGCCGCCGACCTCTACGGACTGGAGATCCTGGCCGAGAATGTCGAGGACACCGAAAACAACGTCACCCGCTTCGTGATCCTGTCCCGCGATGAAAAATGGGTGCCGCGGAGCGATCCCTCGGAAGTGATCGTCACGACTTTCGTGTTCAACGTCCGCAACATTCCGGCCGCGCTCTACAAGGCGATGGGCGGCTTTGCGACGAACGGGATCAACATGACGAAGCTCGAAAGCTATCAGCTCGGCGGCAAGTTCGTGGCGACGCAGTTCTATGCGGATATCGAGGGACATCCCGACGACGCGCCCGTGCGCCGCGCGCTGGAGGAACTGCGCTTCTTCTCGGAGAAGGTCCGCATCCTCGGCACCTACAAGGGCCATCCGATGCGGGGAGCGCTGCAGAAGGGGTGAGGAACGCCCCGGCGTGAAGCCATATGACGACAGGCGCAATAATCCCTTGGCGATCCCGGTTGATTTTCTCCCGGTTTGACCGGGGGCAAGGTTTCGGCCGGGACACGTCGAGTGCCTCGTATTGAAATTGATAAGTGACACGCGACGTGTCCCGTTCGGTGTGTTTTTCCGCGCAACTCCGGTCCCTCTGCG
>NZ_JBHMAA010000037.1:0-94564 GCF_042429745.1 Neorhizobium puerariae | reverse complement strand
CGAACGGGACACGTCGCGTGTCACTTATCAATTTCAATACGAGGCACTCGACGTGTCCCGGCCGAAACCTTGCCCCCGGTCAAACCGGGAGAGAAAATCAACCGGGATCGCCAAGGGCGGAATCCGTCCCTGCATGGAGGAAAACGCGCATGAGCAAAGCAGATTTCAGCGAATACGAAAAGCGCCGGGCCGAGCAGCATGAGGAACTCTGCCGCGCCACCTCGTCGCTCATGTGCATCCGCGGGCGTATATGCCGCCTGCGCACCTGCCGCCGCCGGCGTGTGTGCTGCGGCCCGATGCTGCCCTCGCCGCATCAGGCATGGGCCGTCCGCGCCCAGCGGGAAATCGGCCTCAGCGGCAAGGCCTGCGCCGAACTTCCTTTTTGCGTCGCAAACCAGGCGCCGCGGATTTTCGAAGGATACAAGCGAGTCATGGACGGCCTGCGGCAGGTAAAGCAGGACTGGCCCGAAATGGATTTGGTCCGGGCCTGCGTCGAGCGTGCGACAGGACGGCGCCACAGCAAGAAACTCTTGACTTCCCTTTCCCGTCATCCGACTTCAGGCAATGAAACGAAGGGATGAAGACCATGACCGAAGCCGCCCGCAGCACCATCGATCAGAGCGAAGTCGACCGGTTCTCCGCCATGGCGGCCGAATGGTGGGACCCGACGGGAAAATTCAGGCCGCTCCATAAGTTCAACCCTGTCCGGCTCGCCTATATCCGGGACCGGATATCGGAGAATTTCGGCCGCGACCCGAAGAGCCACCTGCCGCTTGCCGGTCTCCGTGTGCTGGATATCGGCTGCGGCGGCGGCCTGCTCTCGGAACCGGTCGCCCGCATGGGCGCCACCGTCGTCGGCGCCGATCCGTCGGAAAAGAACATCGGCATCGCCTCCACCCATGCGGCCGAGACCGGCACGGTGGTGGACTACCGCGCCGTCACCGCCGAGCAGCTCGCGGAAGCGGGCGAGACCTTCGACGTCGTGCTCAACATGGAAGTCGTCGAACATGTCGCGGACGTGGACTTCTTCATCTCCACCTGCGCGAAAATGGTCCGGCCCGGCGGGCTGATGTTCGTCGCCACCATCAACCGCACCTTCAAGGCCGGCGCGCTGGCGATCTTCGCCGCCGAAAACATCCTGCGCTGGCTGCCGAAGGGCACGCATCAATACGAAAAGCTGGTCCGCCCGGAGGAGCTGGAAAGACCGCTCTCGGCAAGCGGCCTGGAGATCGTCCACCGCACCGGCGTCTTCTACAATGTCCTGCAGGACCGCTGGAACCTTTCCGCCGACATGGACGTCAATTACATGATGCTGGCGAAACGGGCGGGATAACCCGCTTCTCGGCAGGGAGATATCCGTTCTGAGGATTCTTCACGGCGCGCAGGACTGCAAGAGCATCCTCCTCCCCGAAGAATGATCATCCCCGCCTCCGCATCCCCGGCTACACTTCATCCCGCCACATGCGCGAAAGGCCGAACGAATCTCGATCCGCCCGGCCTTTCGGGTTCTTTGAAATGAAGGGGCCGCCCGGGTGAACTCAGTTGGCGTCCTCGGGCAGCACCGGCAGCGGGGCCACTTCGATGCCCTCTTCCAGCAGGTCGCGCACCTCGCCGAGGCTCGCCTGGCCGATGATGCCGCGGGCATCCGCCTCGCCGTAGTGGATCTTGCGCGCTTCTTCCGGAAACTTCTCGCCCACGTCCTCGGCACCGGCCTTGATCTCGGCGATCGCCTGCTTCAGCTTCGCCATCGCCTCCTGCCGCGCCATGTCCATCACCATTTCCCGCTTCGCTTCCTTTTTGCGGGCGGTGGAGACGGAAGGCGCCATCAGCGATTTCGAGATCGAAGCGGAATTGCACACCGGACAGGTCAGGAAACCGCTCTCCACCTGGCGGTCGAAATCGGCGCTTTCGGAGAACCAGCCTTCGAATGTGTGGGCGTTTTCACAGGTCAGCGTATACTTGATCAAGCAGCAACACCTCCCGCCGCGCCCGATGCCGTGTCCGGCACCGTGTCGAGCACGAATTCGCGGGCATTCTTGAGATTGGGGATCTTTCCGCGCGCGGCCTTTACCGCCGCGATGTCGACTTCGGCAAGCACGACCGCCTCACCGGTTCCGCCCGCCGACGCCAGCACCTTGCCCCAGGGATCGACGATCATCGAATGACCGAAGGTCTCGCGGCCGTCCTCATGAACGCCCGCCTGGGCGGCGGCGATCACGAAGGCGCCGTTTTCGATGGCGCGGGCGCGCAGCAGGATTTCCCAGTGCGCCTCGCCGGTCTGGCGTGTGAAGGCGGCGGGCACCGTCAGGATTTCGGCGCCCACCAGCGCCTCGGCGCGGAAAAGCTGCGGAAACCGGACGTCGTAGCAGATGGCGAACCCGACCTTTGCAAACGGCAGTTCGGCCACCCGCGCCGAAACGCCCGGCTCATAGGCCGAGCTTTCGCGCCAGCTCTCGCCGTTGTCGAGGTCGACGTCGAACATGTGGATCTTGTCGTAGGTGGCGATCTGCCGGCCGCCGGGCGCAAACAGGAAGGCGCGATTGGCGATCTTCCCGCCCTCGATGGCGATCGCCGTCGAACCGACATGCAGATGGATGCCGAGTTCGCCGGCAAGGTCGCGGGCAGTCGAAACGATGATGTCGCTCGCCTCGTCGCGCAGGACTTCGCGCATCGCCTTGCGGTCCCGCTGCAGGGCTCCGGTCATTTCCGGCGTCTGGATGTAGGTCGCGCCATGCGCCGCCGCCTCGCGCACCAGCCGGGCCATGTCGGCGGCATTCCGTTCCGGATCGACACCGGAGCACATCTGGATCGCTGCTGCCTTGAACGCCATCGCCTTGCTCCTCAGGCAGCCAGCATCGGATCGAGCCTGCCGGCCCGTTCGAGCGCGTGCAGGTCGTCGCAACCGCCGACATGCTCTCCGTTGATGAAGATCTGCGGGAAAGTGGCGCGGCCGTTCGCCTTGCCGATCATCTCCTCGCGCAGCTCCCTCGAATAGGTGGCGTCATGCTCGGTATAGGGAACGCCCTTGGAATCGAGCAGAGCCTTGGCGCGGGCGCAGTAGCCGCAATATTCGCGGGTGTAGATGGTCACATCTGCCATGAACGTCTCCGGGCGCGGCCAGATTGGGCCAGATTGGGAAGGAAGCCGGAAAAGGCCGCACGAAAATTGTCATCTTCTGTCATATAGGCCCGGAAACAGCCATTGCAAAGGTCAAAACCGTGACCTCGGCGGCGCCCGCCTTCTTCAGCGCCCGGGTGGCGGAAGAGACGGTCGCGCCGGTCGTGTAGACGTCGTCGACCAGCACCAGCCGCTTTCCGAAAACATCCGCTTCATGGCCCGGCGCGATGACGAAGGCGGCCCGCACATTCTCCTCGCGCGCCCGTGCCGAAAGCCCCACCTGACGGCTGGTGCGCTTGATGCGGACGAGCGTCGAAGGCAGGAACGGCTTGCCGGAGGTCTGCGCCAGATGCCGGCCGAGCTCCGCCGCCTGGTTGAACTTCCGCCGGGTGAACCGGGAACGATGCAGCGGAACCGGCAGGATGCCGTCCGCGTTCGCCACATGGGTTTCCGCGGCGCGCAGCATCCAGCCCGCCATCATTGGCGCAAGGTCCGTGCGGTCCCTATATTTCAGCGAATGGACGAGATCGCGCGCCGCCCCCTCGAAGATCGCCGCCGAACGCAACCGGTCGAAGACGGGCGGATTCGCGATCGCCTGGGCCGACAGCATGCCCGGCCCGGGATCGTAGGAGAACGGCAGGCCGAGCATTTCGCAATAGGGCCGCTCGATGAAGCGGATTTCCCGCCAGCAGGAGGGGCAGAAGCCGCCATGCGCGCCGGTCCGCACGCCGCAGCCGGGGCAGACCGGCGGATAGACGAGATCGGAAAGCCATCTCGTCCACCCTGCGGCGAAGGATGCTACAAATCGAAGGGCACTGGGGCTCGGCTCGATGGACATGGGTTGACAATAGAGCATCGGACCGAAAAGTGGGAACCGGTTTTCGGCGAAGTCCGATACCCCCGGCGAAGGCGGAGTGGCTTTTGCGGACCGTGAATATGAGTGGATGGACATGGAAATTCTTTTCGACGAACGGCTGATCGAGGCAAGGCGGAAGCGGGCTCTTGCGGGCCATGATCCGAACGCCGCCTTCCTGCTGCAGATCGCCGGCCGGGAGCTGGCGGACCGCCTCGCCGTCGTCGAGCGCCGGTTCGAGACCGCCGTCGAACTGCACGGCGGCCCGGGCATTGCCGCCCGCGAGGCGCTGGCGACCGGCAAGATCGGCGCCATGCGCCGCGTCGAAAGCAGCCCCGGCTTCGCCGCAGCCGGCGAGGACATTGCCACCGCTCCGTGGGAAGACGTCCCGCTGGAGCCGGAATCGATCAACCTCGTGCTCTCGCCGCTGACGCTGCATCTCGTCAACGATACGCCCGGCACGCTGGTCCGCATCCGCCGGGCGCTGAAGCCGGACGGACTTTTCCTGGCGGCGATCCCCGGCGCGGGAACCCTCTCGGAACTGCGCGACGTCCTGTTGTCCGCCGAGGCGGAGCTGACGGGCGGCGCAAGTCCTCGGGTCATTCCCTTCGCCGACGTGCGGGATATCGGGGCGCTCCTGCAGCGCGCCGGTTTCGCGCTGCCGGTGGTCGACATCGAAACCTATACGGTGCGCTACGACTCGCTCTTTCCGCTGATGCGGGACCTCCGCGCCATGGGCATGACGAACCCGCTTGCCGGCCGCAGCCGGGCGCCGGTGACGCGGCGCTTCTTCGTCAGGGCGGCGGAGCTTTACGCCGAGCGCCATTCCGATCCGGATGGCCGCGTCCGCGCCACGTTCTCGATCGTCTACGCCTCGGGCTGGGCGCCCCACGAGAGCCAGCAGCAGCCGCTGAAGCCGGGTTCGGCGAAGATGCGGCTCGCCGAGGCCCTGGGCAAGGCGACCGGCTGACGCTCAGCGCGCGGCGTTTTCGTAGACGCCGGCGATCTTCACGAACATGTTGTTGATGGCGTCGTGATCCTTGCCGAGCGCGGCGAACAGCACCAGCGCGATGACGGAGATGAGCAGGCTGTATTCCACGGCCGTCGCGCCGCTGGTATTCTTGAGAAGCAGGCTGAAAAGGCGCATGAATTATCCTTACGATGGATGGATGGACCCAGGCGCCTCAGACAGCCCGGCTCAGCAGTCGCCGTCTCCGTAACCCTGCACGATGCAGACCGAGCCCGGCGTTTCCTGCAGCACGCTGCGACGGATCGTATAGTTTTTCATACCCTTTTCGGCGGGCTTGATGGAGCCGGTGGTGATCTTGTCGAAATCTTCCTGGACGTTTGCAAGACGCCGGTTGTCGTCGCGGCCCGCCAGCATCGGCGTCACGATCAGGGAAAGGGCGATGACCGCCGTGCCGAACAGGAGTGCGATGTTGAGCGCGCCGGTTCTGCCGGAACCGTACGTCGCCCGCTGCCGGCCCCGCACAGCCTTCCAGAATTCCTCGTCCATGCCTTCATAGCCCCGTCAACGCAATGACTTCACGAGGCCTGAAAGTGGCACAATCGGCTAAACGATCCCTTAACGCGGAATGAATTCGATTGTTCTAATTTTACCGATCCGCGCGATCAGAGCAGGTCCTGCAGGATCGGGATGAGCGGCTCGTCGGCCGGCGGCATGGGATAGTCGCGCAGCGCATTGGGTCGCACCCATTTGATCGCCTGACCTTCCCTGCCAACCGGAATGCCTTCGAAGCGCCGGCAGACATAGAGCGGCATCAGCAGATGGAAGGTCTCATAGGTGTGGCTGGCGAACGTGAGCGGCGCGAGACAGGGGATTTTCGTGGAGATGCCGAGCTCCTCCTCCAGCTCCCGCACCAGCGTCTCCTCGGGCGTTTCCCCCGGCTCCACCTTGCCGCCCGGGAATTCCCACAGGCCGGCAAGCGACTTGCCCTCGGGCCGCTGGGCCAGGAGGATGCGCCCGTCGGAATCGATCAGCGCACAGGCGGCAACCAGGAGAAGCCTGCGGGGTGCGTCATTCATCGTCAGCCTTCCTGCCGCCAGTAGTGATATTCGTAAGCCTTGCGGAACCCGAACTTACGGTAGAGCGCCAGCGCCGCCTCGTTGGTGGAAACGACCTGCAGCCAGGCCGACCGCGCGCCGCTGATGCGCGCCCAGCGCAGCGCCGAGGAGAGGATTTCGGTGCCGACGCCCCCTCGCCGACGGGCCTGCGCCACCGCGAAGGAAAGAATGCCCGCCAGATCGTTGTCATGGACGCAGAGCGCCACGGCGATGGCCCCGCCCGCCGGGTCTTCCTTCATGAAGAAGCCCGATGGCGGCTTGATGGCGGAGAGGATCTCGGCAATCGCCGGTTTCGGCCCCGCATCGTCGCCCTCGACGGCGAGGCTCGCATCGATGAACCGGCCGACATCGTGGCTCGGCAGGTAATCGAGCGTGTCGGGCAGTTCCAGCGCCGCAAGGTCCACGGTCAGCACATCCACCGTCTCGAAGGGCTTCCACCCCTCGGACCTGAGATGGTCGATCAGCACGCCCGGGGCGAGCGGCGTTTCGCGGACGAGAAGCGGCCGGCCGTAGGCCGCGAACCGCTTGCGCGCCTTCTCGAGCCGCATCGCCATGTCCCGATGATCGGAGGGATCGAGCGGAACGATGCAGTTCAGCCGCTTGGAAGGATGGCCGCCGGTGAGCCGCACCTGCCAGCTCCCGTCATAGACGACGGACGCAGCCGGCCAGGCGCGGAAGCTCACGGCCTCCAGCCGCCGCACCAAAGGCAGATCGTTTTTGCGGAACGAAGCCTGCATCAATGCCCTTCAGCTCCGGTAGTCGCCGTTGATGGCAACATATTCCTTGGTGAGATCGCAGGTCCAGACCGTCGCCCTGCCGTTGCCGAGACCGATATCGACCCTGACCGGAATGTCCTGCCGCTTCATCACGTTCGAGGCCGCCTCTTCCGAATAGTCCGGATCGCGCTCGCCGTTGACGGCGACGCGGACGTCGCCGAACCAGATGGCCAGACGGTCGCGGTCGGCGGCTTCGCCTGCCTTGCCGACAGCCATGACGATGCGGCCCCAGTTGGCGTCCTCGCCGGCGGCCGCCGTCTTGACCAGCGGCGAATTGGCGATGGAAAGGGCGATCGTCTTCGCGGCGGCGTCGCTTTCCGCGCCGGTCACCGTGATCTCCAGCATCTTGGTGGCGCCTTCGCCGTCGCGAGCCACCTGGGTCGCCAGGTTCTTGAGAAGATCGTTCAGGGCGGAGCGGAAACCATCGAGGCGCGGGTCGTCTTCGCTTTCGACGCGGGCCTGGCCGTCGCCGGCCGCAGCACCTGTCGCAAACAGCATCAGCGTATCGGATGTCGAGGTGTCGCTGTCGACGGTCATGGAATTGAAGCTCGGCTCGACGCCGGCGGACAGCAGGTTCTGCAGCACGGCCGGCGCGATGTCCGCATCCGTGACCACGAAGGAGAGCATGGTCGCCATGTCGGGCGCGATCATGCCGGCGCCCTTGGCGATGCCGTTGATCGTCACCTTGACGCCGCCGATCTCGGCGGTGCGGGTCGCGACCTTCGGATAGGTGTCGGTGGTCATGATCGCCCTGGCCGCCTCCTGCCAGAAGTCGCCGGTGGCGGTCCTGTTCATGTCGCCGAGCACGCCGGAGAATTTCGTGGCGTCCAGCGGCTCGCCGATGACGCCGGTGGAGGCGAGATAGACCTCGTTCTCGCCGCAGCCGACCGCCTCGGCCGCGGACTTCGCCGTCAGCGCCGTCGCGGCCTTGCCCTTCATGCCCGTGAAGGCATTGGCATTGCCGGAATTGACGACCACGGCGCGCGCAACCCCGTGGGGCAGATTGGCACGGCAGAAATCGACCGGCGCCGAAGGGCACTTGGAGCGGGTGAAGACACCCGCCACCGCCGCCGGCCTGTCGAAAACCATGAGCAGGACATCGGTGCGGTTCTTGTACTTGATCCCGGCGGCGGCCGTCGCCATGCGCACGCCGCGGAGCGACGGCATTTCGGGATAGGATTTCGGAGCAAGCGGCGAAACGGAGGCGGACATCGTCAAATACCTGGCTTGATGTTGTCGTCGGGCAATCTTCGGCGGAATTTCACGGCCGCGATCCCTCACCGGCAAGATCAAGGGCTCAGCCTTGCCAAGACCTTGATCTTGCAACCTCTCCCGCAAGGGGAGAGGCTGGGCACGGAGCATGCGGCGCGGTTATCTCCCTCTTGCGGGAGAAAAAGCGATTTCAACATCCCGGCTTTGGCCAGGTGTTGAAATCGCAAGTGAGGGGTTACCCCTCACCCGACACTCACGATCGGCTTACTGCTGCGGCGCCGGAACCGGCGCATCGCCCGCATCCTGCATCTTGCTGACCTCGTCATAGCCCTTCTTGAGGGCCGGATCGACGATGTCGACCTTCTGCTCGCTCTTGGCCTTGTCGATCAGCGCCACGTACTTGTCGCGCATCACGAGCTGCTTGACCTGCTCTTCGACCTGCTCGAAGGCCGGCGGCGGAGCGTCGCGCTTGTCTTCCACCTTGATGACGTGGAAGCCGAACTGGGACTGGACCGGGGTCTTGGTGTAGGTGCCCTTTTCGAGCGCGAAAGCGGCTTCCTCGAATTCCGGGACCATGCGGCCGCGGCCGAACCAGCCCAGGTCGCCGCCTTCATCCTTGTTGGAATCCTGGGACTTCTCCTTGGCGATCTCGGCGAAATCCTTGCCCTTGTCGAGATCGGCGATCACCGCCTTGGCCTCGTCCTCGGTCTTCACGAGAATGTGGCGGGCATGCACTTCTTCCTGCTTGGGCAGGCCTGCGATTTCCTTGTCGTAACGGGCCTTCACCTCTTCCGGCTTGACGGCATCGATGACGTGCTTGCGGAAATAGGCGTTGTGGAGTTCGCGGTCGGCGATATAGGTCATCCGCTTCTTGAAGTCCTCCGTGTCCTTGATGCCTTCGGCGAGCGCACCGGAGGCGAGCAGCTTCACGTCGATGGCGCCGGAAAGGGCCGCGACCTTCTTCTGTTCTTCGGGAAGCTGTGCGAGTTGCGGGTCGAGGTTCTGGACGGCCAGATCGAGCTCGGACTGACGGATTTCCAGGCTGCCGACCTTGGCGACGACCGGATCGTCGGCCGAAAATGCCGGGGCCTGGGAAAAGATCGCAGCGGCGAGCGCGGCCGTTACGAGGAATTTGTGGCGCAACATCGATTCACCTTTCGAATAGGGCACCGGTCTCAGAATGCCTGATTCCGGCCGGAAAACCTTCACAAACACCGGATTGTGGCCATTCTGTATCGGCCGCCACCGTTGACATCATTCGACCCCCCTCTTATCTGTCACGCAACTTCGCGTCCAGAAGAGTTTCCGGGCGTGGCGGGTTCATTTTGTCGTCATCCTGGACGGTGCGGGGACGAACCGGTCGCAGGTCGGCAGCCCGGCCCGCGATCCCATGAGACTGAGATCAGAAAGGACCATTCGTATGGTCAGCCTTGGCGGCATCGCCCGCAAATTGTTCGGTTCGGCAAACGATCGTCGCGTGCGCGGCTACAAGCCGAGGATCGATGCGATCAATGCTATCGAAGAAAAGACCAAGGCCCTCTCCGACGAACAGCTTGCCGCGCAGACGGCCGAGTTCAAGAAACTGCTCGCCGACGGCAAGACGCTCGACGACATCCTGATCCCCGCCTTTGCGGTGGTGCGCGAGGCCTCCCGCCGCGTGCTCGGCATGCGGCCTTTCGACGTCCAGCTCACCGGCGGCATGATCCTTCACGATGGCGCGATCGCCGAAATGAAGACCGGTGAAGGCAAGACGCTGGTCGCCACGCTTCCCGTCTACCTCAATGCGCTCGCCGGCAAGGGCGTGCATGTGGTCACCGTCAACGACTATCTCGCCCAGCGCGACGCCAACACGATGGGCCGCCTCTACGGTTTCCTGGGCCTCACCACCGGCGTCATCGTCCACGGCCTCGACGACGACCAGCGCCGCACGGCCTATGCCTGCGACATCACCTACGCCACCAACAACGAGCTCGGCTTCGACTATCTGCGCGACAACATGAAGTACGAGCGCAGCCAGATGGTCCAGCGCGGACACAATTACGCGATCGTCGACGAAGTGGACTCGATCCTCGTCGACGAGGCGCGCACGCCGCTGATCATCTCGGGCCCGCTCGACGACCGCTCCGAACTCTACAACACGATCGACGCCTTCATTCCGCAACTCTCTGCGGAAGATTACGAGATCGACGAGAAGCAGCGCTCCGCCAACTTCTCCGAACAGGGCACCGAGAAGCTGGAGAACCTGCTGCGCCAGGCCGGACTGCTCAAGGGCGAATCCCTCTACGACGTCGAGAACGTCGCGATCGTCCACCATATCAACAACGCGCTGAAGGCCCACAAGCTCTTCACACGCGACAAGGACTATATCGTCCGCAACGACGAGATCGTCATCATCGACGAGTTCACGGGCCGCATGATGCCCGGCCGCCGTTATTCGGAAGGCCAGCACCAGGCGCTCGAAGCCAAGGAAAAAGTGCAGATCCAGCCGGAGAACCAGACGCTCTCCTCGATCACCTTCCAGAACTATTTCCGCATGTACGAGAAGCTGGCCGGCATGACCGGCACGGCCGCGACCGAGGCGGAGGAGTTCGGCAACATCTACAAGCTCGAAGTGGTGGAAGTCCCCACCAACCTGCCGATCCAGCGTATCGACGAGGACGACGAGGTCTACCGGACCTTCGAGGAGAAGTTCAAGGCGATCATCGAAGAGATCAGGACGGCCCACGAACGCGGCCAGCCGGTTCTGGTCGGCACGACCTCGATCGAGAAGTCCGAACTTCTCGCCAACCTGCTGCGCCAGTCCGGCTTCGACAAGTTCCAGGTGCTGAACGCGCGCTACCACGAGCAGGAAGCCTATATCGTCTCGCAGGCCGGCGTGCCGGGCGCCGTGACGATCGCCACCAACATGGCCGGCCGCGGCACCGACATCCAGCTCGGCGGCAATATCGACATGCGCCTGGAGCGCGAACTCGAAGGCATCGAGGACGAGGCCGAACGCGTGGCGAAGGAAGCCGCGATCCGGCAGGAGATCAAGCAACTCAAGGAGCAGGCGCTCGCTGCCGGCGGTCTTTACGTCATCGCCACCGAACGCCACGAAAGCCGACGCATCGACAACCAGCTGCGCGGCCGTTCCGGCCGTCAGGGCGACCCGGGCCGTTCGAAATTCTACCTGTCGCTGCAGGACGACCTGATGCGCATCTTCGGCTCCGACCGCATGGACGGCATGCTGCAGAAGCTCGGCCTGAAGGAGGGCGAGGCGATCGTCCATCCCTGGATCAACAAGGCGCTGGAGCGCGCCCAGAAGAAGGTCGAGGCCCGCAACTTCGACATCCGCAAGAACCTCCTGAAATACGACGACGTCACCAACGACCAGCGCAAGGTGATCTTCGAACAGCGCCTCGAGATGATGGATTCCGAGGATATTTCCGAAGTGGTCGAGGAGATGCGCAACGAAGTGATCGAGGTTCTCGTCGCCAAGCACATTCCCGAGCGCGCCTATGCCGAGCAGTGGAATGCGGCGGGTCTTCGCGAAGATGCCGGACGGCTGCTCAACCTCGACCTGCCGATCGAGGACTGGGTGAAGGAGGAAGGGATCGGCGAGACCGATATCCGCGAGCGGATCACCGCGGCGGCAGGCAAGGCAGCCACCGACCGCCGCGAGCGCTTCGGCCAGGAGATCATGAACTACGTGGAGCGCTCCGTGCTGCTCCAGACGCTCGACCACCTGTGGCGCGAGCATATCGTCAACCTCGACCACCTGCGTTCGGTGATCGGCTTCCGCGGTTATGCCCAGCGCGATCCGCTGCAGGAATACAAGGCAGAGGCCTTCGAGCTCTTCCAGGCGCTGCTCGCCAACCTGCGCGAAGCGGTGACCGCCCAGATGATGCGCGTGGAACTGGTCCAGAACCCCGAGCCGCCGGAACCGCCGCCGGTCTTCGAGGGGCACCACGTCGACCCCATCACCGGAGAGGACCAGTTCACGGGCCTCGACGGCGAGAACTTCATCGCCGCCCCGCAGGACCGCCGCCCGGAAGACCCCTCCACCTGGGGCAAGGTCGGCCGCAACGAGGCCTGCCCCTGCGGATCGGGCAAGAAATACAAGCATTGCCACGGCGCGTTCGAACAGGTGTGATTGCCGGTCGGCCGACAGACGACATGACTGACGCCGCCTCTCCGGGCGGCGTTTTCTTTCCGTCGGCAAGTCGAAGATCATGAATGCTTTAACTGCCAGGCGAACCCTTTCTTAACCCTGCTGTGGCAACACTTTCCGCCATTGTTCCCGTCGTTGTTACGAGTATTGCGTGCCCATCATGGCGGTCATGGAAACAGCGGAGAGATTGCTTCCGCCAGGCTTGCGCGCCCGGCTGCATCCGCTGACGCGCAAGCTCCGCGCGGTCCTCACCGATCATGACGAAACGGCCCGCGCCCGGCGCCGGGCACTCATCGCCTTCGTTATCCGCGTCTTCAGCGCCGCGATCGCGTTCGTCTCGCAGATCGTGCTCGCCCGCCTGATGGGCGAATTCCAATACGGCATCTTCGCCTTCGTCTGGGTGCTGGTCGTGCTCGTGGGCAACCTCTCCTGCCTCGGCTTCCACACCTCGGTCATCCGCTTCCTGCACCAGCACAAGGCGCGGGGAGAGATGGAGACGGTGCGCGGCCTGAACCTCGCCGTGCGCCTCGTGGCGCTCGTCTCCTCAAGCGTCATCGCCGGTCTCGGGCTTGCCTTCCTGCATCTCTTCGGCGACAGGTTCGAGGCCTATTATCTCGTGCCGGTCTCGCTCGCGTTCTTCACCATGCCGATGATCGCGCTCGGAGACGTGCTCGACGGAACCGCCCGCTCGAACGGCTGGACGGTGACGGCGCTGAGCCCGACCTATCTCATCCGCCCGACGCTGATCCTCCTCTTCATGCTGGCCGCCCTGTGGCTCGGCGCACCGCAGACGGCCGTCACCGCCATGCAGGCCGCATTGGCGGCGACCTATGTCACGACGCTGTCGCAACTCTTTCGCCTGACGCTCCGGCTGCGCCGGGAATACGGCAGCGGCCCGAAGAAATTCGAGACCGGCGTCTGGTTCCGCTATTCGCTGCCGCTTTTCCTCGTGGACGGCATCGGCTTCCTGCTGACCAATGCGGATGTGGTCGTCGTCGGCCTCTATCTGCCCCCGGATCAGGTCGGCATCTATTACGCGGCGGCCAAGACCATCGTCCTCGTCCAGTTCGTCTACTTTTCCATCAAGGCGGCGGCTGGCCCGCGCTTTTCCGCGATCATGGCGGAAGCGGACATGACGGCGCTCGCCGCCTTCGCCGGCCAGACCGCCCGCTGGAGCTTCTGGCCGTCGCTCGCAATCGGCCTTCTGGCGCTCGCCGCCGGCGAGCTGCTGCTCTCGCTCTTCGGCAGCGCGTTCACCGCAGGCTACTGGCTGATGGCGATCCTCTTCGCCGGCATCCTCGCCAAGTCCATGGTCGGTCCGGGCGAGGTTCTGCTCAGCATGGCCGGCCGCCAGAAGCTCTGCGTCCTGCTTTATGCCGTCACGCTTCTGGCGAACATCGGCCTGAACATCGCCCTGATCCCGCGTTTCGGGCTCACCGGCGCCGCCATGGCGACGGCATCGGCGATGATCATAGAGGCCATATTGCTGCACATAGCCGTGCGCCGCACGCTCGGCATCGTGCTTTTCGCCTTCGCCGACCCCATGCCCTCCGATCCCTCAAAGGCTCCATGACCATGGCCCACCCCCCGATCAGCGGCGAATCCGAAAACAATGGCGGTGACCGGTTCCCCGCGATCCCCGCATTTCGGACCGAACGTCCCGGCGCGGACACGCACCTGCCGATCGGCCGGCCGGGACGCGAGCTCTGCCTTTATCCCGCAGCGCTCGGCTACGACCTGCAGGAGGAGCTGGAGTTCCTGTCGAACCGCGCCATGGAGCCGAACATCTTCTTTTCGGCCCGCCTGCTCGCACCGGCCATGCCGCGCGTCGAGGACAAGCAGGTGCGCCTGGCCCTGGTCCGCGACGAAAGCGGCGCCCGCAGCCGCCTCCGGCTGCTGATGCCGTTCACCGTGGAAAAACCCGGTTTCTCGATGGGCGCCTCGATCATCCGGACCTGGGCAAACCCGTTCGGCCCCCTCGGCACGCCGCTCGTCGATGCCGAGGATGCGGCCGAGACGATCGACAATCTCCTTGAAGCGCTCGCCCTGCGGGAGGCGCGGCTTCCTTCCGTGCTCGTATTGCCGGACGTGCGGCTCGACGGCCGGTTCGCCCAGCTTGCCAAGGCGGTCGCGATCGGCCGCAACCTGCCCGTCACCGTGACCGATCCGTTTCAGCGCCCGATACTGGAAAGCCTGCTCGACGGCGAGACCTACCTGAAGCACGCGATCTCCCCGCATCACTTCCGCGAGATGCGCCGCCTGTGGCGCAACCTGGGAAACAAGGGAAAGCTCGCCTATTCGGTCGCGCGCCAGCCCGAGGAGATCCGGCTGCGCATGGAGGAATTCCTGCTGCTGGAGGCCAAGGGCTGGAAGGGCCGCAGACGCTCGGCGCTGATCAACGACCGCTATCGTTCCGCCTTCGCCCGCGAAGCGATCACCAATCTGGCCGAGGTCGATGCGGTGCGCATCCACACCGTCGATTTCGAGGGGCGCGCCATCGCCTCGCTCGTCGTCTTCCTCATGGCCGGCGATGCCTATACCTGGAAGACGGCCTATGACGAGGATTTCGCCACTTATTCCCCCGGCAAGCTGCTGATGATGAAACTCACCGAATGGCACCTCGAAGACGCCAACATCATGCGCACCGACAGCTGCGCCGTGCCGGATCACCCGATCATGAGCCGCTTCTGGGAAGAGCGCGAGGAAATGGGCACCCTGGTGATCGGGCTCGCCCAGAACGGCGACCGCGACGTGCGCCAGGTGGCCGCCCAGCTTCACCTCTATCGCAACACCCGCAACATGGCCCGCATCCTCAGGGAGAAGATCCTGTCGATCGCCGGCCGCGGCGCCTGAGGCTTCAGCGCATCATTCCGCCGCGGCGCGCTCGCGAAGCAGCCGGCGGATGACCTTGCCGCTGGTCGTCAGCGGAATATCGTCGACGAAGGCGACCTCGCGAGGGTATTCGTGCATGGAAAGCCGCGTCTTCACCCATTCGCGGATGTCCGCCGCCAGTGCTTCGCCCGGACTGTGACCCGGCGCGAGCACCACATAGGCCTTGACGATCTCGGTGCGGACCGGGTCCGGTTTGCCGACGACCGCGGCAAGCCGCACGGCCGGATGCCCCGTCAGGCAGTCCTCGATCTCGCTCGGCCCGATCCGGTAACCGGAAGAGGTGATGACGTCGTCGTCACGCCCGATGAACTCGACATAGCCATCCCGGTCCTGACGGCCGAGATCGCCGGTCAGGAGCCAGTCCCCGGCGAACTTGCCCGCCGTTGCCGCCTCATCGTTCCAGTAGCCGAGAAACATCACCGGATCGGGCCGGCGAATGGCGATCTGCCCCATCTTGCCGGGCGGCAGTTCGTCCCCCCGGTCGTCCACCACCGCGACCCGGTGGCCGGGCACCGCGCGCCCGATCGCGCCGCCGCGCGACACGCCGAGATGGGCGGCGGACGAAAGCACGAAATTGCATTCCGTCTGGCCGTAGAACTCGTTGACGGTCAGACCGAGCGCCGATCTGGCCCAGTCATAGGTCTCCCGGCCGAGCGCCTCGCCAGCCGAAGCGACCGTGCGCAGCCTGAGATCGTATTTTTCGAGCGGCTTCTCGACGGATTTCAGCAACCGCAACGCCGTCGGCGGAATGAAGGCGTTGCGCACGTCCATCTCCGCCATGATGCGGAACGCCATGTCCGCATCGAATTTCTGCGCCGGCGACGAGACGACGGGAATTCCGAGCATCAGCGCCGGCATGAGCACGTTCAGCAGGCCTCCCGCCCAGGCCCAGTCGGAAGGTGTCCAGATCCGGTCGCCCTCCCGCGGCGCGAACTCGTGTGCAAGCTGGAAGCCCGGGATATGGCCGGCGAGAACGCGGTGACCGTGCAGCGCCGCCTTCGGCGGGCCGGTCGTGCCGGAGGTGAAGATCATCAGCGCCGGATCGTCCGGTCCCGTCTCCGCCACGTCGAACCGGCGCGGATGACCGGAAACCAACGTGTCGAAAGAAAGCACACCCTCGCTGGCGGAAACGTCGCCCGTAACGATCACATGCTTCAGATCCGGCAGCTTCCCGCCGATATCGGCAAGCCGCGTGAGACCGAAGGCATTGGTGACGATGGCCGACGCTCCCGAAGCCTTCAGCCGGTATTCCAGCGCCTCGGCGCCGAACAGCAGCGCCAGCGGCAGGGCGATGGCGCCCATCTTGTAGATCGCCACATGCGCGACGACCGTCTCGAAACTCTGCGGCAGGAGAAGCCCGATACGATCGCCGGGCTTCAGGCCGAGCGCCACCAGCGCATTGGCGAAAGCGGCCGAGCGCGCCGACAACTCGCCATATGTCAGGGCCTGATGATTGCCCTCGGGGCTGAAATGCTGGAGGCAGATACGCCCGGGATGCGAGGCGGCCCATGCATCGCTGACCACCTCGCCCATATTGAACCTTGGCGGGACCTCCCAGGCGAAATCGCGCGCGAGGTCTTCATAAGAGGAGCCGGCAGGCAGCTTCATGGACGATACTTCTCATTTTGCTGCACCAGCTAACATCTTCGAAACTTGAAATACAAGGGAAAGGGACGCAAGACGGTATGCCGTTTGGGAATACCCCCGCCGCGACCGCATTCCGGGCCGCACCCCGTATCGACCGCGCCCGCCACTTTGCACCGGCCGGAGGCACTTCATTCTTGCACGGCGGCACCGCCTCGTGATAGAGCGCTGCCACTACCGAAGTGCCCCGTTGGCGGAATTGGTAGACGCGCCTGACTCAAAATCAGGTTCCGAAAGGAGTGCTGGTTCGATTCCGGCACGGGGCACCAGAACGGACCAGCTTTCCATCTCAATCCCCAGATGCGGCGACGTTTTTCGGCAGCGTCCTTCGCATGTCGGACACCGCCAACGGTCACCGGGTCGCCCTGACGGCGTAAAGCAGTCCCGCATGGGGATTGGACGAACTCGTCTTGTCGAGCACAACGAAACCCGCCTCGATCAGTGGAGCGATGAGGTCCATCTGGGTCCTGTCCTTGGACCACCATTTGTGCCACTCGATCACCATCGCGTCGATGGCCTGCCGCAACATCGACCCTGCAACAGACCTTCTGAGCCGGCACGGCCGGATCGGCCTCGATCTGGAACTCCACCAGGTAACGGCCTGGAGAAAGCGTCACATAGGGCCGTAGAGCAGCCATCCCGCCTGCCCCGCCTTGACGGAGACACGCTCATCGCCCTGTACCTCGGCAACCTGCCCAATCTGGGAATAGAACAAAATCGATCTCCCGCGACCTTGATGAAAGAGGCACAGGCCGGACGTCTTTCAGACAAGATTTTGCCGCCCGAAAGCCCTGAAACGCAAGGGAAATTGACTGCTAAGTCTATGGTTGGCAAGGAGAATATTGCCATGAGCAGGAGATAGGCACAATCCGTCCGGGCAAGGCGCAAATCCGTCCTGGCCGGAGCCTCCGAGACCGTCCGAAACGGCAGCTTGGCCGGGGTTCGTCGACCCTTGCCGGCCTGTCGCCGGCCAGGCCCGCGGACAGGAATCCGGTTCCGAAGCAGGTGCCATTTCGGTTTCGGAGCGGGACACCACAAATCCTCCGCAAACTCACGAAAAAGTGCCGCGACGGAGACGATCTGTCTCGCCCGCGATCATTTACAGCGCTGCGGTATCTGCTCTAAGTGAGCCAGGCATCAAACAGGAGAAGCGCATGGCGCTGACAGCTTCCACTCCCCGTTCGCGCACCGGCATCGGCTATGCCATCGTTGTCACCCTCGGCATGGCGGCGACCGTCGGCGGGGCGCTGGCCTTCCAGTATATCGGCGGCTATATCCCCTGTGCGCTGTGTCTTCTGCAGCGCAATCCCTATTATTACGGAATTCCGGTCGGTATCCTGGCGATCGTCGCCTCCGCCCTCGGCCTGCCGTCCTGGGTGACGCGCGCATTGCTCGTCGTCATCGGGGTGATGATGCTGGTCGGCGCCGGCATGGGCGTCTACCACTCGGGGGTCGAATGGCAGTTCTGGGAAGGTCCCGCAAGCTGCGGCGGGGGCGCGGGCGTGACCACCAATGCAGGCAGCTTGCTGTCCGATCTCAACACGGTCCACGGTCCCTCCTGCACGGAAGCCGCCCTTCGCGTTCTGGGCCTCTCCTTCGCGGGCTGGAACGTCATTGCCAGCCTGATCCTGGCCGCCATCGCCTTCGCCGGCGCGAAAAAGGCCGCTTGACGCGGCCTTCCGATGCAGACGCGCGAATAGCGCGGTGGCTTACGGCTGCAGTTCCGTATCCCAGTAGAGATAGTCCATCCAGCTTTCGTGCAGGTAGTTCGGCGGGAAAAGCCGGCCGTTGTTGTGGAGGTCCTGAACCGTCGGCTGATAAGGCTTCTGGTGCGGGAACATGCCGGCCTGCTTCGGCAGTTTGCTGCCCTTCCTGAGATTGCAGGGCGAGCAGGCCGCCACGACATTTTCCCAGGTCGTCTCGCCGCCATGCGCACGGGGGATGACGTGATCGAAGGTCAGGTCGTCATGGTTGCCGCAATACTGGCATTCGAACTTGTCGCGCAGGAAGACGTTGAACCGGGTGAAGGCCGGGTTGCGGGTCGGCTGCACATAGGTCTTGAGGCTGACGACACTCGGCAGCTTCATCGAAAAGCTCGGTGAGCAGACCGATTGTTCGTATTCCGCGATGATATTCACTCGGTCGAGAAAGACCGCCTTGATCGCGTCCTGCCAGGACCACAACGACAAGGGATAATAACTCAGCGGCCGGTAGTCAGCGTTCAACACGAGCGCCGGCAGGGCCTGCGGGGAGACTGCAATCGTCAAGTGACGCTCCTACCCGATTCGGCTTCTGTATTTTCTATATTAGGTCCGTTGTTACAGGATTGTGAAGCCCAATAAATGCAGTGGGATACTTGAGGGCGGGCGCTACGGCATCGGCCCGAAAATCGGAATCGATTTTCGGAAAGCGCGATGCTTGGATTCAATGGGGTAGAGCGTCCTTTGTGCGTCCGAAAGGACGCACGGCGCTCTAGACGAGAGGTGCGACGTTCCGACGCATTTTCACCGCATAATAGGCCCAGAAAAGCCGTGCCGCGACCGATCGCCATGGGCTCCAGATCTCCGCCATCAACGCAAGTTTTCCGGGCGAAGGCCGACTTTCCAAACCGAGCGCATCGGCCACCGCCGCCTGCAGCGCCACGTCGCCGGCCGGGAATATGTCCCGGTGGCCGCCGCAGAACATCAGATAGACCTCCGCCGTCCACGGACCGACGCCGGGAAGCGCTGTCATCCGCCGGATCGCTTCGGCCGTTTCCAGCCCGCCGATGGCGCCGAGATCGAAACGCCCTTCCGAAATAGCTGTGGAAAGATTGAGAAGGGTCGCCGCTTTGGCCCGGGAGAGGCCGAATGTCGCGACGGCCTCCGTGGAAAGCGCCGCATAACCCGCGGCCGTCACCGGGCCGGCCGCGGTGATCCTTCTCCAGATCGCCTCGGCGCTCGCCCTCGAAACCATCTGCGACACGACGATCGAGGCAAGGCCTGCAAAACCCGGTTCGCTGAGCCGGAGAGGCACCGGCCCCGAGACGTCGGCAACGGCCTGAAGCCGCGGATCGAGCCCGACCAGCGCTTCCAGCCCGGTCTGGATATCCGAATGGTCGCGGATGACCTTCACCTGGCCCTTCCTCTCCGGTGGCAGCCTTTCAAAAAGCATGGCAGAAGAAGCCATGCCCGCTCCACCCTCTGATAAACCGGTCTATCGTTTCGCGCCAAGCCCGAATGGGCTTCTCCATCTCGGGCATGCCCTGTCGGCGCTCCTCAATCACGACATGGCGAAGAAGGCGGGCGGACGTTTTCTCCTGCGCATCGAGGATATCGACCTTGCCCGCTGCACGCCGGAATTCGAGACGGCGATCTACCGTGACCTCGGCTGGCTCGGGATCGAGTGGGAAAAGCCGGTGCGCCGCCAGTCGGAACATTTCGATGCCTATCGCGCGGCACTCGACCGTCTGATGGAAATGGGCCTCGTTTATCCCGCCTTCATGACCCGCGGCAAGGTAAAGGCCAGGGTCGCGGCACATGAAGCGGACGGGAAGATCTGGCCGCGCGATCCCGACGGCTCGCCATTCTATCCGCAGGACGACAGGCATCGCAGCGAGGCGGAACGCCGGGTACTGATTGGCAGGGGCAGCCGGCACGCCTTCCGGCTCGACATGGCAAAGGCGCTGCGACTGGTCGGCAGGCCGTTGAGCTGGATGGAAACCGGCGACGGAGAGCGCGGCGAAATCCCCGCCGATCCGTCGCTCTGGGGCGACGTCGTGCTTTCGCGCTCCGATGCACCGTCGAGCTATCACCTGTCGGTCACGGTGGACGATGCCGGGCAGGGAATCACGCATGTGGTGCGCGGGCTCGATCTCTTCGAGGCGACGGCGGTGCACCGCCTGCTCCAGGAACTTCTGGGTTTGCCGCAGCCGATCTACCGCCACCACCGGCTCCTGCTTGGAGCGGACGGGCGGAAACTGTCGAAAAGCGAGGGCTCAACGGGACTTGCGGCGCTTCGCGACCAGGGCCTCTCCCCCGCCGATATCCGCCGCCTCGTCGGTCTTTGACGGCATCTCTTCGCGGCGGCGGCGCCCTCTCCTGAGCCGGGAGAACACTGAATAGACCCGGTATTTCATCAATGCCGCGTTGAGCTCCGCGCCCAGCATGAAGATCACCGCGACCATGTAGAGGAAGATCAGGACGATCATGATCGACGCCAGCCCCGCATAGGTCGCGGCATAATTGGCGAAGGTCGAAAGATAGGCCGCAAAACCGAAACCGAACGCGGTCCAGAGAATGAGCGTCAGCGTGATGCCCGGCAGGACGTCGATGATCCGCCGGTCGCCGGCCGGAAGCCATTTGTGCGAGAGCAGAAGGCCGATCATCAGGACCAGGGCCGTGCCGTAAAGGCCCCAGTTCGCCGCCTTCGCCAGATCGCCGATCAGCCAGGGAAACCGCGTCTCGGCAAATCGCTGCGCGACCGGAAGGGCGACGAGCACGATGCTGATCAAGGCGAAGACCACCACCGCCACGACGACATAACCGAGGCTCGCCAGCCGGGTCACGTACCACGGCCGGGTTTCCGTGACCCGATAGGCGCGATTGAGGGAAATCCGCAGCGCCTCCACCCCGTTGGAGGCGAAATAGGCCGCGGCCAACACCGATACCGTCAGCAGGCCGCCGCGGGGAATGGTCAGCACGCGCTGGATCTCCGATGCGATCGGCGCTGCGATATCCGCCGGCCAGGCATCGAAGAGCAGGTGCACCGCGGTTTCGGAAAATCCGCCCGCTCCCAGGAAACCGGCAAGCGCGGTGCCGAAGATCAGGAAAGGAAAGAGGGCAAGCAGGCCGGACAGGGCCACATGGCTCGCCATCGCCCACCCGTCGTCGTCGGAGAAATGCCAATAGGCATCCCAAAGAACCTTGAAGGTAAGCTTGTACCACCGGTACGGGCGGTTCTCTTCGGGCAATGTCAACTCCGTTGTGGCTCGGCGCAAAATATGGGAGGAACCCTTCCGATTGTACAGGGATGAGATCAAATGGATGACAGAAGAACGATCATCGTCACCGGCTGTTCCTCCGGCATCGGCGCCCATTGCGCCCGCGCGTTGAAATCCGACGGCTGGCGGGTCTTCGCGACCGTTCGAAAGGAGGCGGATATCGCGGCGCTCGAAGCCGACGGTATCGAGGCCCTGCTGATGGACTACACGAAGCCGGAGACCATCGCCGCTCTCGTCGGGACCGTGGTGGAGCGGACCGGCGGGCGCATCGACGCCCTTTTCAACAACGGGGCCTACGGACAGGCGGGCGCGGTGGAGGATCTTGCGACCGACGTGTTGCGCGAGCAGTTCGAGACCAATCTTTTCGGCTGGCATGAACTGACGCGGAAGGTGATTCCGCTCATGCGCGCCCGGGGCCGCGGCCGGATCGTCAACTGCTCGTCGATCCTCGGCCTCCTGCCCTATCGATATCGCGGCGCCTACACGGCCTCGAAATACGCGCTGGAAGGACTGACCATCACGCTGCGGATGGAGCTGCAGGGCAGCGGCATCGAGGTCAGCCTCATCGAGCCCGGACCGATCGCCTCCCGCTTCACCGCCAATGCGCTTGCGAAGATAAGGGAGAACATCGACCTCGAGGGATCGGTGCACGCCGCGCAGTACAAGCGGCAACTCAAGCGCCTCGACGGACGCGGCCCGATCAGCCGCCACAAACTCGGCCCGGAAGCGGTCTACAATGTCCTGACGCATGCCTTGACCGCGCCGCGCCCCAGGCCGCATTATCTGGTGACGAAGCCCGCCAAGCAGGGCGCCTTCCTGAAAAGAATACTTCCGGCCGCGCTCTTCTATAACCTCATGCGCCGGATCGATTGAGTAGAAACCATGTCCACTTTCACCACCCTCCTCACCGTGATCGTCATGGGGCTCGTCGTGATCGTCCTGATCCGCGGGCTCTTCAACATGCTGAAGGGAAGCGACGCCAACAAATCCAACAAGCTGATGCAATTGCGCGTGCTCTTGCAGGCGATTGCAATCGTCCTCATCATGCTCACACTGTGGATCACGGGCGGCGGGCGCCCGAGCTGATTCTCCTTGACGGGATGAAACGGGCAGATGGTCAAACTCAACAAGATCTACACGCGGACCGGCGACAAGGGCACGACGGCGCTGGTTTCAGGCCCGCGCCGGGAGAAATACGACCTGAGAGTCGAGGCTTACGGCACCGTCGACGAAACGAACTCGGCCGTGGGGCTTGCCCGCCTGCATACCGCCGGGATGGCCGACCTCGATGCCATGCTCCTGCGCGTCCAGAACGACCTTTTCGACCTCGGCGCCGATCTTGCCACGCCAGACACCGGCGAAGTGCCGGAATATGAGCCGCTGCGCATCGTCGAAGCCCAGGCGACGAGGCTTGAAACCGAGATCGACGCGCTCAATGCCGATCTCGAACCGCTGAGGTCCTTCGTGCTGCCGGGCGGCTCGCCGGCGGCGGCCCACCTCCATCTCGCGCGCACCGTCGCGCGGCGTGCCGAAAGATTGATGGTGGAGCTTTCGCGAAGCGAGACGGTCGGCGCAGCGGCGCTGAAATATATCAACCGGCTGTCCGATTTCCTGTTCGTGGCGGCCCGCTGCGCGAACGAGAACGGCAAGTCGGACATCCTTTGGGTTCCGGGAAAGAACCGCTAGGGCGGGAAGGGGTCAAGACATGTTCATCCCGCTGCATGACGCTGTCGAACTCAAATATATCCGCGTCCAGTATGTCACGATCGGCATCATCGCCATCAACGTGCTGGCATGGCTCTTCACCACGGTCGCCAGCCCGGAAGTGGTCGAACATGCCTCCCTCGGCCTCGGCTTCATTCCGGCCGTCGTTTTCGACCATGCCGTGCTCGATCCCTCGCTGGTCATCGTTCCGGACGACGCGACCTTCGTCACCTACGCCTTCCTGCACCTCGATTTCTGGCATCTCGCCTCGAACATGCTCTTCCTCTGGGTCTTCGGCGACAATGTCGAGGATGCACTGGGCCATTTGAAATTCCTGGTCTTCTACCTGATCTGCGCGGCGGCAGGCGCGGCTCTGCACGGCTTCGTGGCGCCCGAGGCGGAAGGCCCGCTGATCGGCGCCTCCGGCGCGATCTCCGGCGTCGTGGCGGCCTATTTCCTTCTGCATCCGCGCGTCAGGGTCTGGGTGCTGGTGCTTTTCCGAATCCCTCTGCCGCTGCCCGCCTTCATTCCGCTGGCGCTCTGGATCGTCCAGCAATTCGCCATGCTGGCCCTGGACCTCGACAGCATGGTCTCCTGGGGCGCGCATGTCGGCGGCATCATCGCCGGTGCGATCCTGGTTCTCGTCATGCGTCGCAAGGACGTGCCGCTTTTCGACCGCGCCATCGTGACGCCGAAGGCCGTCGAGCGGAAGCCGGATGTGCAGCAGGCCATCGCGGCAAGCGAATAGGCCTATGAGAAAACGGCAAGCTTCCGCTGCAAATCCGCGTTGCAGTCGCGCGAAAAATGCGTATCCATGTCGCCCACTGACAAATGAGGAAGCGGCAGATGTCGCAATTTGCGGCTGGAGATAGTCAAGGAAGGACCCGATGAAGATCCTGGTACCAGTGAAGCGAGTTGTCGATTACAACGTGAAGATCCGGGTGAGGCCGGACGGTACGGGTGTCGAGCTTGCGAACGTGAAGATGTCCATGAACCCGTTCGACGAGATTTCCGTCGAGGAGGCTCTGCGTCTGAAGGAAGCAGGCAAGGCGGACGAGGTGGTGGTCGTTTCGATCGGGCCTGCCAAGGCTGAGGAAACGCTGCGGACCGCGCTTGCGATGGGCGCCGACCGCGCGATCCTGGTGGAAACCGACGACGTGGTGGAACCCCTGGCGGTGGCCAAGATCCTGAAGGGCGTCGTGGATGCCGAAAACCCCGGCCTTGTGATCGTCGGCAAGCAGGCGATCGACGACGATTCCAACCAGACCGGCCAGATGCTGGCGGCCCTCCTCGGCGCGGCGCAGGCGACGTTCGCATCGAAGATCGAGCTTTCCGATGGCTCGGCCAAGGTGACCCGCGAGGTCGACGGCGGCCTGCAGACGATCGAGGTGAAGCTGCCGGCGGTGGTCACCACCGACCTGCGCCTGAACGAGCCGCGTTACGCGTCGCTGCCGAACATCATGAAGGCGAAGAAGAAGCCGCTCGACAGACAAACGCCCGGCGACTTCGGCGTCGACACCGCGCCGCGCCTCAAGGTGCTGAAGACCGAGGAGCCGGGCGGCCGCAAGGCGGGCGTCAAGGTCAAGTCGGTCGAGGAACTGGTCGCCAGCCTGAAGACCGCCGGCGTGCTCTAAGGGACGGATAGGGAGACTTTCATCATGGCCATTCTTCTTCTGGCAGAACACGACAACACCACCCTCTCCGACCAGACCGCCAAGGCGCTCACGGCCGCGACGAAGATCGCCCAGGATTCGGGAAGCGATGTGCATGTGCTGGTCGCTGGTTCCGCCGCCAAGGGCGCTGCCGACGCGGCGGCAAGGCTCGCAGGCGTCTCGAAGGTCCTGCTGGCCGACGGCGCGGATTACGCCGACAAGCTCGCCGAGCCGCTGGCGGCGCTGATCGTCTCGCTTGCCGGCTCCTATGACGTGATCATCGCGCCTGCGACGGCCTCGGCCAAGAACATCATGCCGCGCGTCGCAGCCCTTCTCGACGTCATGCAGGTCTCGGAAATCATCGAGGTCGTCTCGGCCGACACGTTCAAGCGACCGATCTATGCCGGCAACGCCATCCAGACGGTGCAGTCGACCGATGCCAAGAAGGTGATCACCGTGCGCACCGCCTCCTTCCCGGCTGCGGGCGACGGCGGTTCCGCCGCGGTCGAAACCGTCGCGGCGGCCGCGAACCCGGGCGTTTCCTCCTTCGTTTCGGATGCGCTGTCGTCGTCGGAGCGTCCGGAACTGACGTCCGCGAAGATCATCATCTCGGGCGGACGCGCACTCGGTTCCGCCGAGAAGTTCAAGGAAGTCATCCTGCCGGTTGCCGACAAGCTCGGTGCGGCCGTCGGCGCAAGCCGCGCGGCAGTCGATGCGGGCTACGCCCCCAACGACTGGCAGGTCGGCCAGACCGGCAAGGTGGTCGCACCGGACCTCTACATCGCCGCCGGCATCTCGGGCGCCATCCAGCACCTCGCCGGCATGAAGGACAGCAAGGTCATCGTCGCCATCAACAAGGACGAGGAAGCCCCCATCTTCCAGGTCGCTGATTTCGGCATCGTTGGCGACCTGTTTGAGATCCTCCCGAAGCTTGAAAAGGAACTTTGACCTTTGTTCATTTCGCAAGCGCGAAAAGTACTGGCAAATCCGCAAATAGCAGAATAACAATCTGCCGGACTGCAGACATGCAGTCCGGCATTTTCATAAAATCGGCGCAGGCTGGGGATAACGTCAGCGCCTCGGGAGAGAGAGCCAGGGAACGCGACATGAGTTCGGCCATGAAGAATATCGGCATCATCGGTGCAGGCCAGATGGGATGCGGCATCGCCCATGTTTCGGCGCTAGCCGGCTACAAGGTGCAGATATACGACCTCTCGAAGGACCGGATCGAGGCCGCGCTGGCCACGATCAACGGCAATCTCGCCCGCCAGGTCACCAACGGCAAGCTGACCGACGAGGAACGCAAGGCCGCCCTCTCCCACATTTCCGGCTCCTCCGACCTGAACGACCTCGCGCCCATGGACATGGTGATCGAGGCCGCCACGGAAGACGAAACGGTCAAGCGCAAGATCTACGCCCAGGTCTGTCCGGTCCTCAAGCCCGACGCGCTGCTTGCCACCAACACCTCGTCGCTTTCCATCACCCGGCTGGCATCCGCCACGGATCGCCCGGAACATTTCATGGGCATTCACTTCATGAATCCGGTGCCGGTGATGAAGCTCGTGGAACTGGTGCGCGGCATCGCCACCGATGAAACCACCTTCCAGACCGCCAAGGATTACGTGGCCTCGCTCGAGAAGACCGTGACGGTTGCCGAAGACTTCCCGGCCTTCATCGTCAACCGCATCCTGCTGCCGATGATCAACGAGGCGATCTACACGCTTTATGAGGGTGTCGGCTCGGTCGAGGCGATCGATACCGCGATGAAGCTCGGCGCCAACCATCCGATGGGGCCTCTGCAACTGGCCGATTTCATCGGCCTGGACACCTGTCTGTCTATCATGCAGGTTCTGCATGACGGCCTGGCGGATTCCAAATACCGCCCCTGCCCGCTTCTCGTGAAATATGTCGAGGCCGGCTGGCTCGGCCGCAAATCCGGGCGCGGCTTCTACGACTATCGCGGGGAAACGCCGGTTCCGACGCGCTGAGGTAGGATACCCCTGACCTGCCGGTATCGGGGAGGCGGGAACCGCCTATCCCCGTAAAACCTCTCACAATCCCTTCGCCGCGCCGATCAGTGCCTTGGCGTCCGGACTGTCCCAGGCGGCCGGGCCGTTCATCGCCGAGATCAGGCAGCCCCTTTTGTCCATGACGAGCGTCACCGGAAGGCCGAAGGCAAGCCCTTCCTTCTTCAGCGCGTTGAACACGCCCATGGAACTGTCCCGATAGTAACCGAGTCTGTCGACGCCGTATTCCGCGAGGAAAGCCCTGGGCTTCTCGTCCGTGCCGGTGTCGATATTGACGGCCACGACCTCGAAATCCTGTCCGCCCATTTCCTTCTGAAGCGCGTTCAGCGCCGGCATCTCCTCGCGGCAGGGACCGCACCATGTGGCCCACAGATTGAGAAGCACCGTCCGGCCTCCAAAATCGGCGGTCCTGAGGTCCTTGCCGTCCGGTCCCTTGAAAGTGAGGTCGAGCGGACGCGGCGGCTGGGCCGGCACCATCGCGGCAACCTGGCCCCTGGAAAACTGCGAGACGGACTTCACCGTCTCGACGGCGCCCTCGCAAGTTCCGGAAGATTGGGCGGAGAGAAGCCCCTCGCCATTGCCAGACCCCATGTTCCTCACGTATACCGCCACGGCGCCGGCGAGCACGCCCGCAACGGCGGCAATCACGATCACTCTGGCGGAAGGAAGGCCGAAAGGTCTTTTGGTCGTCATCAATCACTCCAGGACTTTGCATCATGGCCGACGGCACGAAGGACGCGACATCTTCCAACCAGATGTGGGGCGGACGCTTCGCCTCGGGGCCGGATGCGATCATGGAGGAGATAAACGCCTCGATCGGTTTCGACAAGAAGCTCTACGCCCAGGATATCCGCGGCTCAATAGCGCACGCGACCATGCTGGCGGAAAAGGCCATCATTTCCCGCGAAGATAAAGACAAGATCGTTCAAGGCCTGAACACGATCATGTCAGAGATCGAAAGCGGCAGGTTCGAATTCTCCAGGAAGCTCGAAGACATCCACATGAACGTCGAGGCGCGGCTGGCGGCCCTGATCGGTCCCGCCGCCGGGCGCCTGCACACCGCGCGCTCCCGCAACGACCAGGTGGCGCTCGACTTCCGCCTCTGGGTGAAGGAGGAACTCGCCAAGACCGAGCGCATGCTGACCGATCTGATCGCGGCTTTCCTGGATCGTGCGGAAGAACATGCCGAAACGGTCATGCCCGGCTTCACCCATCTGCAGACCGCCCAACCCGTCACCTTCGGCCATCACTGCATGGCCTATGTGGAAATGTTCGGCCGTGACCGCGCCCGCGTGCGCCACGCGATCGACCATCTCGACGAAAGCCCGATCGGCGCCGCCGCTCTCGCCGGCACGGGCTTCCCGATCGACCGCCACATGACCGCCAGGACGCTCGGCTTCCGTGAGCCGACCCGCAACTCGATCGACACCGTTTCCGACCGCGACTTCGCGCTGGAATTCCTCTCGGTCGCGGCGATCTGCGCCGTGCACCTCTCGCGGCTCGCCGAAGAGATCGTCATCTGGTCGACCCCGCAATTCGGTTTCGTGCGCCTATCCGACGCGTTCTCGACCGGCTCGTCGATCATGCCGCAGAAGAAGAACCCGGACGCCGCGGAACTGGTGCGCGCCAAGACCGGCCGCATCAACGGTTCGCTCATTGCCCTGCTGACCGTGATGAAGGGCCTGCCGCTCGCCTATTCCAAGGATATGCAGGAAGACAAGGAACAGGTCTTCGACGCCGCCGAGAACCTGGAGCTCGCGATCGCGGCCATGACCGGCATGGTCCGCGACATGACCATCCGGACCGACAGGATGCGCGCCGCCGCCGGTTCGGGTTACTCCACCGCGACCGACCTTGCGGACTGGCTCGTGCGTGAAGCCGGCCTGCCCTTCCGTGACGCCCACCATGTCACCGGCCGCGCCGTGGCGCTGGCGGAGGCGAAAGGCTGCGAACTCGCCGAGCTTTCCCTGGAGGAACTCAGGGAGATCAATCCCGCGATCACCGAAAAGGTTTTCGACGTCCTCTCCGTCGACGCCTCGGTCGCCAGCCGCACGAGCTTCGGCGGCACGGCTCCGGCCGAAGTGAAGAAGCAGATCGCCTGGTGGCGCGCCCGCAACTGAAGACGAGACGGATGCCGGAATAATGACTGCACAAGCGCGTGGAACTTCGCTATGACAGTTCCGCAGCCGTGCCGGAAAAGGTAGAAAGAATGTCGAAAGTCCTGGTAAATGTCGCCCGCGTCACTTTTGCGTTGAGCCTCGTCGGTATCGTCGTCGCAGGCTGCGGTCGAAAGGGCGACCTCGACCGTCCGAGCACGCCGGTCGAGCAGCAGAATATCCGCAAGACCACCAAACCGGGTGAACAGAAGAAATCGGAACCCGTGGCCGAAAAGCCCTTCGTTCTGGACCCCCTTCTGTAATTTTCGAGTTTTGACGTGAACCACTTTCACTATATCGACGGCGTGCTGCACGCCGAGAATGTGCCGATCCCGGAGATTGCCAGGGCCGTCGGCACGCCTTTCTACGTTTATTCGACGGCGACGCTGGAGCGCCATTACAAGGTTTTCGCCCAGGCTTTCGCCGACGTGGACGCCATGGTCTGCTATGCCATGAAGGCGAATTCCAACCAGGCGGTGCTGAAGACGCTCGGCCGGCTCGGTGCCGGCGTCGACGTGGTTTCCGGCGGCGAACTGCGCCGCGCGCTGGCGGCCGGCATCCCGGCAGGCCGCATCATGTTCTCCGGCGTCGGCAAGACGGTGCAGGAAATGGACCTGGCGCTGACGGCCGGCATCTACTGTTTCAACGTCGAATCCGAGCCGGAACTGGAAGTCCTGAACCTGCGGGCCGAAAAGCTTGGAAAGAAGGCGCACGTCTCCTTCCGCATCAATCCGGATGTCGACGCACGCACGCACGCCAAGATTTCCACCGGCAAGAAGGAAAACAAGTTCGGCATTTCCTATGAGCGCGCCCGCGCTGTTTATGCCCATGCAGCCACGCTTGGCGGCATCGAGGTAACCGGCATCGACATGCATATCGGCAGCCAGATCACCGAGCTGCAGCCTTTCGAGGACGCCTTCCGGCTGCTGCGGGAACTGGTCGATACGCTGCGCGACGACGGTCACCGTATCGACCATGTCGACATCGGCGGCGGCCTCGGCATTCCCTATAAGGACGACAACAATCCGCCGCCGCTGCCGGACGCCTATGCGGACACCGTCAAGCGCCAGCTTCGGTCGCTCAACTGCCGGATCGTCACCGAGCCCGGACGCCTGATCGTCGGCAATGCCGGCATTCTGGTGACGGAGGTGATCTACGTGAAGGACGGCGGCGAAAAGACTTTCGTCATCGTCGACGGCGCGATGAACGATCTCATCCGGCCGACGCTCTACGAAGCCTACCACATGATCCGGCCGGTCGCCGTTCCCCCTGCCGACGCACCCCGCATCAAGGCGGACGTTGTCGGCCCCGTCTGCGAGACCGGGGACTATCTGGCGCTCGACCGCGAGATGGCGGCGCCGAAGCCGGGAGACCTTATCGCCGTCGCTTCCGCGGGAGCCTATGGCGCAGTCCAGGCCGGAACCTACAATTCCCGCCTGCTTGTGCCCGAGGTTCTGGTGAAGGGCAGCGAGTTCCATGTGGTGCGTCCGCGCGGCACGTATGACGAACTCATCGGCCTCGACTCCATCCCCGCCTGGCTCGGCTGACGGGTCGACACCCGTTCACTTTTAGCGGAGTGGCCGGAAAATATGGGGGCCGAACGCCCCCCGCCCTCGTCTTCGCCACAAAGACTGCTATCTTGAAAGCTTGATTTGCGCCGCCACGACTGGAGACGGACCGCATGAGCTTCATCCGCAAAGGTGCTTTCGAATCGCATCCTGTGCTTGCGCGGCGCGTGGCGCTGAAACGCTCCTTCGCGCGGATCGTGCTGTTTTTCGAGCGGATCTTGCCGCTGCTGCTGCCTCCGCTGGGCATAGCCGCACTCTTCCTGTCCGTCGCATGGTTCGGCATTTTCCGCATCGCGCCGGATTGGGGCCGCTGGATACTCGTCTGCGCCTTCGCATTCGCATTCGTCTATTCGCTCCTGCCTTTTAGCCGGCTGCGCTGGCCGGCGGCGGAAGAGGCGGACCGGCTTCTTGAGGAGCGCAACAACCTGCCCCACCAGCCGGTCGGCGTGCAGGAGGACGAGCCTGCCTTCGAAACGCCTTTCTCCCGGGCGCTCTGGAAGGAACACCAGATCCGCATGGCGAAGCGCATCGCGGAACTCGACGCCGGCCTGCCCCAGCCCGACATCGCCGGACACGACCGTTTCGCCCTGCGCGCCGTTCCGGCGCTCGTCTTCGCAATCGCGCTCGGCTATTCCTTTTCGAATGGCGGCGGCTCGCCGGCCGATGCCTTCCGCGCGGCCCCGCCTGCTCCCAGCATCAATCCCGACCTGCGCATCGATGCCTGGCTGACGCCGCCTTCCTATACGGGACGTGCGCCGGTCTTCCTGACCGGTCGCGAGGCCAATGGCAATGTCAGCACCGTATCCATCCCACAGAACTCCGCGCTGACGGTTCGCGTCACGGGCGGCGAAGGCGGCGAGGCCGTGGTCTTCTCCCCGAAGGCCGGCGGCCAGTCCGTGACCCTCGTCACCGAAGAGGCCAAGAAGGCGGCCGAAACCGCAACCGGAGAACCGCAGCAGGGCGCCGCCCAGCCGGCCAGGCGGCCCGAGGCTTCGCCGGCCCGGCAGCAGGCCAGCCAGCCGTTGCCGCCTCGCACCTATGCGCTCAATGTCGCAGAGAGCGGCAGCCTTGCCGCCAACGGCCAGACCTGGGCCTTCGATGTCATCCCCGACCGTCCGCCGGAAATCGCGTTTAACGGTCAGCCGCGGCGTTCCGTCAACGGAGCGCTCGAAATCGGCTTCACCGGCAAGGACGACTACGGCATTCGCGAAGCGCATGCGCTGATCGAACCGGTGGAGCTGCAGGCTTCCGGCGCCACTCCGCTCTATCCGCCGCCGGACTACAGGCTGGACCTGCCGCGCCAGAACGGCCGCGAGGTCAAGGGCCTCACCAGCCGCAACCTCGTTGAACACCCCCTCGCGGGCAAGCGGGTCAGGATCACGCTCGTCGCCAAGGACGGCGCCGGCCAGACGGGCCGCAGCCCCGCCCACGAGATGATCTTGCCCGCCCGTGGCTTCTCCGAGCCGCTGGCTGCGGCGGTTGCCGAGGAGCGGCAGGTCTTCGCGCTCGACACCCGCCAGATGCCGCGCGCCATCGCTCTCAACGAAGCGCTGGCGATCCGTCCGGAAGAGACCATCCCGAACCTCACCCATTTCCTCCTCATCCGCTCGGCGCGGGAGCGCATGAAGCTTTCCCGCACCGAGGAGCAGCTGAAGGAAACGGCCGACTATCTCTGGGAGATCGCGCTCGGCATTGAGGACGGCGATCTGTCGCTCGCCGAACGCCGGCTGCGCGACGCCCAGCGCAACCTCGCCGATGCGCTGCAGAACAACGCCTCCGACGAGGAGATCGCGCGGCTGATGAAGGAACTGCGCGAGGCCATGCAGCAGTTCATGAACGAGCTTGCCCAGCGGATGCAGAACGCTCCGCAGGCGCCGAACAACATGCAGGCCCAGAACGTCATCCGCCAGCGCGACCTGCAGAACATGATGGACCAGATCGAGAACCTCGCCCGGTCCGGCAACCGCGATGCGGCCCAGCAGATGCTTTCCGAACTGCAGAGGATGATGAACAACCTGCAGGCCGGACGCATGCAGCGCGGCCAGCAGGGCCAGCAGCAGAACAGCCAGATGCGCCAGCAGATCGACAAGCTCGGCGAGATCATGCAGGAGCAGCAGCGGCTGATGGACCAGACCTTCAAGCTCGATCAGGCGCTGCGAGACCGCATGCAGCGCGGCGACCCGAACGAGCGGCCCTATGAACAGGGCCAGCAAGGACAACAGCAGCAGGGCCAGCAGCAACAAGGTCAGCAACAGCAGGGTCAACAAGGCCAGCAGGGACAGCAGAACACCGACCAGATGACCGCCGAGCAGCTGCGCGAGGCGCTGAAGAACCTGCGCGCGCAACAGGAGGGGCTGGGCAAGAAGCTGGAAGAACTGCAGCAAGGCCTGAAGGGCCTCGGCATGCAGCCTGGCGAAGGCTTCGGCGAAGCGCAGCGCGAGATGGGCAATGCCGGCCGGGCGCTGGGCGAAGGCCAGGGCGAGCAGGCCGTGCAGGGGCAGGGCAATGCGCTCAATGCGCTACGCCAGGGTGCGCAGAACATGATGCAGCAGATGATGCAGGCCATGCAGCAGGGCCAGGGGCAAGGCCAGGATCGTGGCCCCGGCGAGAGCATGAGCTCCCAAGGGGGCCAGAACGGCCGTGACCCGCTCGGCCGCCCGCGCGCCACGTCAGGCCCGGATTTCGGCGATCAGGTGAAGGTGCCGGACGAGATCGACGTGCAGCGCGCCCGCCAGATCCTGGAGGCAATCCGCGAAAAGCTCGGCAATGCGCTATCCGGCGAGGCCGAACGCCAGTATCTGGAGCGGCTTCTGGACATACGGTAGGCGGAGGATTGCCCCTTCGCCGGCAAGATCTGTGATTCAGTTCCGCCGGGATCGGATTTGAACCTTCTCCCGGCTGTAGCGCGTCGGCCTCAGGCCGCCAGGGCTGTCGCGACGGCCCTGCGGATATCGGGAAGCGCGAACGGTTTCTGCACCACGTCGACGATCTTGGCTGCAAGGTCGTCTGCGCGCTCGCGCTGCTCGGCATAACCGGTCATCAGCAGGATCTTCAGGTCCGGAAACCTTGCGGCGGCCTGGTGAGCGAGTTCGATGCCATCCATGACGGGCATGCGGATATCGGAAAGAAGCAGGTCGAAAGGTCCCTGGCTCAGCTTTTCAAGGCCTTCAGCGCCATCGCCCGCCTCATGCGTCTCATGACCATCGAGCCGGAGCGCCCGCGCGACAAAAGTGCGGAGCGCATCCTCATCCTCGGTAATCAGGATCTTTGCCATAGCGATCATCGCTCCTTGCTGTGTTTCATATCAGGAGCAAATCACCAGACTTTTCTTGTCGAGGAGTAAATACCGGCCCGAACAGGGCCGGCATGGTTAACATCTTGCCACTGCAGGCGCCTCAGACGTCTCCCGTGACGACGCCGACGAAAGGCAGTTCGCGGAAGGCGTAGGCGACATCCATGCCATAGCCGACGACGAAATAATCGGGACATTCGAAGCCGACATAGTCCGCCTCCAGCGCCTCCTTCCGCTTCACCCGCTTGTCGAGCAGGACGGCGATCGAGACATTGCGCGCGCCGCGTTCATAGAGCATCTCCTTGGCGAAAAGCAGCGTGCGGCCGGATTCCAGGATGTCATCGATCAGCAGCACGTCGCGATCCTTCACGTCGCTGTCGATGTCCTTGACGATGCGCACGCCCTGCGAGACCGTGCCGGCGCCGTAGCTGGACAGCGTGATGAATTCCACTTCCGGAGCCAGGCCGACATCGTGCAGGGCACGCAGCAGGTCGGCCGCGAAGATGAACGATCCCTTGAGAATGGCGATGACGAGCAGATCCTTGGTCGGTCCGGCAGCGATCTCGGCGGCCATGACGCGATTGCGTTCGGCGATCTGTTCGGCGGTATAAAGCGGCTCAATGTTCTTGCCGCGTACAACGGGCATGAGGTTCTCCGTGTCCGTAAAAAGCCCCGATAGCACAATCGGAGCGGAGATAGGAAGCACTACGGCACCGGCTCGAAAATCACGGGCGATTTCCGGAAAGCACGATGCCCGAATTCAACAGGTCGAGGCGGCCTTCGCTCAAGAGCAATTCCAGCAAAAGCGTGCAACGGTCTCGCGTTCGGAACTGCATGAAAACAAAGAGATTGGGCGAGGACAGCGATCCCGTTTTCGCCGATCGCGTTCTACAGCATCGGCCCGAAAATCGGAATCGATTTTCGGAAAGCACGATGTTTGGATTCAATGGGATAGAGCGTCCTTTGCGCACCCAAAAGGACGCGCGGCGCTCTAGGCGCCCCGTTCCGTCAGCGACAGCCGGAGGTCCGGCAGTTTTCCGCCGGGATGCGGCACGCGCGCGGAGAAACCGCGGCTCTGGCCGCCCGCAATGGCGGAGACCGGCGGAGCGATCAGCGTGCTGGCCAGCAGTTCCTCGCCGGACATCAGGTCGGCGCGGATCGACGGCATGGCAAGATTCGCGCCGCTGCGGTTTTCCACGATACCGTTGATCAGCAGCACGCGCATGCCGTTGGCATCCTGGGGTGTCATGGTGACGTGGGTTATGTCGAGTGAGGGGCCGGCCTCGACCGTTTCCGATCCGCTGAAGAGAAAGGAAAAGCCGCCCGCAAGACCAAAGACCGCGACGAACACGACCGCGACCGCCGCCGAGAAGACGTCCGCGGAAAGACGCATCAGCGCGCGTTCGGCGCGCGCGATCATCGCCTCCCAAAGCGATATGCCAGCCGGCGTCGAGACGCCGGGCTTGCGGCGGTTGTCGTTGTGGGAGCGCTGTCCCGGTCCGCGGCGAAAGGTATCGCGGACCGTGACGAACTGGGCGTCGACCGCCTCGCTGCGCCGGCTGTTCATCCGTCCGGGCCGGCTGGAATAGTCCGGCGGCAGGATGTCCATTCGGATGACCGTCCTGCCCTGCTGGCTGCGAAAGGTGCTCATGGGGGCCCTCTTCGGCCCGTTTTCCCCGGAGTTCGAGGTTGCGGGCATTGAAACGAATCCCGCCCAGTCGTAAATTCAAATGGTTAATGCTTCGCAAATACGGCCTGAAATTAGCCCTTTTCCGCGTGAGATTTACGCTTCGTTTACCCGGGTCGTTAAGAGATAACGAGCACCAGAGAATCTGATCTGAAGAGCGAGAGACTGGGTCATCCGTTGATTCATTTCGAAAACGTCGGCCTGCGCTATGGGATGGGCCCGGAAATCCTCCGGGACATGACCTTCGACATCCCGAAGCGATCCTTCCAGTTCCTGACGGGACCGTCGGGGGCTGGAAAGACGACGCTTCTGCGCCTGCTCTTCATGTCTCTGCACCCGACCCGCGGCATCATCCACATGTTTGGCCGCGACCTCTCGCAGATCCCCCGGCCCGAACTGCCGATGCTGCGCCGGCGAGTCGGCATCGTCTTCCAGGATTTCCGGCTGCTCGACCACCTCACCACCTATGAGAACGTGGCCCTGCCGCTGCGCGTCCGCGGCAAGGAAGAGAGCTCCTATCGCAACGACGTGATCGAACTCCTGAAATGGGTGGGGCTGGGAGAGCGCATCAACGTGCTGCCGCCGGTCCTGTCGGGGGGAGAAAAACAGCGCGCCGCCATCGCCCGCGCGTTGATGGACCGGCCGGAAATCCTGCTCGCCGATGAACCGACCGGCAATGTCGACCCGCCGATGGCGCGGCGGCTCCTCAACCTGTTCCTGGAACTCAACCGGCTCGGCACGGCGGTGGTGATCGCCACCCACGATCTCGGCCTGATGGATCAGATCGATGCCCGGCGAATGATCCTCACCGAAGGGCGGCTCGACATCTATGAATGAACTCGCCCCCAGGATCATCAAGGCCGCCAGGGCGGTCAGGCCCGGCAGGGAACCGAAGCCCGCGCCGCCGCCCCAGCAGCAACAGCAGCCGCGGCGCGCCGAAATGCGCGTGCGCCCCACGGCTCCCATCCTGCCGCCCTCGAATATCCAGGGCAATGCGCTGATGGTGGTGATCGCGATCATGGCCTTCCTCGCCTGCCTGACCCTTGGCGCGGTCAGCATGGTGAGCGCGACCGCGGCCAGCTGGCAGAGCCAGATCTCCCGCGAGATCACCATCCAGATCAAGCCGGACGAAGGGCTCGACATGGACGCCGCCTTGAAGAAGGCCCGCGATCTGGCGCTGACCTTCGTCGGCACCCGCGAAGGCACGATCATGGACGAGGATGCGACCGCCCGGCTTCTCGAGCCCTGGCTCGGCGCCGGGCTGAACCTCGACGACCTGCCGGTGCCGCGCCTCGTCATCGTCACCATCGACGAGCAGAACCCGCCGGATTTCGCCGCCATGCGCGATCTCCTGAAGACGGAAATCCCCCAGGCCTTTCTCGACGACCACCGCACCTGGGTGGATCGGCTCGTCTCCATGGCCCACACAACGGTGCTGATCGGGACCGGCGTTCTGGTCCTCGTCTTCACGGCGATGATCCTCACGGTCGTGTTCGCCACCCGCGGGGCGCTTTCCGGCAACCGCCACATCGTCGAGGTCCTGCATTTCGTCGGTGCGGAAAGTTCCTTCGTGGCCAGTGAATTCCAGAAACATTTCCTGAAGATCAGCATCAAGGGCTCGGCCGCCGGCGGAGCCCTCGCTGCCGCCCTGTTCGCAGCCGCCAACCTCTGGCAGGCCAATTCGCTGGCGACGCCGGAAAGCGACCAGGCGACCGCGCTGTTCGGCTCCTTCACCATCGGCGTCACCGGTTATCTCGGCATCTTCGCCACGATGATCGTCATCGCGCTGCTGACGACCGTCACGGCACGCTTCACCGTCATGCGCACGATCGACGAGATCGACCTCATCCGTGCCGATCCGGCGCGTTCCGATGGGCTGCCGGCTTCTTGAACCGGGTTTCGCCCCCCCTATAATTTGGCCCTGTTCTCGCCACGAATCTCCGGCTATGGACAGTCATGACACCGGCTCGGATGACACCTGACAATGGAGCGGACCGCGACCCGCGACGCCCGCCGGGTGGTCTGTTTTCACGAAAGGGGCGGCTGCGCTGGCTCGCCCGCCGCGTCATCATGGCCGGCGTTCTGGCCATCGCCGTGGTTTTCGGCGGGTTCTTGTGGTTCGCGAATGCGGTCACCTCGCTCAAGGCGCCGGATGGCGTGAAGGCGGACGCGATCGTGGTGCTGACCGGCGGCTACCTGCGCATCGAACAGGCGCTCGGCCTCCTGCGCGACGGGGCCGGCCAGCGGCTTCTGATTTCCGGCGCCCACCCTTCCACGACGCCGGGCCAGATCCGCAAGGTGACCCAGGCATCGCCGGACCTCTTCGCCTGCTGCGTCGATATCGGCTATGACGCGATCGACACCATCGGCAATGCCAACGAGATCGCCCGCTGGATTCACGATCACGGTTACAAGTCGGTCCTGGTCGTGACCAACAACTACCATATGCTGCGCAGCCTGCATGAACTGCGCCGCGCCGATCCGATGACCGAGTTCATCCCCTACCCGGTGATCAATTCCGACCTCACCCGCAAGGCCTGGTTCACGGAGCCGGACGTGCTTCGCACCATGCTCGCCGAATACGGAAAGGTCGTGCTGGCGACGCTGCGCGACTGGATCGGCATCGAGTGGGGCAGCGGGCTGCGCACGGAAGACCCCACCAAGACAGCCGCCAAGCCGAAACCCTGACGACCGGTCTTTCGCGCCATCGGCACAAGGCGCTTTTTTCAGGAGCCGATCTCGTGTAGGCAACGCCTGTCCAAAAGGAATTCCCATTCATGCTTCTGGTCCGCTCGGTTCTTTTCAACACGGCCTTCTATACGAATCTGATTGTCCGCATGATCGTGCTGAGCCCGATCTATTTCCTGATGCCGCGCAAGGCTGCCTACCGGATTCCGAAAGCCTGGGCCGCGTCGTGCAACTGGCTGATGGCGAAGATCGTCGGCGCCACGTTCGAGATCGAAGGTCTGGAGAACGTGCCGGAAGGCGGATGCATCTTCGCCCCGAAACACCAGTCCGCCTGGGACACGGTCGCGCTGTTGCCCTACCAGAGAGACCCGGTCTACATCCTGAAACGGGAACTGATGTGGGTTCCGCTGTTCGGCTGGTATGCGATGAAACAGCGCATGATCCCGGTCAATCGCGGCGCACGCGGCAAGGTCATGGTCGAGGTGATGAAGCGCACCCGGGAAGAAATGGCCAACGGCCGCCAGCTCATCATCTATCCCGAAGGCACGCGCCGCCCGCCGGGTGCCGAGCCCCAATACCGCTACGGCATCGCCCGCATCTATCGGGACGTGCAGGTTCCGGTCGTGCCGGTCGTGGCGCATTGGGGCCTGTTCTGGGGCCGCCGCAAGCTCATCAAATATCCCGGCCATTTCAAGGTCCGCATCCTGCCGCCGATCGCGCCGGGCATGGACCCGGACGAATTCTACGCCCATCTCGTGGACGTGCTGGAAAAGGAAAGCGACAGGCTGCTCGTCGAAACCGTCGAGGCCAATCCCCACCTCCCGCTGCCCCCGACGGCGGCGAGACGGCTGGCGGAACTGAAAGCTCAGACCGCCGCCTGAAGGCGGGACGCGACCGAAGAGCCGACGCCTTCCAGCCAGAGATCGCGAATGCCCATCTGCTTGAGATGCTCCAGCGTGTTGAAGACATAGGCGTCGTTCGGACCGGACTGGCCGGTGGACTTCCTGACGATTTCCGCCGCGTCCTCCATGCCCAGCGCGCCGGCATACTGGACGTGCCGGCGATCGACAATGTAACCGACCGCCTTCGCCTGCCGTCCGTCGCCGAGCGAGACCGGCAACATCCTCTCCTTGTAGACATTGGTGACGAGCTCGCGGCGGCGCAGGTAGTCCAGAACGTCCTCCCGGTCTTCCCCGCTCACCCGGAACGCCACGCCGCGGCACGAGCCGCCCCGGTCGAGGCCAAGCACGAGCCCAGGCTTTTCCGGCGTACCGCGATGCACATGGGACCATACGCAAAGGGAACGGCGAAAGCCGAATGCGCGCGCGGTCAGTCTTTCCTCATACGCAAAACCCGGATTCCACATCAGGGACCCGTAGCCAAACACCCAAAATTCGTCCATATCCCGCGCCAAGCCGTATTCGAGAATCGAAGCCACCATTGGAGAACATCATGGCAGCGTCAAGCCGAACCGGCGTCAGCAGAAAACTATGGCTGCTCGCCTGCGGCGTGATATTGGTGATCGCCCTTTACACCGCCGGCTGGTTCTATGCCGCCTCCACGTTGAGGGAGCAGACGCTGAGCCTGCTCGGCAGCCAGCAGAAGAACGGCATCTCCGCCGATTGCGGCGATGCGGAATATCGCGGTTATCCCTTCCGGATCGGGCTTTTCTGCTCGAAGGTCGCGGTCGATGATCGCACCAACGGCATTTCCGCCACCTTCGGCGCCCTGCGCTCCGCAGCACAGGTCTACGATCCCGGCCACGTCGTCTGGGAACTGGATTCGCCGATCGAAATCCGCACCGGCCACGGGCTGACGGTTTCCACCATCTGGGAGAATTTCCAGTCCAGCCTGATCGCCAAGCTCCGGGGTGTCGAACGCACGTCGACGGTCATCGAAAATGCGAAGACGAGCATCGTCTCGTCCGCAACGCGTCAGGCCTTCAACATCGATGCCGGCCATACGGAAATCCATCTGCGCCAGAACGGCGAAGATCTGGATGCGGCCATGACGCTCGAAGGCACCGATTTTTCGATGAAGGACATGCCGCAGCTCCTTCCCCGCCTGACGGCCAATATCGACCTGACGCTTGCCGGCCGCGCCGGCATGATCGATGGCAGCGATCCGAACGGGCTCGTCCTCTACGGCACCCAGGGTGAGATGCGCAGCCTCTCCGCCGATCTCGGCCAGGGCCGGCTGATCACCGTCTCCGGCCCCTTCTCCTTCGATGAACGGGGTTACCTCTCGGGCAAGCTGAGGCTCAGGATCGAGCAGATCGACGCCTGGCGAAACAGCCTCGGCGAAGCCTTTCCGGAAATCGCCCCGACGCTTGAGACGGTCGCCAGGATGTTGTCGGCGCTCGGCGGCGGCAAGAATGCTTCGCTCGATCTCACCATCAATCGCGGCAAGATCTTTGCCGGTGGCTTCATCCCGATCGGCGAAATACCGCCGATCTGAGCGTGCCGCTCAACCATGCGACCGGTGCTGGAATAACGGTGCGCACGGAAAAGAAGACTATTTCTTCTGGTCCAGCGCGTGGCG
The DNA here is from genome assembly GCF_042429745.1 of Neorhizobium puerariae. Lineage (NCBI taxonomy): Bacteria > Pseudomonadati > Pseudomonadota > Alphaproteobacteria > Hyphomicrobiales > Rhizobiaceae > Neorhizobium > Neorhizobium puerariae. The sequence goes on along the minus strand of NZ_JBHMAA010000037.1, from coordinate 53,539 downwards.
GCCGAAGTCCGGCGCATCCACGTCCTGGCCGGCCTGAACGATCGAGCGGCGGATGGCGCGCGTGCGGGTGAAGAGTTCGAACAGCTTGTCGCCCTCGCCCCAGCGGATCGCCCGCTGCAGATAGGCGAGGTCTTCCGAAAAGCGCGCCAGCATTTCCAGGATCGCATCCTTGTTGTGCAGGCAGACGTCGCGCCACATGGTCGGATCGGAAGCGGCAAGGCGCGTGAAATCGCGGAAGCCGGAAGCGGAATACTTGATGACTTCCGATTCCGTGACCGTCTCCAGATCGTCCGCCGTGCCGACGATATTGTACGCGATGATATGCGGCAGGTGGGAGACGATCGCCAGCACCTTGTCGTGATGCTGCGGGTCCATTTCATCGATGCGCGAGCCAAGTGCAGTCCAGAAGGACTTGAGCCTGTCGAGCGCGGCCTGGTCCGTGCCGGGCAACGGGGTGAAGATGCACCAGCGATCGCGGAAAAGGCCGATAAAGCCCGCATCGGGACCGGATTTCTCGGTCCCGGCGAGCGGATGGCCGGGAATGAAATGGACATTCTCCGGCATGTGCGGCGCCATCTGCGCAATGACGGAAGCCTTGGTGGAGCCGACATCGGTGACGATCGCGCCGGGTTTGAGGCTGCCGGCGATCTGCTCCGCCACCAGCCCCGAGGCACCGACCGGCACGGAGACGATCACGAGATCCGCGTCCTTCACCGCGTCTGCCGCAGAGGCGACATAGCGGCTGCCCAGCGCCAGTTCCTCGGCCCGCTTCAAGGTCTCGGCGCTGCGGGTGGAGATCACCACCTCGCGGGCAAGTCCGAGTTCCTTGACGTCCCGCGCGATCGACGAGCCGATGAGGCCGATGCCGATCAACGCGATCCGGTCGAAATGCGGCTTCGTCATGCGCCTCTACCCATGAATTCGCCGAGCGCCTCGATGACGCCACGATTGGCCTCCTCCGAGCCGACGGACATGCGCAGCGAATTCGGGAAACCATAACCCTTCACTGCGCGCAGGATGTAACCCCGGCCGGTCAGGAAAGCATCCGCGTCCGGCGCACGTCTGCCATCCACATCGGGGAAATGAATGAGGATGAAATTGGCGACCGACGGCGTGACCTTGAGCCCGATCGCCTCGAATGCATGGGTGAGCTTGTCGAGCCAGAGCGTATTGTGCTCGACGGCCTTTTCGACGAAGGCCTGGTCGCGGATGGCGGCCGCGCCGGCGGCGATTGCCGGCGCATTCATGTTGAACGGGCCACGCACGCGGTTCAGAGCGTCGAGGATGCCGGCGGGACCGTACATCCAGCCGATGCGCAGCGCCGCAAGGCCATAAACTTTGGAGAAGGTGCGGGTCATCACCACGTTGCGATTGGAGGAGACGAGCTCCAGGCCGGCTTCGTAGTCGTTCTTCTTCACATATTCCGCATAGGCCGCGTCGAGCACAAGAATGACATTTTTCGGCAGCCCGGCATGCAGGCGGCGGATGTCGGCGACGGGCACATAGGTGCCGGTCGGATTGCCGGGATTGGCGATGAAGACCATTTTCGTCTTTTCGGTCACCGCAGCCAGGATTGCATCCACATCGACGGCGCAATCCTTTTCCTTGACCTCGACCGGCCTTGCGCCTGCTCCCATGATCTGGATCTTGTAGACCAGGAAGCCGTGTTCGGTGATGATCGCCTCGTCGCCGGCGCCGAGATAGACATGGCAGAGCAGGCCGAGCAGCTCGTCGGAACCGTTGCCGCACAGGATGTTCGCGACATTGAGGCCGTGGACGGAGGCGATCGCCTCGCGCAACGCCAGCGCCTGGCCGTCCGGATAGATCTCCAGATTGCCGGCGGCATGCCTGAAGGCCTCGATCGCCTTCGGGCTCGGCCCGAGCGGCGTCTCGTTGGAGGAAAGCTTGAAGACACGCGCCACGCCGGGAGCATGTTCCTTGCCGGGCACATAGGCGGCGATGTCCAGGATGCCTGGACGCGGAACGGGCTCATTCGTGACGATGCTCATGGGATCGACCTTTTCGGAAATGCCGGATCGGCGGGTGATGTGAGTGGCATTAAAGCCGAAATCGGCCTTTGTCGAGGGGTGAGGAGCGGTCGGCACAGCCGGCGAAACGATCCAGTGAATCGTTTCGAATGACGAACGCCCTGCGCTAAGGCGAAGGGCCGGAGAAAGCCCGGAAGGACGCGGACGGATGATGGACTGGAACCCGCACGCGCGTCGTCGGCACGCCCTGCGGCGCCAGCACCGGCACGAAAACGCGGCGGGAAGCGCGTGCCGCAACCGGAAGGCCCTGATAGAGCCGCTTCTGCGCCTCAAGCACGATCACGCCGGAAAAGACCGGCCAGAAACGCCGCCCCATGCGCTCGAAGATGTGGCGAAGCTTCAGGACGGTGCGGATCTTCGACGGCGGAAAGAACAGCGCCTCCGCACTGGCGCCGGGCGTGAAATTCGTCTCTCGCAGCAGCGAGGTGAGCTGGCCGCGCGAATAGGGCCGGCCGGAGCCGAAGGGCGTATGCTCCATGCGCGCCCAGACGCCGCGCCGGTTCGGCACGACGATGACGATCCGGCCGCCGGGGGCCAGCACGCGCCATAGCTCCTTCAGCGTTTCGCGCGGGTTCTCCGCAAATTCCAGCGAATGCACCATCAGCACGCGGTCGATGGAACTGTCCGGCAGCGGCAGTTCCTCGTCGAAGACGAGCGCCGTGGACGAAAGCTCGCCCACCGGCCAGTTCACCGCCCCCTGGCCGGCAGGCATGAAGGCGAATGTGCGCTCGGTATCGGCGCGGAACCGGTCGATATAGGGCACGGCATAACCAAGCCCCACCAGCCGTTCTTCCGGCAGCCGCGCCCAGAGGGAGGAGAGCGCCATCGCGATCGACTGCTCGGCGAGCCTGCCGAGCGGCGAATGATAGAATTCACGGAGATCGACGATATCGACGGACATCTGTCACGCGGTGATTGGACTTCGAGGACGCAACCCCTACATTGTCCCGCAAAGCGATTTGAGCAATAGGGATCATGATATGAAACCGCTGGAACTCGAAGTTTTTTTATGTCGGAGCGATAATTTCGGCGTTCTCGTTCATGATCCGGAAAGCGGACTGACGGCGTCGATCGACGCGCCGGAGGAAAAACCAATTCTCGATGCCGCCGCCCGCCGCGGCTGGAAGATCACCCATATCTTCACCACCCACCACCATACCGACCATGTGGAAGCCAATCTGGCGCTGAAGGAAAAGTTCCACCTGGAAATCATCGGCCCCTTCAACGAGGCCGTGGCGATCCCCGGCCTGGACAAGACCATGGCGGACGGCGACGAATTCCAGTTCGACGATCATCTCGTACGCGTCATCGAGACGCCCGGCCATACCGCGGGCCACATCTGCTACCATTTCCCGGACGACAAGATCCTCTTCGCGGCCGACACGCTCTTTGCGCTCGGCTGCGGCCGCATCTTCGAACGGCCCGCCGCCGACATGTGGCACTCGCTGCAGAAACTCGCCGTCCTGCCGGACGAGACCGCCGTCTATTTCGGCCACGAATATACGCTGTCCAACGCCAGGTTCGCCCTGACGATCGACCCCGGCAATGAACGACTGCAGGCCCGCGCGCGGGAGGTCGAGGAGAACCGCGCCGCCGGCAAATTCACCATTCCGACCACGATCGGGCTGGAAAAGGAAACCAATCCCTTCCTGCGCGCCGCCGATCCGGCCATCCGCCGCAACCTGCTGATGGAAAGCAGGACGAACGAGGAGGTCTTTGCCGAAATCCGCAAGCGGAAGGACAGCTTCTAGGGCGTGATGCCGAAAAATGTGGAGCAACTCTCGGATGGCATCATGACCCAGGCAGATCTGAACGCACGGGACATCATCCAGGCTCTCGGCATGCAGCGTCACCCGGAGGGTGGCTGGTATGTCGAGACCTTTCGCGACCGGAACGGCGGCGCCCGCGGTCATTCCACCGCGATCTACTACCTGCTGGAAACCGGCGAACGATCCCACTGGCACCGCGTGCGCGACGCTGCGGAAGTCTGGCATTTTTATGCCGGAGATCCCCTGCTGCTGAGGATTTCCGACGGCCGGACCACGGAGAAGGTGACGCTCGGCACCGATCTGGCGAAGGGCGAGCGCCCGCAGGCGGTCGTGCCGGTCGACACGTGGCAGGCGGCCGAACCGCTCGGACGCTTTACGCTTGTCGGATGCACGGTGGCGCCCGGATTCGAATTCTCAAGCTTCGAAATGGCCGAGCCGGACTGGGAACCTTCGTCCTAAAAACGCGGCAGGCCAGCGAGCGCGAGCGTGAAGATGAGCTGGGCGGCATAGTAGCTGCCCCAGATGAAGGGCTGCAGCCTTCTCGTCGCAGGATCGTCCGGCTTTGCCAGGAACTTCCGGATGGCCAGCGCCACGTCCGACATCACGAACAGCGCCGCGCCGGCCGAGGGCGAGATGGGCTTCAGCGTCAGGGCCGACAGCGCCATGGCGATAACCGCCAGCGCATAGGCCGTCACGGGAATGGCGAGCTTGCCGGCCGGCCGCCAGAGGATGAAAAGCATCATCGTCAGCAGGATGACGAAGGTCCAGGCCGCCGCATACCGCCAGGCGCTGGCGACGACCAGGGCCGGTTCCACCGACGGCCAGAAGAGCGCGATATAGGCGAGATGCGAGACGAGGAAAACGGCAAGGCCGGCAAGGAAGGCCGGCTCGCCGTCATAGGCGAGGCAGGTATCCCCCAGCGCGCCGAGCAGCAGCGCGGCGACAAGAAGCAGCGGCGCCTGCGCAAGCAGGGCGTAGACGGCAAGCAACAGGACCGGCAGGGCCTTCAGCAAGGCGCGCCGATGGCTCGCCGGCCTTTCCAGCCAGCGGAAACAGAAGAGTGCGAGCGCGAGCGACGTGGCCAGCACGACAGGCAACAAGACGGACATTTCTCCCCCCAACGTCCCTGATACTTCAGGGACGCCTATTCGGCAACGGCCTCGCCGATCGGCTTCGGCCGGAACATGTCTCGCGCGGCAAGCACCGCACCTCCCGTGATGAGCAGGCAGGCAAGCAGGATGCGCCAGTCGGGCTCGGCAAAGCCGCTCGCCACCAGGATCAACGTCGAGAGCAACGGCGCCGCATAGCTCGCCGCGCCGATGATCTGGATATCGCCGTTCTTGACGCCGTAATCCCAGGCGTAGAAGGCCGCCCCCACCGGCAGCAGGCCAAGCCCTATCACCGCCGCCCATTCGCCGGTGCCGGCCGGCCAGACGGTCGTCTCCAGGGCCAGATGGCAGATCAGCGACAGCACGGACGTCGCAAGGCAGAAGCCGGTCACCACATCGGTCGAGACCCGGTCGAAACGCCGCGTCAGCAGCGAGTAGCCGGACCAGGTGAACGCGCAGAGAAAGGCAGCGCCGTAACCGACCAGATAAGCCTCGTCGAACGACAGGCCGTTGCGCGAGACGATGGCGATCGTGCCGCAAAGGCCGGCGACCGCACCGGCCACATGATGCCAGCGCAACCTCTCGCCCGGAAGCAATGCCGAGCCGACGACGATGAGGAGCGGCCAGAGATAGGCAATCAGGCCTGCCTCCACCGCCGGCGCATTCCGAAGCGCCGTGAAATAGAGGAAGTGATAGCCGAACAACCCGCCGATACCGGTCATCCAGACCTTCGGCGGCTGCCTGAGCAGCGCGATGCGCTCAGGTTTCAGGACGAAAAGGATGATGCCCGGCAGGCTGCCGATCGCAAAGGCGACCGCGGAAAGCTGGAACGGCGGCATCTTGCCGGAGGCGGCGGTCATCAGGGCCAGAAGCGACCACATCAGGATCGCCGTGAAGCCGATCAAAGTTCCCCGGATTTTCACCCTCGCCCCCTCGACGCCCGGCCGGGCGCCATATCAGCCGCCATATTTGACGGCCGTCACGTAAACTTCCCCCATCCGTGTGGGAATGCGGGCATAGACGGGAGCATATACATTCACCGATTGCGCCTTGGCAAACCAGATTTCCATGGGAGTCTTCTTCAGATACTCGATGTCGCTGCGGCCGCGCCGGAAACCGGACTTGGGTTCGTAGCGGATGGTACAGACGATCGCCTCGCCCTTGAAGCCATCGGTGGAAAACGGCCTGCTGCCCTTCGGCGTCAGGACGAGATCCATGCGTGACTCGCCGTCATAGATCGGCAGGCGGCTGGGGCAGATCCGGGCGTCCGCCGGAAAGATAAGACCGCTCAGGGGATCGAGGACGGCGTGGAGGTCTTTTTCCGTTACCGGTATCCAGGTTTCCGGATTGCGCTTCGGCTCCGGCTTGACGGTCGTTTCGGTGACATCGCCGTTGCGATATTCGACATCGTAGATGCGCGTGCGCTTGCCGGTTCTGTAGACGAGATTGTAGCGGTCGGCCTGCAGCTTGTCGGCCTGCATGCGCCCGACGACATTGGTCTCGGCGGAAATCCGGCTGATGATGTTGACGATGCCGGCGGACCTGAAGGTGCCGGTGATCCTGTAGGCGCGCTCGTCGAACTCGCTTGAAAACGAAGCCTTGGCGATCGGCAGGATGCCGAGCGAGATATCGTATTCGCTGACATGCCGGATTTCCGCCGAGCCGAGCGGAACCGCCATAAGTCCGAAGATAAGCGTGAACGCGCTGACGAAACGGCCTCGAAGGATCATGACCTGCCCTGAACATGAGAACGCCGGAGGCGTCTTCCCGCCGACATATAGACCGGGCATAATGGCAAGAAAATAGCGGCACAAGGCTGCCGCCGCCCGAATCTCTGGGGTTCGTGGACAAGTTTGGCTTGACGTGGCGAGCCTCACTGACTATAGAACCGCAACTTTCCAATCAGGACCAGTTGGATCGGCGCACCGGGTATTGCCCGGCAGGACCATCCGATTGCAGAAGAACAAAGGTGTATCCATGTCTCGTGTGTGCGAACTGACCGGCAAGGGCGTTCAGACCGGCAACAATGTAAGCCACGCCAACAACAAGACCCGCCGCCGGTTCCTGCCGAACCTCTGCCAGGTCACGTTAATCTCAGACGCTCTCGGCCAGCGCTTCCGCCTGCGCGTTTCCGCGCATGCCCTGCGCTCCGTCGAACATCGCGGCGGCCTCGACGCCTTCCTGCTGAAGTCCGACGAAAACGAACTGTCGATGCGCGCTCGCCTGCTGCGCCGCCAGATCGCCAAGAAGACCGCCGAAGCAGCTTGATCGCTTCGCGACATTTCATTCGGCTTGAGGAAGGCTTGAACGGGTAACGCCGGCAGGCCTTTTCTCTTGGAGCGCCGTGCGTCCGAATGGACGCACAAAGGACGCTCCAATTTATTTAGTTGCCGCATCGGCCCGAAAATCGAAAACGATTTTCGGGCCGATGCGGTCCTTCATATTCCTCCAACTGGTGGCATCACCCAGGATAAAAAAATGCAAGCGACCCGCTATACCTTCCTTTATGCTCTCCTCATGGCGGCCGTCGTCGTCGCCTCGAACTTCCTGGTCCAGTTCCCGGTCGTCGGCACGCTGTGGGGCATCGCGCTCGGCGATCTCCTGACCTGGGGCGCATTCATCTATCCCGTCGCCTTCCTGGTCACCGATCTTGCCAACCGCCAGTTCGGACCCTCGGTTGCCCGCCGCATAGTTTTCGTGGGTTTCGTCGTCGGCGTGACGCTGTCCTTCCTCGCCTCCGCGCCACGGATCGCGATCGCCTCCGGCACCGCCTACCTGATCGGCCAGCTTCTCGATATCTCCGTCTTCAACCAGCTTCGCCGGCAGGCCTGGTGGCGTGCGCCGCTCGCCGGCTCCCTGCTCGGCTCGGCCCTCGACACCGTGCTGTTCTTCTCGCTCGCCTTCGCCGCGGTCTTCGTCTTCATCGGCCCGAACGAAGAATTCGCGATCGCCTCGGCGCCGATCCTCGGCATCTTCTCCGCCGAAGCCCCGCGCTGGATTTCCTGGGCGCTTGGCGATCTCGTCGTGAAGATCCTGGTCGGCGTGGTGCTGCTGCTACCCTATGGCGCCCTGATGAACGTGCTGAAGCCGATGCCGCAGGTGGCAAAGGCCGCCTGATTCCGGACGCGTGAAGCTCGCCACGCTTGCAAGTCTCGCAACGGCGTTGCAGTCTGGGCCGGATCGCAACACTCGTGGACGGGCTTCAATGCAGCTTCATGACGTCATGGATATCCTCGAAGTGACGAGCACAACTCTGTCAGGCTCGTCTTTCGACAACATGAACCTCTCGGGCACGAGCTTCAACGACACGAATCTATCCGGTACAAGCTTCCGCCAGATCAATTTCGCCGGGGCGACGTTCACCGATAGCAACATGTCGGGCTGGTCGATCGACGATGTCAATCTGTCCGGCCTGCGTCTGCGCAACGCAAACCTCGCGGGCGCGGAATTCACCGATTGCAGAATGATCGGGGCCAAGATCGACGGCATTCCCGTCCAGGATCTGCTCGATGCCTACAAGGCTGCGAGGAACGGCTGAGCGGCAGGCCTCAATCATCCAGCCGGAATTCCAGCATCACGTTGCGCTGCAGGAGATTGCCGTTGTCGTCCGAGACCAGGATGAGATGCGGCCTGCCTTCCGGGCCCATGATGACATCGAGCCCTTCCATGTTGTCGATCGCATATCCCATGTCTGCATCGATCAGCACCTCGCCGTCCGCCACCGCGCCTGGGCGGATGCTCTCTCCCTTGATGCGGCGGATGCGCATGCCGAGCCCGCCCAGCATGCTGAAGCGGCGCTCCAGCAACAACAGGTCGCCATCCGGCAGAAAGGCGCCGTCCGTGGCGTCATAGGGATCGTGACGGACGACCTTGAACACGCCTTTCGACGGCCCGTCCAGGATGGCGGCGAACAGGTTGCCCTGGTCATCCAGGCTGTGTTCCGTGACGACCACCAGCGCCCCCTTGAGCGGGCCGGACTTCGGCGAAGCAGCAACGGTTTCCATGCCGGCATTCATCCGAAATTCCCGGCGCGGAATGGGATTGTCCAGGCTCCGCAGAGGGCCGGATTTCTCGAAACCGGGATCGGGATAGGCGTCGACACGATGCAGCTGCTCGAAGCCGACGATCGCTTCCCCATCGCGCAGCGCCAGACCTTCGGCATCGCTATTGTATTTCGAACCGGCCCGCCCGCCGCGAACGAGGATCGGATTGATCTCGACATCCGCAAGCCCGGCGAGACGCCCCGACGCGTTCCGCTCGATCCGGCCGGTCAGCCACCCGCCCGTATCGAGAACGGAAACGAAGCTCCTGCCGTCGGGTCGAAAGCGTATGGCCGAGAGCGACTGTAGCCGGCTATCCGACGATGAAAACTGGATGCCGCCCAGAAATTCCAGGGAACCGAACCGCGTCTCGTTCGACCCCGACCGGAATTGCGTGATGACGCGCGCCGAGACCGGCACGTCATGCGTCGCCGGCGCGACCGGAAAGGCAAGGGCGCTAAAAAGACCGGCCCAGATGGCGAGACGGGAAAGCTTCAAGGCGACGAGCCTCAGCCGGCCCGGCGCATGCGACCCGCGGCGGGGCCGTTGTTTTCGGCAAAAAGTTCGGCAAGCTGCTCGGTCATGGCGCCGGCCAGCTCGTCCGCGTCGACGATCGTCACGGCCTTGCGGTAATAACGCGTCACGTCATGACCAATGCCGATCGCCAGCAGTTCGACCGGCGAACGGGTCTCGATCTGCTCGATGACGGCACGCAGGTGCCGCTCCAGATAATTGCCCGGATTGACGGACAGCGTCGAGTCATCGACCGGCGCACCGTCCGAGATCATCATCAGGATCTTGCGCTGTTCGCGGCGGCCGATCAGCCGGTTGTGAGCCCACATCAGCGCTTCGCCGTCGATGTTTTCCTTGAGCAGGCCTTCCCGCATCATCAGGCCGAGGTTGCGGCGCGAGCGGCGCCACGGCGCATCGGCCGATTTGTAGACGATATGGCGCAGGTCATTGAGGCGGCCGGGGGTCGCGGGCTTGCCGCTTGCCAGCCATTTTTCGCGCGCCTGGCCGCCCTTCCACGCCTTGGTGGTGAAACCGAGGATCTCGACCTTGACGCCGCAGCGCTCCAGCGTCCGGGCAAGGATGTCGGCGCAGGTGGCCGCGACCGTGATCGGACGGCCGCGCATCGAACCGGAATTGTCGATCACCAGCGACACGACCGTATCGCGGAACTGCGTGTCGCGCTCCTTCTTGAAGGAGAGCGGCTGCATCGGGTCTATGATCAGTCGCACGAGGCGGGCCGGGTCGAGATAACCCTCTTCCAGATCGAAATCCCAGGAACGGTTCTGCTGCGCCATCAGGCGGCGCTGAAGGCGGTTGGCGAGCCGACCGACGGCGCCCTGCAGATGGGCGAGCTGCTTGTCGAGAAATGCCCGCAGCCGGTCGAGCTCCGCTTCGTCGCAAAGCTCCTCCGCCGTTACCTCCTCGTCGAACTCCTGGGTGAAGATCTTGTAGTCGACCTTCTCGTTGAAATCGTCGAAGGGACTGTTCGGCCGCCGCGTCTCGCCGGGTGTTTCGGAATGTTCGTCGCTGTCGTCCGACATGTCTTCGTCGGACATTTCCGCGCCGTCCATCTCGCCGTCATCGAGCTCTTCGTCGGAAACCTCGCTCTGCTCGGCAGGGGCGGCATCGGAACCGGCCTCTTCCTCTACCTCTTCGTTCTCGGTCTCGCCGCTGCGGGGCTGATCCTCGTCGCTCGGATTCTCGATTTCCTCCGGCTCGGTATCCTCGTCGGCGAACTCCTCGGCCATCTGCATGGACGTGAGCATGTGCCGGACGAGCCTGGCAAAGGCCTGCTGGTCCTCGATGACACTCTTGAGGTCGTCGAGATCGCCGGCGGCCTTGTCCTCGATGAAGGGACGCCAGAGATCGAGCACCTTGCCGGCGCTGGCAGGCGGCTTGATGCCCGTCAGCTTCTCGCGCACCAGCATGGCGACGGCCTCGCCGATCGGCGCATCTTCCTGCCGCTCGATGCCGGAAAAATTCGCCTTGGCGTATTTTTCCGTCTGCACGGCATTCAGGTTGGCCGCAACGCCGGCCATGCGCAGCGCGCCGAGCGATTCCACGCGGGCCTGCTCGACCGCATCGAAAACGGCCCGCGCGTCCGCTCCCTGCGGCGACATGGTGGCATGGACATTGGTGTCGTGGCAGGCCAGCCGCAGCGCCATGGAATCGCCAAGACCGCGGGTCACGGCAAGCTCGTGCGCCGTCGGCCGCTTGGAGATTTCCGGCAGCCGTATGCGTTCGCCGGCAAGCCCCGGACGCTCGTTGGCGAACGTCACCTCGACTTCGGCGTCGCCGGCGATCGAGCGCACACAGCCCGTGATCGCCCGGCGCAACGGCTCGGTATCCACCGGCCCGCCGGGTTTGCCCTTCGAATTGTCTCCGCGACCTGCCATGACCTCGCCTCCCCGGTTCAAGCCCCGAGAACGATGTTGGCGGCGCTTTCCTTCAGCTCGACGCCAAAGGCGCGCTGGTACTGCTCGGCAACCAGGGTACGCTCCAGTTCGTCGCACTTGTTGAGGAAGGTGATCCGGAACGCAAAGGCGACGTCGCCGAAGATTTCGGCATTCTCCGCCCAGGTGATGACCGTGCGCGGGCTCATGACGGTCGACAGGTCGCCGTTGATGAAGGCCGAGCGGGTGAGATCGGCGACGCGCACCATCTTCGAAACCGTCTCGCGGCCTTCTGCCGTGGCGCCGAAGGACTTCACCTTGGCGGCGACGATATCGACTTCCTTTTCGTGCGGCAGGTAGTTCAGCGTGGTGACGATCGACCAGCGGTCCATCTGCGCCTGGTTGATCTGCTGCGTACCGTGATAGAGGCCGGTCGTATCGCCGAGACCCACCGTGTTGGCGGTGGCGAACAGTCGGAAGGCCGGGTGAGGACGGATGACCCGGCTCTGGTCGAGCAGCGTCAGGCGGCCGGAGGATTCCAAGACACGCTGGATGACGAACATCACGTCCGGGCGGCCGGCATCGTATTCGTCGAAGACGAGCGCGACATTGTGCTGGTAGGCCCAGGGCAGGATGCCGTCCTTGAACTCGGTGACCTGCTTGCCGTCCTTCAAGACGATCGCGTCCTTGCCGACGAGATCGATACGGCTGACATGGCTGTCGAGGTTGACGCGCACGCACGGCCAGTTGAGGCGCGCGGCGACCTGCTCGATATGGGTGGATTTGCCGGTGCCGTGGAAGCCGGACACCATGACGCGTCGGTTATGCGCAAAGCCTGCAAGGATGGCGAGAGTGGTGTCGCGGTCGAAAAGGTAATCGGGGTCGAGATCCGGAACGTAGGGGTCGCCGCTGCTATAGGCCGGGACCCTGATATCGGTATCGATGCCGAAGACTTCCCGGACCGAAACGGTGGTGTCGGGAAGGTTGGAAATATCTAGATCAATCTTACTCATCATCTCTCCAAGGCGCGAGCCGCCGCCCGGCCGTCGTCCTCACTGGCATAATTTTTACGGCTTAGCAGAAACCCGCCTGCTTCAACAACTGATATGCTTGAATGACGGCACGAAAACGTTCCTCCGAACCGCGATCGCCGCCATTGGCGTCCGGATGATGTTTCTTGACCAGTTCCTTGTAGCGGCTCTTGATCTCGGTCGCCGTCGCATTGGCGCCGAGCCCCATCGTGTCGAAGGCCTTGGCCTCCAGCGTCTTGAGCTTGCGCCCCTGGGTCTCGAAGCGCGAGCCGCCGCCCGTGCGCGCCTGCGAGACGAAGCCGAACGGATCGCGGAAACGCTGGTTCATATGCGGGGCGCCGGAGCGCGCCGTGGAATGCAGCGGAGCGTCCTTGGCGGCCTTGTTGACGCCGACGGTCCAGGTCGGACGATGGCCGGTCACCGCCTCCTTCTGGTAGCGGGCGATCTCGCCATCCGAAAGGCCGGAAAAATAATTGTAGCCCTTGTTGTATTCCTTGACGTGCTCGAAACAGAACAGGAAAAACTGGCCTTCCGCGTTGCGGCCCACGGGAGCACGGTGGACCCCGGGCTTGTCACACCCGTCCCACTGGCAGATCGGCGCCTGGGCGACCGTTTCCTGCTCCCTCTTCCGGCGCGTCCGGATGCGATCGAAATATTTGGAATCTAGCTTCATGAGGCCCTCATTATGGGATGGCCGGGGGAATGCGACAAGAATTGACAAAGCTCTTTCTTGCTGATTTGTGGGGTGCCCCCTCAAGGTCGCTTCGACACGACCGCCATGCCGCAACGGAGCCGAAAAATGACAGCCAAAGCCCGGATCGAAGCCACGCTCACCAGGAACCTCGAACCCGAACGGCTGATCGTCATCGATGAAAGCCACCAGCATGCCGGCCATCAGCCGGATTTCACGGGAGCCGAAGGAACGCATATGCGCGTTCGCATCGTCTCCAGCAAGTTTGCAGGATTGAGCCGGATCGACCGGCACCGGATGGTGAATGCGCTGCTGAAGCCGGAACTCGACGCCGGCCTCCACGCCCTCGCGGTGGAGGCCGCGGCACCCGGCGAGCCGACACGCTGGTAGCAGGGCTTAGATAGGAATGGCAGGGTGGGAGGCCAAGGGCCTTGCGCCACAGTTTATAGACTTGCGCCACAGTTTATAGAAATGCCGCCCACCAGCTTCACGCGATCTGCCGATAACCGCAAGCTGATAGGCTGTAAAGCGCCAACACCAGATATTATAGGCCTAATCCCATGCCGCGTTTTGCAGCACTACCCTGTAGCCGTCAGGGTCTTCGAAGGTTTTCCCATTTCGATCCCAGTAGGGATTAAACGCCGGGACGGGCGGGAAACCGGATGCCATCATGCGAGCGACCGATGTATTCCACTCGGTTTGATCGGGAATGTAAAAGACTATCAAGTTATCTTCAGTCGGAGCGCGGCCGACAGAGTGCCCAACTTTCGTTGTAAACTCAAAGTGATACGGAACCCCACGCTGGCCGACCATTATGCCGTCGAAGCCGTCGTGCCCTGCGAACTCATACAGTAATTCAAGCCCAAGCCCGTCGCAGTAGAATTGACAAAGAGCTTCTAAATTATCACTTGGCCGCGCCACACGAATTGTCAAAGGTTGCAAGTCTCAGGCTCCTCGGGTGTGCTTTACCACCGCATTTACAGGTTAAGACGGCTCCATCGTCAAGGAATTGATATCCGCTCCTGGGCCGAAAGCCGTCGATCAAGCCTACTCCGCCGGCAGCACGGCCTCCTCTGCCGGCCGTATCCTCAACCGCGTGATGCGGTTCTTCTCGCGTTTCATGACGATGAAGCGCTTGCCGTAGAACGTGAACGCCTGCCGCTCTTCCGGGATGAGTTTCGATTCGTGGATGACGAGGCCGGCGATCGTCGTCGCCTCCGCGTCCGGCAGGTTCCAGTCGAGCGCACGGTTCAGGTCGCGGATCGGCACCGAACCGTCAACCACGATCGACCCGTCCGCTTCCTGGCGTACGCCCTGGATCTCGATGTCGTGCTCGTCGGCGATATCGCCGACGATCTCTTCCAGAATATCCTCCAGCGTCACGATGCCCTGCACCTCGCCATATTCGTCGACGACGACGGCGAAATGCACCTTCCGGCGCAGGAAGGCGCTCAACTGGTCCTTGAGGCTGGTGCTGTCCGGCACGAACCAGGGCTTCTGCGCGATCTTGACGATATCGATGTTTTCCGGCTGCAAACCCGGCTCGGCCAGCGCGCGAAGCAGATCCTTGGCATGCACGACGCCGATGATGTTTTCCGTCGAGTTGCGCCAGACGGGCATGCGGGTATAGGGGCTTTCGAGCACGGCGCGAACCGCAAGATCGGGCGGATCGTCCGCATTGACCGCCCGCATCGCCGTGCGATGCTTCATGACATCGGAGACTTCCAGCTCTTCGAGTTCGAAGAGGCCGCTGAGCCGGTCGCGGTCCTGCCTGTCGAAATTGCCCTCGCGATGGACGGCGTCGAGCGCCTCGTGCAGATCGTCGTGGCCGGAAAGAGCAAGCGTCTCCTGAGACAACGAAACGCCGAACGAGCGCAGAAGTCCGCGGATCACCGCGTTGACAGCGCGCGACAGCAAACCTCCGTTGGTCGTCATTTAGGACGCTTTTCCTCCAGAAAGCCCAGGACCTCGGACGACGGCACGTCGTTCGCGACGAAAGACCGGCCGATGCCGTGGGTGAGGATGAAGGTAAGCTTGCCGCCCTGAACCTTCTTGTCCTGCGCGATGGCTTCGAGCAGCTTTTCGGTCGGCGGCAGCTTGCCGGGAATGTCGTCCATCGTTGTGGGCAGGCCGACGGCCTTGAGATGAGCGGCGACGCGCGCTGCATCGTCGGGGCTCGCCAGATTGAGCCGCGCCGAGAACTGGTGCGCCAGCACCATGCCGATCGCCACGCCCTCGCCATGGACGAGGCGACGGCTGTCGTATTCGGTCGCGGCTTCCAGGGCATGGCCGAACGTATGGCCGAGATTGAGCAGCGCCCGCCGGCCAGTCTCGCGTTCGTCCTCGACGACGACATCGGCTTTCGCCTGGCAGCTCACCGCGATCGCCTCGATCCGCTCCGGCCCGCCTTCGAAGACTTGCTTCCAGTGTTTTTCCAGCCAGGCGAAGAAGTCCGGCTTGTCGATCAGCCCGTATTTCGCAACCTCGGCATAGCCGGCGCGGAACTCCCGCTCGGAAAGGGTATCGAGCGCGGCCGTGTCGGCCAGCACGAGGCTCGGCTGGTGGAAGACGCCGAGCAGGTTCTTGCCGTGGTGGGTGTTGATGCCGGTCTTGCCGCCGACGGACGAATCGACCTGCGCCAGAAGCGATGTCGGGATCTGCACGAAGCGCACGCCGCGCCGCACGATGCCGGCCGCAAAGCCCGCAAGGTCGCCGATCACGCCGCCCCCCAGCGCGATGACCGCGTCGTTGCGCTCGATGCGGGCCGACAGGACCATGTCGCAAACGGTTCCCAGCGGCTCGAAACTCTTGGTCTTCTCGCCTGCCGGCAGCGTCAGCGAAACCGCTTCGATCCCGTCGGTCTGCAGGCTGTCCATCAGGGCCTCCAGATAGAGCGGCGCCACATGCTCGTCGGTGATGATCGCCGCCTTGCGGCCCTTGAGCCGCGACGTGATCTCTCCCCCCGCCCGCGAAATCAGGCCGGGGCCGATCAGGATGTCGTAGGCACGCTCGCCGAGCGGCACATGCACCAGACGCTCCAAGGGCCGTTCGGGGGATCGGGAAGACATGTTCATTGCAATTCACCTTCGCTGGAACGACCAGCCATGCCGGCGACGGCAGACAGGACCTGGTTGGCCATCACGTCCTTGCGGACATTTTCCGACTGCACGATCAGGTCGGCCTCGGCATAGATCGGGTAGCGCTGCTTCATCAGGTTCTCGAGCGTCTGCTTCGGGTTCTCCGTCTTGAGCAACGGCCTGTGGTCGCGTTTGCTCACCCGCTCCCACAAAACGTCGAGATCGGCCTTCAGCCAGACGGAAACGCCGCCGAGCTTGATCTGACGGCGGGTATTCTCGTTGATGAAGGCGCCTCCGCCGGTCGAAATCACGCGCGGCCCGCCTCTCAGCAGGCGCTCGATCACGCGGGTCTCCAGGGCGCGGAACTCGGCCTCGCCGTAGGCCGCGAACAGTTCGGCGATGGTCATGCGGGAAACCCTCTCGATCTCCGCATCCGTATCGATGAACGGGATCGAAAGGCTCTGCGCCACCAGCCGGCCGATCACCGATTTGCCGGCGCCCATCAGGCCGACGAAAACCAGATTGCGCCCGCCAAGTGCGATGCGCGCCTTTTCGCTGAGTGCCGGGGCTGCAGATGTTGCTGCTTCTGTCATCGTCGGGGTCCGTTTCGAAAGACGGTATCGACAAATGCTCGGGCAGCGTCAAGCCGTTGCGACTCTCAAAGGTTGCGCGGATTGTTTGTTCTTGCCGATCCGTAAACCTTTATCGATATATTGCATCGCAGCTTCGCGGAGTCCTCAATGCCCACTTTGTTCCGTTTCCTGTTCGTGCTGGCCGTCATCGCCGGCGTCGTCTATGGAAGCATGGTGGCTCTGGTCATGCTGGTCGAACCGCGCGAACGCGACGTGACCGTGCGCATTCCTTCCGAGCGCCTCAACCCGGCGCCGGCGCAGAAGTGACGGCGGGGAACATGGCCGATCTCTCCCGCGCCCATATCGAATCCTTTCTCGAAATGATGAGCGCCGAGCGGGGCGCGGCCGTAAATACGCTCGCTTCCTACGAGCGCGATCTCGAAGACCTGCATTCCTTCCTCGCCGCAACCGGGAAATCCCCGCTGGCCGCCGGAAGCACCGATCTCGCCGCCTATCTCGGTCACCTCGGCAGGCAGGGCTTTGCGACGTCGTCCCAGGCGCGGCGGCTTTCGGCCATGCGGCAGTTCTACAAGTTCCTGTATGCGGAAGGCCTGCGCGGCGACGACCCGACCGCCATCCTCGACGCGCCGAAAAAGGGCCGCGCCCTGCCCAAGACCATGAGCGAGGACGAAGTGACGCGGCTTCTGGAACTGGCCGCGAAGGAAGCGGCGGAACCGGGACCGGACCGGATTTCGCGCCTGCGCATGCTGGCGCTGCTCGAACTTCTCTACGCCACCGGCATGCGCGTCAGCGAGCTCGTCTCGCTGCCCGTGAAGGTCCTCGATCAGGAAGGCCGCTTCCTGATGATCCGCGGCAAGGGCAACAAGGAACGGCTCGTGCCGCTCTCGCGCGCGGCCATCGCCGCGCTCGCATCCTACGGCGAGGCCCGGGCGGTCATGGTCGCCAAGACCGGCGACAGCCCCTGGCTTTTCCCGTCGGCGGGCAAGGAAGGCTACCTGCCGCGGCAGGTCTTCGCACGCGACCTGAAAGGCCTTGCCGCCCGCGCCGGGTTGAAGGCCGCCGCGATCTCGCCGCATGTGATGCGGCATGCGTTCGCCAGCCATCTCCTGCAGAACGGCGCGGACCTTCGCGTGGTGCAGGAATTGCTCGGCCATTCGGACATTTCCACCACGCAAATCTATACGCATGTTCTGGAAGAACGGCTGCGCGAGCTCGTTGAAATGCATCACCCTCTTGCAAAACAGGCCAAAAACCGGGATTAGAAGCCCCAAACCAAAAAGTGGGAACTCCGTGTTCCTGAGGTGAAACAACCGGAAACCGGATCTCATGCAGACTTATCTCGATTTCGAAAAGCCAATCTCGGACCTCGAGGGGAAGATCCATGAGCTGAAAAAGCTCGCCTCGGAAGACGAGAGCATCGATACGTCCGAAGAGATTTCCCGCCTCGAAACCCGGGTAAGGGAAGCGACCAAGGAAATCTACGCCAAGCTCGGCGCCTGGGAAAAGACCCAGGTCGCGCGGCACCCCCAGCGCCCGCATTTCGTCAACTATGCCGCCGAACTCTTCACCGATTTCACGCCGCTCGCGGGCGACCGCAATTTCGGCGAGGACGCCGCGATCCAGGCGGGCCTCGCCCGCTTCAACGGCATGCCCGTCGCCGTCATCGGCCAGGAAAAGGGCCACGACACCAAGACCCGCCTCAAGCACAATTTCGGCAGCCCGCGCCCCGAAGGATACCGCAAGGCCATTCGCGTCATGGAAATGGCCGACCGTTTCGCCCTGCCGGTGATCACGCTGGTCGATACGGCCGGCGCCTATCCCGGCGTCGGAGCCGAAGAGCGTGGCCAGGCAGAAGCGATCGCCCGTTCCACGGAAATGTGCCTTGGCCTGAAAGTGCCGATGATCTCGATCGTGATCGGCGAAGGCGGCTCGGGCGGGGCGATCGCGATCGCCACCGGCAACCGCGTCTACATGCTCGAACATGCCATTTATTCGGTGATCTCGCCGGAAGGCGCCGCCTCCATCCTCTGGCGCGATTCGACCCGGGCCCGCGAGGCCGCGACGAACATGAAGATCACGGCGGACGACCTGAAGGCGCTCGGCATCATCGACGGCATCATTCCCGAGCCCGTCGGCGGCGCTCACCGCGAGCCGGAAACCGTGATCGCCGCGACCGGCAAGGTGATCGCTTCGGCGCTCGAAGAACTCGGCAAGCTCTCCGGGGAAGAACTGCGGGCGGCGCGGCGCCAGAAATTCCTCGATATCGGCCGTAATCTCTGATCGTCAGCCGCGCTTTTGGCCGAATTGCCAAATTTGGCCATATTGCTGTAAACAGTGAAGCTCGGGCGGTTTTGCTGGACAGACGGATGGAAGCGGTTAAGAAGATGTAAAGATTACCGCTTTACTTGTAGAAGTCCGATACCGATCCCGGTTGCCTTCGAAATCCATGTGGTCCGTCCGATGCGTCTGAAACACATCGCCTTTGCTCTCCTCGTAGCAACTGCCCTGACGGGTTGTAACGATACGCTGGATTCGGCCAGCGTCGACCTCAAGAGCGTCAAGAACAAGGTCGAGCAGCCTCTGCCTTCGAGCATCGTCGCCGAGATGCAGAAGAAGAACATGCCGCGCACCTCGCCGATCATGATCCGCATCCTCAAGGAAGAGGGCAAGCTGGAGGTCTGGAAGGCAAGAGCCGACAACCGCTTCGAGGTCATCAAGAGCTACGACATCTGCGCCTGGTCCGGAAAGCTCGGCCCGAAGGTCAAGGAAGGCGACCGGCAGGCGCCTGAAGGCTTCTACAACCTGACGCCGGCGCATCTGAACCCGAATTCCAAATACTATCTGGCGATCAATACCGGCTTCCCGAACCGCTACGACCAGGCGAATGGCCGCACGGGTTCGAACCTGATGATCCATGGCGCATGCTCGTCGTCGGGCTGCTATTCGATGACCGACGAGCAGGTGCTCGAGATCTATGCCTTCGCGCGCGACGCCTTCCGGGGCGGCCAGACCGCGGTCCAGCTCCAGGCCTTTCCCTTCCGCATGTCGGCCGAGAACATGGCACGCCATCGCGACAATTCGAACTACGACTTCTGGAAGATGCTGAAGGCCGGCTACGACAATTTCGAAGTCACCAAGCGCCCGCCGGACGTCAACGTCTGCGAAAAGAAATACGTTTTCAACCAGCAGGCCGGGGGCAATGGCCAGTTCGGCGCCGCAACGGCGGCCTGCCCGCAGATGTCGAGCCCGCCGGCGCTGGTGTCGGCCCTGACATCCTATGGCAAGACCTATGATGTCGCCTACCAGAAGGCCCTCGACAAGTTCGACGGCAAGGTTTGGTACGAGCCGAGCGAGGCCGAGCGCAAGGCGGTTGTGGCCGGGAAGCGGAAAGGCCGCGAGCTTGCCTATGCGCCGACCGGCACCTCGCTCGAAGCCGGCAAGCTGATGAGCCAGACCGAATTCAAGGACATGATGGAAAAGCGCATGGCGGCTCAGAACAAGCCGGCAAACACCATGCTCGCTTCCGCCGCCCCTTCGCCGCGCGCCGCCTCCGCAGCCGAGCGCATGAAGCAGGATCGGCTGCCGACAGCAAGCACGCTGCCCCAGACGCCGGCTCCCGCCGTTGCATCGGCCCAGGGAACGACGACCACGGTGCCGATCCCGGCGCAGAACCCGCTGGCCTATGCGGCGCCGCAGGTCACGGAAGTGAAGAAAAAGCCGTTCTGGAAGTTCTGGAGTACGGAATGACCGCCGCAGCGGCGGAGGTCTACGATCTCCGCGGCCTGAAATGCCCCCTGCCCGTGCTGAAAACGCGTCGCAAGCTCAGGACCCTGAAAAGCGGCGCGGAGTTGATCATCGAGACCACCGACCCACTGGCCGGCATCGATATCCCGCACTTCTGCAATCAGGACGGCCACGAACTCGTCCTCTCGGAAAAAACCGGGACAGGCCACCGTTTCCTGATCCGAAAAGGCTGACGGACGCGAGCGCGCCGCCGCCTTTCAGGCTCGCCCGCTACGCTTTGGGTCCTTGTCCTTGCGCACGCCGTCATCGCAGGACCGCCGCTCACTTTTGCGGGACCGCCTCATATCCTGAGACCGGGAACGGCGAGCGGATTGTCCTCCAGTGCCGCACGGTCCGGCCGGTCGATCCGCGGCTGGCCCGTAAAGGCGGCAAACAGGTCGGAAACGAAGGCTTCCGGCAGGTCCTGCGTGATCAGCACCATGCGGGTGCGACGGTCGGCGCCCTCCGGCCATTTCGGCAGCCGCTGCGGTGGATGGAAGACGCTCTGCACGCCATGCAGGACGAGCGGACGGTCGGGATTGTCGGACAGCGCGACGATGGCCTTCATCCTTAGCAGCTTCTCGCCATGCGCCGAGCGCAGGAGGTCGATGAACATCTCGATCGCCATCGGATCGATCGGCTTGTCGTGGATGATCGAGAAGGAACGGATATCCTCGCCGTGGCGGTTGACATCGTGGTGATGATGGTGGTGCCCGTGATGTTCGTGACCATGATCATGGTGATGCCCGTGGTCATCGCCATGATCATGAGGCTCGTGGTGATCATTCGCCAGTTCGTCACGCAGCCAGCGATCCACGTCGGCTATTTTCGTCGCCGGATCGTAGAGCCCGTTCTCCAGGATTGACGCCGTGCCCGCCTCACCGCTGTCGCCGTCGACGACAGGCGCCCGCGGATTGAGCGCGGCAAGCCGCACCTTGAGGGCGGAGGCCTGCGCGCCGTCCGCCATCGAGAGCTTGGAAACGACGAGCCGGTCGGCCACCGCCACCTGTTTCATCGCCTCCGGATGACGCTCCAGCGTCGACAAGCCGTTGACGGCATCCACCACCGTGATGACGCCATCGAGTTCGAAATTCTGCGCGATCACCGGATTACCCATGACCGACTGCATGACCGGGGCGGGATCGGCAAGGCCGGTCGTCTCGATTACCACGCGCCGGACCGGCTTCAGGCGACCGGTCTGGATGCCGTCCATCATGTAGGCGAGCGTATCGACCAGCTCGCCGCGAACGGTGCAGCACAGGCAGCCGTTGGAAAGCTCGACCAACGCATCGCCCGAGGCTTCGACCAGGAAATTGTCGATCCCCACTTCGCCGAATTCGTTGATGATCACGGCCGTGTCGCTCGTCCCGGGGTCCTTGAGGATGCGGTTCAGGAGCGTCGATTTCCCCGCACCGAGAAAACCGGTGAAGATGGAGACCGGAATCCGGCTGCGGGCAGAAGGCATGAGCTGTTCCAATTCTCAGAATGTCGGGCGCGGCTGCGGGATCGGCACATTGGCGATCTCGTCCTTCGCGGAAGCGACCGCCTCGCCTCCGGCAAGGAGACCGGCGAAACTGTAGACGGGCGGCCTGCTCATCTCATGGATGTAGGGGGAATGCAGCACGGTGCGGCCGGCATCGTCGCGGTTCTCGCTGCGCACCTTGGCGGCCTTCGGGTTGCAGATTTCCGCGCTGACATCGTTGACCACGGCCGTATCGCCATAGGGCGCGAGAGAGGCGAGCGGCACGCCCTGGCTTGACGCGGAGGTCAATCCCTGCTGCAGGAGGTTGGCCGTGTCGTCCGCCCGGCCGGCAAGGCTGTCGGAACCCAGCACCACGGAAATCACCGTACGTCCATCGCGCGTCGCCGAGCCGACCTGATTGAAGCCTGCGGCGCAGATGAAGCCGGTCTTCATCCCGTCCGCGCCGTCGAAACGGCCGATCAGCGTATTGAAGTTCGGATACTGCTTCTTGCCGGTATCGATGCCTTCCAGCGAGAAATAGGCCTGGTATTCCGGGAAATCCTGTCTCAGCCGAAGCGCCAGGATCGCCAGGTCGCGCGCCGTGGTATATTGCCCCTTGCCCGGCAGGCCATGGGGATTGATGAAGCGCGTCGACGTCATGCCGAGTGACCGGGCCTGCGCGTTCATCATCGCCACGAACTGATCGACCGACCCCCCGACCGTTTCGGCCACGGCCACGGCCATGTCATTGGCGGACTTCACCAGCAATATCTTCAGCGCGCTGTCCATGGTGAGCTTGGAGCCCGGCTTGAAATACATCTTGCTCGCCGGCTGGTCCGCGGCCTTCTTGCTCATGATCACCGGTGTCTCGAGCGTCAGCTTGCCGCCTTTCAGCGACTTGAAGGTGACATAGGCGGTCATCAGCTTGGTCAGCGAAGCCGGATACCACTTGAGGAAGGCGTCCTGATGGGCGATCACCCTGCCCGTTCCTGCATCCACCACCATCTTGGGGTTGGCGGCCGCGCCGCCGGCGGAAACGAGGAGGCCAAAGGCCGCCACGGTGGAAATCAGCCGGGTGGAAAACCCGGGACGGATGCGGGAAATCGGCAAGGTCATCCCTCGTTCGAAGAGCTTAACGAGTGCGGCGCATATGTGGCCTATGTGGCCAAGCAATGGCAAAGAAGATTGATTACGTCAATCATGACGGGCAGTATCCGCAGGGGAGGAGGATTCATATCCGCGTGAGTAGCAACAACAGGGAACGTTATGCCGATTTTGAACCGGGCCGCCGAACTTCAGACCGAAGTCAGGGAATGGCGTCGATATCTTCATGAGAATCCCGAAATTCTCTACGAGGTCGAAAATACAGCCTCCTTCGTGGCGGAAAAGCTCCGGGAATTCGGCGTCGACGAGGTCGTGACGGGCATCGGCCGCACCGGCGTCGTCGGCATCATTCGCGGCAAGGGCCGGAGCGACCGCACGATTGGGCTTCGCGCCGACATGGACGCCCTGCCGCTGACGGAGGCCACGGACAAGCCCTGGGCTTCGAAAACACCCGGCAGGATGCATGCCTGCGGCCACGACGGCCACACGTCGATGCTGCTCGGTGCGGCTAAATATCTCACCGAAACACGCAATTTCAACGGCACCGTCGCCCTGATCTTCCAGCCGGCCGAGGAGGGCGGCGCCGGCGCGCTCGCGATGATCGAAGACGGCATGATGGAGCGTTTCGGCATCGAGGAAATCTATGGCATGCACAACATGCCGGGCATCCCCGTCGGCCGGTTCGCGATCCGCAAGGGCGGCATCATGGCCGCGCCCGACCGCTTCACCATCACCATCCGGGGCCGCGGCGGCCATGCCGCCCAGCCGCACAAGACCGTCGATCCCATCTTCATCGGTTCGCAACTGGTCGGCAGCCTGCAGGCGATCGCAGCGCGCAATGCCGACCCTGTCCGCTCGGTCGTCATCTCGGTGACGCGTTTCGATGCCGGCACGACACACAACATCATTCCGGACGAAGCAACGCTGTGGGGCACCGTGCGCACGCTGAGCGAAGAAACGCGCGACCTTGCAGAGATGCGTATCCGCCAGATCGTCGAAGGCATCGTCAGCGCCCATGGGGCGGAGGCGACCATCGCCTACGAGCGCAAGTGTCCGGTCACCGTCAACCACGACAGGGAAACGGAGCACGCAATCGGCGTCGCGGCAAACGTGGTCGGGGCATCCAACGTGGATGCGAATGTCGATCCAACCATGGCCGGCGAAGACTTCGCCTTCATGCTGAAACAGCGCCCCGGCGCCTTCATCTTCATCGGCAACGGCGATACGGCAGCGCTCCACAACCCGCACTACGACTTCGACGACGAAGCGATTTCCTACGGCATTTCCTACTGGGTGCGGCTCACCGAACAGCGCCTGACGGAATAAGCGCGCGGAAAGGGCTTGGCTAAACGGAACGGCTTTTGTATGGATGCAGGAAGTGGTCCCGTAGCTCAGCAGGATAGAGCACCTTCTAGGGGAAGATTTTTACCTGTTGCCGCAAATGGGCCCGCGTCGCACCGGAATACGGGCAAGTAAACTTACCGACGAGGTCGGATTGAAATTTGCGGAGGCATGAGTTACGACGGCTCCGCAAACACAGGAAGAAGTCCACGTAGCTCAGCAGGATAGAGCACAGGATTCCTCAATTGGGGGTTGTATTAGGAAACTTTTACAATCTAACTGCTCAAAGTCGGGGAACGCTTCGCTGGGCTTCCAGCATGCCGATCCCGAGCCAAGCCCTGAAGAAATTCAGGGAAGTGTGTAGAGACTGGACGGGCAGCACCTAAAAGCATTCGTGCTCATGGTGAAGGGACAGTCCAGACCACGAACGCGGAAGCGGCGGCGAAAGTCGAAGTGGTATGAATCCTGGGGTCGGAGGTTCGAATCCTCTCGTGGACACCATTTCCTGTGTGTAGATTGGCATTGGGGCGTACTCCCTCTGCCGATTGAGCCAAGCCTGTAAGTCCCTCTTTTTAGTTTCAGCAGAATTGGTCAGTTTGGTGGGCCGATGGGAAAGCTTAAACCGCGAAAATCATCGCTCTCGAGCTTTTCTCGTTTTCCGGATACGTTCGTAATCGTCGGTGAACTTCTTCAGGGCACCGAATAGCGTGGCACTCATCACGCGTGTCCCGGGCGGCGTCTTCGCTGTGACCCGCAGCCCGATTTCATCGAGCTTGAAAGGACCGTCTACAGCGTCTCGAAGCCAGATTCCGAGTGCGTTCATGGCCTCGTCCGCATCTGGCGATTCCGGAGCATCGGCAGCTTGAACTGGAACGCCTTCGTCGATGATCTTTTTGAGTACGTTGTTTCGCTGCGTTACTTCGGCAACTATCGCCTTCAGGTGATCGACGAGGTTACTCATCGATGGTGTCATCACCGAAGTGTCGATCTTGGCGACCTCGTCCACAGACATCGCCGGATCGGCGTCGATATTCATGACATCGTGATAGGCTTTCCTCCAAATTCTCAGCGGCTGTTGGTAGGAGTTGTAGATCGTCCGCTCGAGCGGGAAGTAGGGGTTATGCTTCCTCCCTTCCTCCGACACGACCTTCGCGGTCGGAAGAATGGGAGTCCGCCGTTGTAGCAAGCTTCGACAGATACTGTTTATGCCTTCAATGTTTGACCTTGCCCGACTTTCGTCGGGCAAGGATTCAAGAAGGCTTTCAGACTTCCTATCAGCAATGGCGATGATGGCTCCGATGCGACTTGCCATCAAACGCTCTCCAGCAGAGCGGTTTTTCCGCCCGGTAAGCTTCCGAATGTGATCGGATCGGAAAGAGCCGTATCGATAAGTTTTCGCACCTGATCCTCAACTCCTAAGTCGTGCAGGCGCAGGGTTCCATCAATCAGCCTATCTATCGCATCGGCTTGAATTCGCGCGTTCGCATAAAGCGCATATTGGTCCAACGCCCGCCGACGATGCTCGGGGCTCACATGCGTCAACAACTGAGGAGGGGTGATTCCACTATTGAACAACATCTGGGCAATCCACTCGTCACGGCGAGCCTCGATGCGGTCATCACCAAGAATTCGATGCACACGGCCCGCAGCAGTAATGCGGACAGCCTGCTCGAACTCCGACACTTCCTTGAATTCCACTACCGAAGATCGGGCATTCGCGACCAGCATGATGCCAGCGTCCTGATTGGGGTTCTGGTCAAGCAACTTCACGCTCGCATTGCATAGGAGCTCGATGTTGAAGATCGAATTTTCGACCACTTCCTGTTCATTTTTGACCTTCTGTATTTCAGCGCCGTGGTCATCACATTCATTGTCAAAAGCATCCGCCGATAGCAGGCCGGCCAGGTGGGCGTCATGTCGTTCACCTGCGATCTGGTTAAGCCTCGCCTCTTCCCGGGCGAGATCGCGGCGACGCGCACACAGCTTCGTGCCATACTCCGTGAGTTCGTTGAGCCATGGTGGCCCAGAAATGAAATGCCGGCACATGACACAGTTGCGCGGTTCCACAGGTTCGTAGACAGTCTTCGAGGTCCCGTCTCCTTCGTCCTTTCGGCTGACTGCGCCGCCGTCGCTGCACCGGCTGCCGTCAAATGGACAGACGCCGATGGCGACGTTGATAAATTGTATTTGCGATTCTGATTCAATTGCGTTCCGCACTGCATTCGGCGAAAGGGAAACCGTATTCTTTCTCGCCTCGTCGATTTCCCAGCGCCGAAGATCGTCGATGAAATCGCGCTGGGCAAGTGACCGGGCGGCAGCTCTCTCGACCTCGTCGGCCACCTCCGATGCATGTGGCTCGGTGTAGTAAATCGTCATCAAGAGGCTGGCGTGTCCGGCTATGAACTTGCTCAGCAAATCGAGCGGCATCCCTCCGCGTCGTAGGTTCGTTAGTCCGCGCACGCGAAGACCGTGGATATTGTATCTTGGTCGATAGGGCTGGTTGGCCTTCGGATGGATATCGACCAAGGTTAAATGGTTTGCGGGATGTCGCTGATTATATCTTTTCTCGATTTCGTATAGCAGTGAGCACCAAGCGTGATCGAGTTCGGAACGCGTTACAGTGCGTCCAGGGGTCGGCCAGTATTTGTTTGGGAATAGGCGGCTAAGCGGAAAAATCTCCGGCATCTCTTCTTTCGTCGCGTCAGAATAGTGCTGAGGCGCATCCAGATATATTTCGGGACCGATCGGAGCAGTAATCGGATTGTATCGAGCCTGCCACTTTCGGAGGTCCGAGAGGATCTTGAACACTTTCGGAATATGCCATGGAACTGCGAATGGCTTTCCGGTCTTGTTTGTGTTCACCCAGACACCGGTGATCGGCTTGATCTCATCTTCGATTTCGATCGCGTACCCTCTGGTCGGAAAGCCGTCCGCCGCTTCCCCGGCGCGGTCGGCCCAGTAACCGGAAAGCGGTCCCGAATTATGCTTCCACTTCAGGGTGTCGCCATCAAAAATTCTGCTATCGCCTTCGCCACTGTCCAGACGACGGATCTGCCCCATGCGTAGCGGGAGCTCAAGCATGACTTGGAAAAGCGACGGGATCACAGGGCAGTAGATGTTTCGCAACGTGCCATCAACTTGAACATCCACGCGGAAGTTTTCCCCTGGCCACCCGCTTCCGCCTTCTTCCAGGATCTCTCTCATTAGCGGTATAAGCTTTTCGGGCAGAGGCCGGGACCGACTACTACTGGGCTTTTTGATTTTCTTGACCTCAGCTTCGAGTCTGGCGACCTCCTTCGCGGTGACAAGGTCGAAGATTGTCTTGCCGCCAGTGTCACCAAGCTGTTCGCTAATGCTTACCGAAAGCTTTCTCGCCGCTCTCACCGTGGTGAGCATGTTCCTTGTTGCCTTGCCGTCGCCTTTTCTCTTCATGAACGAGACAAAAGTCTCCGGACGCGCTGCCGTCGCCGCAACTCGACGAATTGTCTCGGTTGGAAAATTTTCTCGGAGGTATGCCGTCAGGTTCAATGCTGCGGACTGAGCCAAAGCAGGCCTCATCCGTGTCTCTTCACGGAACTCGTCAAAGAAATGCAACATTTCCCGATCGAGGATATCGGTCGAATATTGAAAACCGTGCCAACTCATCGGTGTTTTTACCGAGGGAGCACGATGTTTTCGCCCTTTTTGAAGGAGCGAGCCATCGTTGAATATCTTGGCCAGGCCAGCAACGACGTTCAGTATACACTGAGCGGCTACCCCTCCTTTTCCCAGGATCTGTTGATTCCAACTGAGCCCATCAGGCGACCGGAAGAAATCGACAACCGCATGGACGAACTCCAACGGCATTTCCTCGATCGAGGTTAGTCCCGATGCGGAAACGCTGAACACCGCTAAAATTCGCTCGACAGTCCCTTGCGATGTGGCACGGTTGTTTACCCCGTCCAGGAAAGCAAACGCGCCGGCAGCATCAAGCGCCTCGCGAAGTTCCCACCCGATTTCCGATAAGTCGTTGAAGTGTTTGCAGAGTTCTCTATGCAGGGGGCGCTCGAATATCGCGAAGGGAGATATGCAAACGCCAGCATCATAAATCTCATCGGCCGCCAGAAGATATTCCGCGGTGATGCGTTTAGTTGCTCCCGCCGACTTTACCAAATCAAGCGCACTCATAATTTTCGGCTGAAAGACCTTCTCGCCGTCCCTTAAGTCGTCTCGTTCAAGATTAAGGTAGATCTCTTCGCCGTTCCTGCTGGTAAAGAAGGTCATCAGTCTTCCTCGCTCCGGGCGTCTACACTCGATTTGGACGATGTCCGTTCCATCGCCTCTCGGAGCAGGTCGTCTATCTCGGCGACCGTTAGCCGCGTGTAGAGCTGCTGCAACTTGAGTGATGTGTGGTGCATGCACCGCCCATCCAGGCGCCCCCTCATTGGCAGTCCTTCGTTTGGTTTCGCTTGCATTAGTTGGCTCCGATCAGCGTTGCTGTGTGAAGAACGCCGGGTCATCGAATTGCGCCATGAAGGCCATCCGCATGTCCCTGAATTTCGATTTTGACGACGACGGCCTCTCCATCACCTCTTGGAGCAAGTTGTTGATCTCGAATGCCGTGAGGCGTGTGTAGACGTGGTGCGATTTGAGGGACGCGTGGTGCATGCAACGCTGGATTATTGGCCCTTCCACTCCCAGAGAATGCAGAAACCTTCCGAAGAAATGCCGCCCACCGTGTTTCGTCGTGCCCCGGGGCTTATCCGGTATCAGCATCTGTGGATCGTCGTAGCGCTTGCCAAGCCAGTTGATTGCTTGCGTCCAGGAGTAATCGAAGGCTGACATCGAGTACGGATCGCCGACCCCGACACCGTGCAGTGTGTCGTGTCGTCGAGCAGTAACGAGTAGAAACGGATGATCGCCGGCCGATGCTGGTCGTCTCGCCATTATCTTCGGGCGTGTTACGAGGAGGTACCGCTTGAGAAGCATTGCGGTTCGTCGCCGAAGCGATGTTATTGGAAGAAAAAAGCCAGGTGTTCCCACATCGTCACCCGCCATCCCTTTCCAACCCGCTTTGAAGGGGCTTCCCTCATCGAGATTGCGCGGAACGAAGCCGAATTCGCGAAGGTAGTCGGTGCGGGAGATTTCAATACCAGCTCGGTTTATCTTCCCGGCCTCCGGATGGTGAAAGAAGATGTACGGATCATCCCGGATGAACTGGATGTCCGTCGCGTAGAGATGAAAGGCCTCGCTCGCGCGGATCCCAAGCGAGAAAATCAGGTGCGCCGCGATCTGGGCTGCTTCATCTCCATCTCCAGCCTCGTCACTGAACCCCCGGTAAAGGAAGGGAGCAACGTATTTGGCGGGGAATGCCGGGACAGCGTCAATGACCTTCGTCGGTCGGCGTATCACGCCAGGAAAGGCGTGGGCTGGCTCCTTCTTCATACCCTTCAGGTGAGTAAGGAGCGAATTTTGCTTCCGTATCGCCAGTTCCATCGCAAGCCCAAAAGCAACGCCCGGTATGCTCGCCGTCGCATCCGTAGCAGCAGCTTGCACCCAACTTGACGCGGCTGGGTCGTCGCGAAGCCATCTGAAGTGGAGCGTAAGGGACGATAGCAGAACCTTCGCCTGACGTTTTCCGAGCCCGCTCCAATAGAGCTTGGTGACGTCAACTATCCGACCGTGAGGTGCAAGCTGCATCGTACCGAAGACCAAGGATTTAGCGAGACCTCGCAGTAGCCGCCTTTGCAGGACCCCCTGCGCCTTCCAAACGTGGAACTCCGGGGTCGCGGCAATCGCTAAAGAATGGTCCACCAGCGCTCCCATGGATCGGGCTGCGTTATGCATCCATTTGTAGGACATGGCGGCGTGGTCAGCGTAGTAGTCCAGCAGTGGCTGATATCGTGAGATCCTGATACCCGTGCCGTCCGGGATCGCCAGATACAAGACGGGCCGTTTTACCCGCCTGCCATCCTCCCATACACTCTGTCGTACAATGAGATGGAAGCGTCCGCGCTCGAGTGTTCTGAAATTCACCGAAGAGCTAGACCTATTGTTCGTCATTGGTAGCGTCCGAACTGATGTCGTTGCCTTTCAGTAAGCGCAAAATTGTCCGCGCCACTCCCGGTGACGCCAAGCCGTCTTTACCAGTTCGATCCTTATGTCCGTGCTCACTGTCAGCCGACCCGACCACACTTTTTCGATTGTAGACTTGTGCAGGTTCCCTTGTCGCCGCTTCCTCTCCCTGTCGGAGCAAGGGCATCCATCGCACCGACCGTTTCTTATCCGAGGTGGAAGTTGAGGCCGGATCTCCTAGGGCTCCACTTTCCTCCCACAGGCGTTCGAGCTTAGCGGTTAGCCAGCGCTCTTCAGCCGGCGACAACTCATAGGCGCGGGACGTCGTCCCCATAAATTCGGGCGCCTCTACGTATTTCGGATAGGGTTTGTCGATGCCGTCTGGAGGTGGGGTTTGGTCTTCATCTTCGTTGTTCATCTCATCTCCATTGTTGCGTAGAAGTCCGAGTTGCCTTGGACGCGAACAGCGTCACTCCGCGGCGCGGCGCGCGATGCGGTGTCTCCGGATCTGTGTTTGAAACTGATCTCTTGGCCCGAGAGTCGAGTGCCGCTGATTCGGACAAAGAGGCGATATCGCACAGGTCGGACCGTCACGGCGACGCCATGAGGCGTTGCAGCGGCGCGAACTCGCACGGGAATATCCTAGTGAATCGAGCGCTTGCGGATGCTTAGGGCATCTGCAAGCAATCGTTCAGCTTTGTCCGGAAAAAGATGGCGCGTGGGGGCTGATGGTGCTAAATGGGATGCATACGGCCTCCTTTCTTAAACGGGTTTGGGAGCCGGATCGCTCGGGTGAGTACGTTGCTGCGTACTCACCCGACACTTGCTTGACCGAATCGCTTAGGGACCATAGCCGCAAGCGCGGACATAAACAAACCAATTTTCGGACACGGACTGGAATTTGCCTCACGAGCCAAAAGAGATGCTTCGTACAGTGTTGAAAACACTCGAAGCTCAACTGCATGAGCAGCAAATGGTGCTTGGGTCGCTGAGGGCTGTTTGCCTGGAGCAGGAACGCGAAATCGCGAAGAAGGTCGAGCACATCGACAGCCTTAGGCGGGTGGTCGGCGAGATGAATGTCGACAGCCAGTCCGCACCTGCCCCCCGCCATCGTCGTCCCAAGAAGCAGAAAACCCCCATACCTGACGAGAACAACAGTGCCGCCTATCGCATCAGGGATGTGGCGAAGACTATCCTTCGCGAGGCGGGACGACCAATGACCCAACGTGCGATCAAGCAGAAGATGGATGAAATTGGTTTCGTCATTGACAACGAAAAGCCCGTCGAACTGATCCGCATCTATCTGAACCGCGCCAAAGACGAGTTCCGCCGGATCGGCGAAGAAGGCTATATAGCCCTCGATTGAGACCTGGTCCGCCGCATGGCTTCCATTTCAGGAAATGCGGTCGTCTCTCCATACCTTGCTCAACAGATTGTCGCGGCGTTTTCATGCGCACCGGCCTCTGGCAGTACCCGAACTGCGACCGCACGTGCCCAAAGATAATGCGTACACCAAAGGACTCAATCCTTGCGTACGATCAGTTTTCTGTACGCAAAGTGGAGCCCAGGGATTCGTACGCCAAAGACTCGATCCTTCGAACACATGAGACAAGCAAGCAGCGATAGCACCGCAACCGCGTCGTCCGAGGATTCATGTGATTATCCCTGCAATTTGGCACCCAATTTAAGTGCGGATCATTCACCCGTGTGCGGCAACTGTGGCAGTCTGCGTTGGATCACAACGATTCTGTCTGACTGCGATTACGGATGCGCGCCTGAGCGAGGGGATTGATGCTACAGTCTGAGTTCATATCCATATTCTGCGAGCGTCCGGCGCAGTTCGCATGGTTCCTGGGAGCGGGAACGTCGAGAACGGCTGGGCTTCCGACCGCTGGCGACGTGATATGGGATCTGAAGCGGCGGTATTATCGCCTTCAGCAGGATCGGGAAGTCTCCCCGCAGGATATCCAGAATGAGGCCGTTCGGACCCGAATTCAGGCTTTCCTGGACTCGCAGGGCTTTCCGCCGCTCTGGGCCGACGAAGAGTATACTACCTATTTCCAGAAGATCTTCGGCGACGACCGCGAACGGCAGAGGAACTACCTGAAGGGTATTCTGTCGGAGGAAAAAGTCACACTCTCGGTGGGAAACCGCGTCCTTGGTGGACTTTTGGTCGCAGGATTGACTCGTGCGGTCTTCACAACCAACTTTGACAGCGTGGTGGAGAAGGCAGTCGCCGAGGTGGGCGGTTCATCGCTGCAAGCCTATTCCCTTGAAGGAACCGGATCGGCCCTGAACGCGATCCAGAACGAGGAGTTCCCGTTCTACTGCAAGCTCCACGGGGATTTCAGATTCGAGAGCCTCAAGAATCTGGCGGTCGACCTTGCAACTCAGAACGACAATCTTTCCAAGGCCTTGCTGGCAGCGGGATCTCGATTCGGCCTCGTCATTGCGGGCTACAGTGGGCGTGACGCCAGTGTCATGTCGCTGCTTTTGAAGGTTCTCGAAACGCCGACGCCGTTCCCGCACGGTCTCTACTGGACAGGACTCAAGGGTTCGGCGCCCCATCCGGCAGTCGAGTCCTTGCTAACCCAAGCAAGGAATGCTGGAGTGAAGGCCGAGTTCGTCGAGATCGAGACCTTCGATGCACTCATGTCCCGCATATGGCGAAACATCGACGGGCGACCCGCCGCTATCGATGCCAAGGTACGAAAGGCGCGTATATCGAGCGTCCACATTCCATTGCCGCAGGCTGGAAACAGAAAGCCGATATTGAGGCTCAATGCCCTGCCGATCACACTTCCAGATCGCTGCTTGCAGCTTGATCTAAATGAGACACTGGACTGGAGGACCTTGCG
Organism: Neorhizobium puerariae; assembly: GCF_042429745.1. Taxonomy (NCBI): domain Bacteria; kingdom Pseudomonadati; phylum Pseudomonadota; class Alphaproteobacteria; order Hyphomicrobiales; family Rhizobiaceae; genus Neorhizobium; species Neorhizobium puerariae. Next base: position 20,174 of record NZ_JBHMAA010000037.1, on the reverse strand, counting down.
AGCGGTTATTGCCGACTACCGCCGCGACATCATCGTTACCAAGGCAGATGTCGTATGGTGCTGGGGCGAGGAAGCTGACATTCGGCAGGCCTTCGGAAAGAGACTGAAGCGGATTTCGGAAGCAACAGTACCGTCTGATTTCCATTCCAGTGAGAACCTGCACTACAAGGCGTTCTTCGAGGAGGCGATCACGCTGTCACTCGCCTCTGGCAAGCCCCTGGTGTCGCGGATGAAACCATCGGCAGGCTTCCTTATCGCCGATACCCACGCTGTCGATGTGGGTGCGCTTGCGCCGCTCCAGCGAGTGGTAGGCAAGGTCTCCGGACGGATCGCCGGTCTGTTCAGTCCCATTGACCACGACCATCCTGATTCCGAGCCAGTGTCATGGGCGGAGGCGCTACGGGTTTCCCTAGATTCACGAGACGGGCGAACGTGGCTTCTCCTCGAGCCGGACGTGTGGGTATGGCCGCCCCATGCTCGTAAGGCCGCGACGGAATTTCTCGAGGGGCGAAAGAGCAAGCGTTTCAATGGTGTTCACAATCAGTTGCTCAACGCTTGGACTGAGGTTGCGCTAGGTACCGCCGAGCGCAACGTGTCGCTTGAGATCCGTCCATTCAGCTCTGGCACCTCGACCGAAAATCCTGCGTTCCAAATCGGCAGTCGGACTGCCTTCTCGATGAGCGTATCCTGATGAACAAACTCTCTTCACGGGTCAGCGACTACTCGACGATCCCTGAACCCAACCTTTTGTTCGCGGGTGACGGCGAGCACAAGCATCCGTTGATGGGATTGATGCGGCACGGGCCCTATGGGCTGCGCTATGGAGCTCCTAGATCCTTGAGAATTGCCCTGTTGGCCCCATTCACCGACCTCAAGAGGCTGCGTGGCCTCGTTGGGGAGTTGCAGCGTCCGGCCAAGCCGAGGGAAGCAAAGAACTATTATCCAGAGTATCCCGGGTTCGCGGAACTTATGAGGACTCCCATTGCGGCGGAAGACCCCCGACTTGTGTTCTCCTTCCCAGATGCCTTGGATGACCACGCGCGGCAAGGTGACAAGATTCGATTGGCCGCCGAGCTGTTCCAATGCGTAGCGAGGTTGCGGACGCTCCGCAGCAGCTTCGATGTCGCGCTGCTCTATCTTCCTCAGTCTTGGGCGGCGTGCTTCGAGGGCGAGAACTTCAACTTTCACGACTATCTGAAGGCCTACTGCGCCCCATCGGACATTCCGATTCAGATCGTACGGCAAACCAGCTTCGACCGCGGTTGCCGAGCCAACGTGCTTTGGGGATTGAGCGTGGCAATGTACGCCAAGGCTGGGGGCGTTCCGTGGAAGTTGGTCGGCTTGAATCCCGATGAGGCGTTTGTCGGGATCAGCTACGCGATGAAATCCGACAACGCCGGAAATCAATACACGACATGTTGCAGCCAAGTGTTCGACCCTGACGGGACTGGTTTCAGGTTTGTCGCCTACGACACCCGGGAGTTCACCCAGGATTCCAAGAAGAATCCGTATCTCACGTATGTCGAGATGCAGGCTGTTTTGTCACGCAGCTTAGAGATCTATCAGAATGCCCATTTCGGAAAATCGCCGTCGCGCATAACCATCCATAAGAATACCGAATTCAAGGAGGAGGAGATCCTCGGCGCGCTGGACAGTTTCCGTGACGGCACCGATGTTGAACTCGTTCAGATCGTCAAGAATGTCCCGTGGCAGGGGGTTCGGTTCGATCAGAAGGGAAATAGTTCCGGCTACCCGGTTGGGCGCGGCACATACATCCCTGTCAGCTCGAATGAAGCTCTACTCTGGACACAGGGCAGCGTGAAGGGGGTTCACACCGAGGGGCCGACTAAGGACGTCTACAAAGAGGGTTCGCTGAAACCCACCCCCTCGCCGGTCCTTGTCCGGCGTTTTTCCGGAGAGGGCGGCTGGCATGACACGTGCTCCGGCATTCTCGGTCTGACAAAGATGGATTGGAACAACAACACGCTGTACAAGAAGTTGCCTGTAACCCTAGGCTATTCGAAAGCGTTCGCCGACATTATCCAGCAGAATCCCGATATGGTGGACGAGGTCTATGACTTCAGGAACTTCATGTAGCTCCTCCATTGCGCTGGCGCCGTCGGTGGCTTCATGAGGGGAGAGCTTATGCGGAAGGCAGGGCTTTAACTGAGCCTACCTGGCGGCAAACCATCCGGCAAGTTAGACTTGGAGAGCATACATGGATCGAATGGGGCGGCGCTTGGTATGAAATGCGGCATTCTGATAATCGGCTCGCTCCTCTGGGACGACGAGACGGAGGGGCGAAAGACATGGCGAGATGATCGACTTGATCTTACCAAGGCCATAAGAGCTCACGTACCCATCGACTATGGAAGAATTTCCTCGACCAGATCCAACACGTTCACGATGGTTCTACGACCCGAAGGTCCTCAGGGTACTGGGATACTTGTGCCTTGCCGACGCGATGTTGTGACAATTGACGACCTTGTCGCCGAGGCTTCCGCACTCTGGAAAGCCGAAGCGCCGAAAGCGAAGACGGGAGCGCTGAGCTCAGGTTGGGGCAGCGTTGGAGTCCTCTTCCGAGAGGTCGCGTCGAACGCGGCCCTTGTCGAATCATGGCAGGCACACTTCAAAAAGATGGGGATGAAGTCTCTCGCGGTTGTCGGAAGCGATGGATCATTGAATATTCCATGGCCCGTAACAGAGGACGGCGCTTCGGCAGATTTTGACCTGGTGCTCGCGACAGCCACGGTTCCGGAAGACGTCAAGCCCAGCCCAGAGGCTGTCGCTAGAGCCATGTTGTGCCAGGCCAACGGACACGAAAACTACTTTATGAACAATATCCTCAACGGCATAAGGACAGCCGCGGACGACGAGATTTTCACCATCATCGAAAGGGAAAGCCCGAACTGGATCTCCGCCGATGAATATCGCGATGCTATTGCCATTCTAAAAGCGGCTTAATCCTTCGCGAGGTAATTGGCATTCGCTACGGCACCACGAACGCCCGAATAAGCTTGGCATTGCGAGCGCGCTCTTGCGTCTTCTCAAAGGTCTCGTTCCAGGATCCTGCCGGGAAGTACGCCTTGAGTAGGTCGAACTCAGCGCGCGCGGCGACCCGTGAAGTCGTTCGACGGGCCGATATTATTCGTACCGCTAATGCCTCCGGACTATCGCATCCTTCACGAACCGCTGCTCCTAGCGTACTGAGCACGATCGACAAGGCTTCCTCTTCGCCTCTGTCGGTATGGCGTGCGGCAGAAAGACGGGCTGGCAGTCCTGCGAAGAACGCCAAGTCCGGAACCATTCGAAGAACGAAGTGCCGTGCATGCTTGCAACGAACGGTATCCCCGTTGGGGTATTTCGCTTCGATGTCCTTCAGCGGAGCACCGTTCATCCAGGCACCAAGGCAGTCCCATATTATTGGTAAAGCGTACCCAGCCTTCTCTTCAATGCTGAGTTTGCCAAAGGTGACACCGAAGAAATCATCCACGTTCTCCGGGCGCATGACCTCGAACAATCTTCTGGGGTCAGCCATCAACCATTTCAGTAGCGTTGCGATAGCCGCGTCAGTCGACGCGAATGTCTCGACCGGCTCGAAGGCGGCGGCGATCTGGCGCAAGGATTCGATTCCGACACCCGTCAAACCAGAAACCCTGTCTAACCACCCATCCTCTGCAGCAACCGGGATCTGGTTTCGCGCTGAGAAAACCGCGCTGATCCGATCCTCCATCCATTGCTCGTCTCCGCGTTGACGCGCCTTGAACGCCGCGAGCGATTTATTGAGTACATTCCGAAGCCTGCCGTCGCTGCCATCTTCGTCCGCGGGTGGAAGCCTGCTCACGAAGTAGGTAGAGATGGCGTCGCCCCAAGTTCCCGCCTGAATGCGGTCGAGAAGTACCGTGGTGGGATCATCGATTTCAAGGCATTGATCGCTTTGTGAAAAAATCGACTGCAGCGTCATCCAATGGGCGTTGATAAGGCCTTTTTCCTCGTCAAATTCCACGACCTTGCTGGGTACGACCAGGACCATACCCTGAGAATTCTCCCCCGCCCTGCCAGCGCGTCCTGCGGCATTCAGAAGTTCATGTGCCTCTAGTTGAGCCAACTTCTCCTTCTCGGGATCGAAACGGCTATCTCCAGCTATGATCACCAGCTCGCTAGGAAGGTTCATGCCTTGGGCCAGAGTCGAGGTTGCGAATAGAACCTTGAGACCGTCAGCCCGCCTGAAGAGGGACTCGTGCAGCAAGCGCTCGTCGCGAAGCAGAAGCGCATGGTGCCCCGCGGCACCGCCTGAATAATTCCCATGTTCATCAACGCTGATGTAACAGTATCCTGCACCGCCCATCTCTTCGGAGGCGATACGGTAATGATCCAGTTCCGCTTCGGTAAGCGTTACAGGAGGGCGAGTGTCCAATTCGCGGAACTCCCTCACAGCAGATTCCGCAAGTACAACGGATTGGACAAACACAAGTGTCTTTAAATCGGCTTCCGCTGCAGCAGCAGCGATAAGAGTGCTGGTGTGATTTCCGTTCGGCGTAAGATACCAGGTCTTCCGCTTCTTCGTTGTTCCCGTTGATAGAGCATGCTCATCGGCCAGAAGGGGGAGCAACGCATAGTCCCTCCGGTCTCGCGTAGCCCATGTTTGCAGCAAGCCGAAGAAACCGAATGGCCGCGCGGTAAGAGTGTCGGTAACCGCTTTGGGCGCGTTCACGTTCGAAAGGTTTGCGCGGGCCTCGGTCAGCGTCTCGTTGAGCTCGTTGATACGCTTAGCTGCGTAAACTACGGTGCCACGGACTTGACGGGTAGGCTTCCACGCAAGGTTAAGAGCCAGACAATCTCGCCCCGTCAGATCGCCCACCCAACTTGCGATCTCCTCCGTGTTTTTCATCATAGCCGAGAGGAGAAGGAAATCAGCATTCGGCGCAACGAGAGACAGGTTCAATAGCGCGAGCATGGCGTCAACGCTGCGCCGACTCTTCTCGGCATCGCGGGGGTGGAGAAGATGACACTCATCGAACACCACAAGCCCAAGATCCTTAAAGGCTTCGGGCTGCGTGGTCAGCAGCATGAGGCACCGCTCCGGTGTCGTGACGATTGCTTCCGGCAGCTCGATCAACCCATCCGAACTATCATCGGCAACGTCGCCAAAAATTTCGAAGTCGAAAGTCTTGAAGGTTTTTTGCAGCGATCTAGCAGTCTGGTCCACGAGCGCATGGGTTGGCGCCAGAAATACGACCTTCTCTTCCCGCAACAGCGCCGTGGCGATCTTCAACTCAGACAGTGTCGATTTGCCGCCTCCGGTCGGAAAGCTGATTGCAGCAGAGACGCCCTTATTGAGATAGCCGCTATCGATCGCGTCCCTGTGGTTACGCCACAAGAAAGGTCGCCCCCCTGACATGCGCTTTACGATTCGCCACCAATCCTGGTCGGGGACTTGATCGGGGGTCGGAATGCGGCTCAGAGCGGAACCGATGAGGTCGCGATCGACCGCGAGGAGAAGGTTCGCAAGATGCAGTGGCCCCGGGAAAAGGCTGAAGACCGGATCGCCGGTCCCGAAGATGTCATCAAGCTGCCCGATGCTGAGCTGCTTTACACGGTTGAAGAAGTTCACCGACGGTTCGATACCGCCCAGCTCCAAGGGTAGATCCGCTCTGCGCTGGATACGCAGAGCAAGATTCTTGATACCCTTCAAAAGTTCGAGGTAGAGCGCACTGACGGCTGTATCGCTGGACTCCGCGTAGATCGGAAGTTCGGGAACCGTGATGGCAGCGACCAGATGCACGCGACCTATGCAAAGCCATCGGATTGCGTTCAACAGAGACGCCTCGACAGCACGTTCAGGATCCGTAGGTGCAGATATCCGCTTCGCGCATTCCGCAGCGTCCGCATGCGCCTCAGCAATCAGGAACAGTAAGCTCGCGCATACCTCTGCGGAGAGGCTGGCGCCATCTAGGTACGACACGTAACCATCGGGCTTGTATGTTCCCAAAAGGCAAACCTGATGTGCAGACGCGGCGACGAAGGCTGCCGCAGATCCGTTATCGCGATCCGGCAAGAGGGCGACGTAGCTCTCGTGGGCCGACGCAAGCCGCTGCATCTCGCGAATGGTTTGTACAAGCGCTTCCGGCGGCTCGTCCCGTTTCTGGCCCCGAAGCTCGATACGAGCGGCAACGATTTCGGAGAAGGCCTGTGTCAATCGCTTGGGAAGGTCTCCGAGGTTGAGACCTGACAATGCCGGCGCCGAGGCAATGATTGCGGATGTGATTGGATCAAACATTCCCCAACTCTTCCAGCTTGATGATCACTTGGGCAGCGAAGGCAGCCATCCAGGCCCTTAAGTCGTCGAAATGCATTGTCTCTGCTTGTCGACGAAGCGTGTCTCCAGCCGCAGTCGTGTCATAGTCTGCAAAAAGGCCTGCGCGAGCATTCTCTGTCTTGTGCGTATTGCCCGTAGTGATACTGACGCGATACCGACGCGCTTCCTGCCAGATAATCCGATCGACCGCGCCGTCGATATCCATGCCAGGATAGACGTGTTGCTGCGCTTCCAAGAGACCGGCCGCCTCGTGCGTGAGTTCAGCGACCCTTTCGCCAGCCTCCATACTAACGATTCCTGGCCATACATCCTCCCGAATGGTGGCTCTTGGATTATCGGTCGCCTTGTCTTCGAATATGATGAGCGCGATCACCGATTGGCCATCGTCGGTAATCTCTAGTTGAATGCCGTCGAATCCTTTGTGCGCATGGAAAATGTGCGGCGGCTTCAGAACGGCCTTGCCCGCCTTCTGCTGGCTTGCGGCGATCCACGATATGATTTGAAAGATCCATCCATCGCGTTGCCAGGGATCCCCGTTCTTCGCGACTTGCATCTTCTGGATGGCATTCTCTGCGTGAACTTTCGATCCTTTCGGGGCAGCAACGTTCAAGCCATTGAGAATCCTGGACACATGTCGGTACTGACCCATCGCCACACGGGCGACGCGTTCGACAAGAAGATCGAGGTCATCAACTTCCCATCTATTTCCATGGCAGAGATCTCCGTGCGAGATCGGTGTCAAAATTAAACTCATGCAGTTTGGCCCGCAGGCTCCCGTTCGTTTTACCCGAAAGCTTCACTAAAACAGCGACCTCGACTGCAGATTTGATCAGGAATCACTTCTGTAGGTTGAGTTACAAAGCTATTGCTGAGTGAAGCGTTCAACGCAATGGCGACCGGATTCAATTGCATCGAGTTTTCCTGAATGGTGACCTAGAATCTGACATCCGAGCGACTTTATAGCTGCTTATCGCAACAATTTAGCAGAGCCGCGCATTGAGTTCGCCTTGGCTATTATCTGCGGATGGAGGACTTGCCCTCTCGAGCACCCCCACCGATTCGGATGGTCCGCATGCGGAGCTTACAGTCCTTCAACTTGAATTCCGTTTTCCGCCAGCCAGGATTTCCGAGTTCGCCAATCGGGCAGGTGTTGCTCGACCTTAGTCCAGAAACTAGCCGAATGGTCTGGGTGGTGCGCATGAGCAAGCTCATGAATCATCACGTATTGCGCAATCCTTGGAGGCAACAAGATCGCTTTCCAGTGAAACGAAACCCTCCCGTCGGCGCTGAACGATCCCCACCTGAAGCCGAGATCTTGAACCTTAACTTCGTTTACTTGGACACCCATCCGGTTGGCATGTTCAGCGACCTGCTGCGAGAACCATTTCAGAGCACGCCTTGTGTACCATGCGATGAAGACATCTCTAGCGCGGTGAGCTGAGGAGGCGCGGAGGCAGAAGCGGCCATTCTTCAAACAAAGATCGACGAGCTGGTTCTCGACTAGCCGGAGGCGGTGACTCTTGCCGAGATACAGGAAGCCCTCACCATTCACAAATTCCTTGATCGGAGCGCGTTTTTGCAGTCGCGCTTTCTCTTCGATTTTGGTGTGGATCCACAGCAGCTTTTCTTCAACGAAAGACGCCAAGTCCTTCTCCGGTACTCTGGTGGGAGCAGTGATCGAGAGCTCTCCGGACCGCTCTACCGTAATCTGCAGTGTCTTGCGCCTGTCGCTTCGGTGAACTTCGAAGATCAGCCCATCGATTTGCAGCGTATGACCCGACGAACGGGCTGACTTCCCTCCGGTTCGAACAGGTGAAAGCGGAAGCAATGGCATCAGACGCTCCGGAGGATGTCATCGTTGGCCTTGGCCTGCTGCAGAATTTGATCTGCAAGGCGTTCAGCGTCGCCAACTCCAACGCCAGGCAGTTGTTTGTCGAATATGATCTCGAATATCTCCGAGCGCAGATTCTCTTGATCGGCCATCTTGAACGAGTTCCAAATTGACCGGTTTGCGCGGATTTCTTCGATAACTCGATCCACAACTTCGATAGTCATCCGGTGGATTGCTTGGAGCTCAGCGTCCGAAATGTTCTGGTCTCTGGTAAAAGCGTCCAGCGCGGTCCGAAGAAACGGAAGGTAAACGGCAGGGACGTCCGATGGATGATCATTGTCAGGGTTGCTGCCTGAGCGCAATTCATCGATGATCGTTTGCAGTTGTTGGACTATTTCCTCCCACTGTTGTCCCAGGCTACGAAGGATCTGGTTAAGTCGTTCAGACATTCGCTTGAAACGGACAGGGTCTGTGTCGAGATTTTTCCTAATATGAGAACGGATAGCATGTTCCATTTCGGAAGCCTTCGCACGACTGCCGGATGCCTGGCCAACTTGGTGCTCGAATTCAGCATCCGTCAACTGGACGGGCGGGATCTTTGGATTGATCCCTAGCGAGATCACGTGGTCATCAATGAGCTTCCGTACTTTTGCCCCGACGTCAGATCCGATCGGCACAATATCCCGATATCGGTTTCTCGCCCGTGCATAGATATAGGCAAGTCGTTTCGCGTCCTTAACAAAAGGCAAGCCTTCAGGCCTGGGAAGAACGATCTCCAGAGACTTCAAGAAATCCTTCAGTTTCACAGAAAACTCGGCGCGCGCCTTTTCGGTCGCGAGGACATTCAGACATATTTCATCGTCCGCTAGATCATCGAGACCCGCACGTCGGAAGATGTCCACCACACGAATATGGCGATCTCGAAGAATGGGTATCTGGTCATTCAGACTGACAAGAGCACCATCGACGTCTTCATCGGAATAGGCCGCGAGAGCTGCCTTCAGATGGTGGGCAACGCCGAAGTAATCGACGACGATGCCGCAGGTCTTTCCATGGCCAGTCCGGTTCACGCGGGCGATTGCCTGCAAAAGCTCGGCCTCCCGGATTGAGCGGTCAAGATACATCACCCCCTCAATTGGGGCGTCGAACCCGGTCAGCAGCATTGATTTCACAATAAGGAATGCCAAGGGATCCGTTTTGGAAGGATCAGCGTGGAGCAGCGGCTTCTTGAAGCGCTTTATCCGCACCTCCTGCGTGCTTCCATCAGTCCATTGCTTCCAACCCGCATCATCGTTATTGCCTCCGGACATGACGGCGGCGAACTCGATCCGCGCCAGAGTGTCGCGGTAACGCCATGCCTGCACGAGAGCTTGAAGCCGAGGCGGTTTTGTACAAAGCGCCTCGTCATCCAAGGCCTTCTCATGATCGGAGAGCGCTGTGGATTCGGCCAGCAATTCGTCGAGTGCTTCGAGAAAAGCCGCATGGTACCGCACGACGGCAGTCCGGCTATAGGCTACCACCTGAGCCTTGTACCCGTTCGGCAAGATGTCGGTCACGTAATGTCGAAGCATATCGCGTGCCTTTTCGGCAATCATTGCGGGCGCTTCGAGGATGTTGCCTTTGGTCGCGTACTTCTTGCGGATCGCCTCCAGTTCTTCCTCGCTACGCTCTTGGAACATGTCCTCAAAAAGATCGTCGAGCGTAGCGCCATCCTTTACCGCACCTTCTGCCGTGCGCCCCTCGTAAAGAACTGGCACCGTGGCGCCGTCCGCCTCCGCTTCCTTGATGGTGTACCTGTCAATAAAATCACCGAAGATCTGAGTTGTGCGTTTCTTCTCACCCATGATGATGGGTGTGCCGGTGAAGCCGATCCGAGCGCAGTTTGGCAGGGCAGCCAGCAGGTTTGCGTGTAGATCACCTGCTTGCGTGCGGTGAGCCTCATCAACCACGACAAGGATCGTTTCATCCTCGTTGAGCACCTCGAAGGCGGGTCCCCTTGTAATCTCGGGCACATCCTCGTCCGTCCGATACTTCTGGATCGTGGCAAAGACCAGGCCTGGCCCCTTGCGCCGCGCCAATTTCCTAAGCGCTCCCGCGTCTGTCGCCAGCTCGACCACATCCCCCGAGAGCGCCGCCGTTTCCGACAACTGCCGTTGTAGGTCGCGTCGGTCGGTGACGACGATCACCTTGAACTTCCGTAGGTCGAGGTTGGTGCGCATCTTGCGGATCATGAACACCATGGTGAGGCTCTTGCCCGAGCCTTGGGTATGCCACACGATGCCGCCTCGGCGGTCGTATTCGCCATCCTGCAATCGTGTCTTGCCCGTCCGCAACCGCTCGACAGCACGGTTCACGGCACGGTATTGCTGGTATCGACACACTGTCTTAATGGTTTGCCCGCCGACCTGCATGAACAGCAAGAAGTGCCTCAGGAGATCCAGCAGATGCGCAGGGCGTAGCACGCCGGCGACAAGGCGTTCCTGCTCCGAAAGCGCGTTTTTTCCCAAATCTGACGCCACATCGGCCTCGGATCCTGTGCCATCCGGCCCGACGACCGTCTTCCACTGTCCGTAATGTTCCAGCCCCGCGCCGATGCAGCCCACACGGGCCTCATCGAAACTGGTGGCGATCAATAGCTGGACCGAGCCGAAGAGCGCGGGGGCGCCCTCGTTTTCCTCCACTTCAAGTGCGGCCTTTCGGGCGTTGTGATAGCGGCGCAACTGCTTGACCGCCTCGGCTAGGGGCTCTGGGATGCCTGGGCTCTTGGCCTCTACTACGACAAGTGGGATGCCGTTCACGAGCATCACTATGTCGGGGGTGATGAAGCCCTTGCCCACATCATGGCCAGGCGGGCAGTCGACGCGAAACTGGTTGGCAATGGTGAAGGTATTTGCCGTGGGGGTGGACCAGTCGATGTAGCGGATAGTTTGGCCGCGCCCGCCGTCCCAACCGGGCAGGCCCTCGACTGTCAGCCCCTTGAGTAGCAGGTCCGTCACCGCCTGGTTCGCCTCCATCAACCCGCGCTGGCCGTGGCGCGTCAGCGCGCTGACTGCCTCGGAGAGGCGTACATCGTCGAGCCAGGGCTGACCATCCGGGCCGGGGTTGATGGCGCGCAGCCGCTCGCGCAGGTTCGTCTCTTGAATGACTTGCTTGAAGCTAGTGCGTCCGGTCAGGCTCGCGTCATCCTTGTTGCCAGTCTGCGCCTGCCAGCCCATGCTGACGCATTGGTCGATGAACGGCTTTTCGACATCGATGTATTCGTGACCCATGGGCAGATCTTCCGGTTACAAAAGCGGAGTGACAGCGACACGGCCAGTTAGCAGGTCGTCCATCAGGCCGGATTTCTGAAGGCGGAGTTTGACTAGCTCACTCAACCATTCTGAATGCGATGCGTTCGCTGCTTCGGCCCTTTGTTCAATCGCTTCTTGTTCCGCGGGTTTGGGTAGCCAAATCTTGATCTTTCGGAGGTTGCCGAGGTTGATACGTTTCATTGTGACGCCTTGCTCATATCCTCGGGCCTGTCTTCTTGCGATCTCGTCGTTGAGGAACAGAGTAACGAAACCATTGCGGCAACAGGGTTTTCCGCGAAAGCGAAAACAGTCTGCTTTGTTGATGGCAGAGGGGTATTCGAACGGATAACGACAGGACCGCCCCACCGGATGCCCGTCGTCACCGAGCGATGCAATCAACACGTCGCCGGGCACAACTTCATTCCGGGCAAGTTTTGCTGCGTGGCTTTCCCGAATGTAGGCTTTCTCCGTGTCATCGAAATAACCGTCTTGAATGTTTTGGAGGCGCACCACTCGAACACCCGGCTCTTCAACGTAATGCTCGGTTTTCAAATTTGACCCGAATGGGCCGTCAATGATGCTCTCCGACGCGTCTCCCAAGCTTTCCACATCCCACTCCTTCGGCAGCCAGCCGAGCAGGGTTTCCTTGTACAGGTGGGGGGACTCGGTGTGGGGGGGGCGGAGGTCTCCGTTTGCGTCGATGCCGCGGGTCAGCAGGTCATGCAGCAGCCCCTGCTTTATCGCCTTCAACTTGGCCACCACCGCCTCGGTCCCCCGGATCGCCTCATCCAGCGTGTCGAGAATTTCGGCGATTTTGGATTGATGATCTTGCGGCGGTGACGCGAACTCGAATCCCAATAGGTTGGCTTTCGAAAGGTTCTTCATCGAGCCACTGGTGCCGGTCGCATAAGTATCCACGTGACGCCGAAATTGATCTGAAAGCAGCACGTAAGAAAGCCAGCGCATGTTTGTGCTGGCGCCATCCTTAGGGAGGACACGCCACAGTCTGTCAGGCAGAAAAAGCGTGTCGTGGTTCTGATCCACGTAGCATGATGCTCCGACGAGCTCCGGCGTGTTCATCCTGCTGATGATGATCGAGCCTTTCACCACAGGGACGCGGACACGGTCGCGCTCACCCGGCAATACGGCTTTATTCTCACCTGGACGGAACTGCCCGGCATATACTGCGCTGGTTTTCAGAACGCCAATCTCTCCAGCCCGATGCGGGCGATCTTCGGAATTAACGCTGACACCCGATTGTGGCGAGCTAACAAGGTCGCCAAGTTGCGCGTGCTTCCCCTCAGACATAACCCAATCCCTTCAGGAACCCGGCCAGTCTCTCGGTCACCTCGGCCCGTGCGCCCTCGATCTGGGTCAAGGTCACGCGATACTTCTCCCACCAGTTCTCGAACGCCGCCACGATCTGGCCGCGCTGGACCGTAATATATCGGGCCAGGATCTTTTCCATGTCGTCATGCAGGATCTTCAGCAGCAGGTCGCCGGCCTCCTCCGGCGTGAGGCTGTCAACCGACCTGTTGATTTCGGCGGTGAACTGGGCGTGCTTGGCCTTGAGGCGTTTCTTGACCTCGCTCAGTTCCTTCTTCCACAGCCTGATCTGTGCCTCATCCACCGGATCGGCGTCGACCTCCTCTTCGTTCTCCTCGCCTTCATCGGGCGTGGCAGTGGCGGCCTTGATCTGCGCATCCAACCCGGCCTTGCGGGCTTCAAGCTCGGCAATATCGGCCACGAAGCTGCCCATTAGGAAGGTGACCAGCTTGTGATCCAGCGGGTTTTCCCTTTTCCCCTTATCCTCAAGTGCTGTGACGATCGAGATGCGCCAGGCATCAACCACGCCTGTAGTGTCGCGGGCCATGAGGGTGAGGAAGTCGAACCGCGACTGGTTCCAGAATTGCGCGATGATCCCGCGCACGGTGAACGGGTCCAGCACACCGAGACTCTCGAACGTCTCCGAGAAGCTGGACAGAAGTCCGTCGCGCAGCGTAATTAGCGCCGCTGGATCATTGGCATTTGCCAAAGCGACGATATTCGCCTGATGGGCGGCCCACCATGAGTTGAACCTGTCATTGACCTCCGCCTCGCGGGCCAGCAATCCGGCATTGGTTTCGACAGCAGGTTTCAGGTCGGCCTTGGCATCAAGACCTTGCGCGAAGTCCAGATAGCGGTCATCGCGAGCGACAAGCAGATCCATTGGATCCAGGCCGTGGGAGACGAACAGGCTGGCCTTTGCCTTGACCTCGGCCTTGGGGATGCCGCCCAAGAGATGGGCGCGCACGTCATGCGGCTCCGGCGGTGGTGCGTTATCGGCGTAGCGGCGGATATTCAGGTTCCAGTCGTTCTCTTTTAGGGTCTTGATTTCGACGATGGCCGAGAATCCAGGGATTTCCCGGTACTCCTCGAAGGTCGTGGCGATCTTCTCGATATGCTCGGGCAGCAGGTGGTTCTGCGCACGTCCCTCGAGATACTCGCGGTCGGCATTGATGAAGAGCACCTTGCCTTGTCGTTCCTTTGGTTTACCCGAGACGAGGTTCGGGCCGTTATGAACACGCTGACGCAGGACGATCACACATGCCGGGATACCGGTGCCGTAGAAGAGCTGCGGACCGAGGCCGATGACCGCTTCGATCTGATCATTCTCGATTATCTTTTTCCTGATCTTGCCTTCGTCCCCACCACGAAACAGCACGCCGTGCGGCATGACGGTGGCGATCATGCCGCCGTCACGAGTCACATGAAGCATGTGCTGCAGGAACATGAGATCGGCCTTCTTGGAGCCGAGCGGAACCTCGTGGAAGAAGCGTTCGCGGAACTTCGGCTGCCAGGTTGGGTTGCCTGCCCGATCCTTGTCCTTCGTGCCCCACGTGATCGAGAAGGGGGGATTCGTCAGTATACGGTCGAACCGCAGAAGCTCACCGTTCTCGACGTGTTGAGGCTCGGCCAGGGTGTCCTCGTTCCGGAGATCAGCGCTGTTGATCCCGTGCAGCAGCATATTCATTTTGGCGATAGACCAGACTGTGCCTGCGTTCTCTTGACCAAAGAGGTTGGCCTTGCGTCCGTCCTGACCATGCTCGTCGATGTATTCCTTGGCGGCAATCAGCATCCCGCCGGAACCACAGCACGGATCGTAGATGTCATGTTCGAGCGAGGGCTTCAGGAGCCGAACCATCATCCGCACAACAGAACGCGGTGTGTAGAATTCGCCACCCTTCTTTCCGGCTGAATCCGCAAAGTCTCCGATGAGATATTCGTAAGCCGCCCCAAGGAGATCCGGAAATTCGAAGTCTTCGTTACGAAGACGGATCTCGCCAAAATGCGTAATCAACTGGCGAAGTTTCAGGTCGCTGATTTTGCTCTGGCCGACCTTCCGGGTGAAATCGATGTGGTCAAGAACACCTTCGAGCGCAATGTTCTCGGACTCTATCCCACCTAGGGCTTTGTTCAGCGTGTCGCCAATATTTTCATGGGCTTCGTTGACGAGGAATTCGAACCTGGATTGAGGCGGAACCCAGAAGGTTCCGCTACGTCCGTACCAGACCTTGTTTTCCGCGTCCTTCGCAGCGCGCTCTGGCGAAACGCCACTGGACACGCGCTTCTCGATAACTTCCAACCGTGCCTGCTCGAAGACGTCGGAGCACCTCTTCAGAAACAGCATCCCGAAGATGTACTCTTTGAACTCCGACGCGTCCATTTTGCCGCGAAGAATGTCTGCTGCGCTGAACAGATGGCGCTCAAGCTGAGCCAGGGTCAAAGGCATTTACGTTTCTCATCACTGTTCGCATGCAATCTGCGCATCCTGCATCGCACGAACAACAATGATTCGTCTGCCCTATCGTTGTTTGATCGACATCGAAGACCAAGGTAGTCAGTTGAGGCCTCATCGTCCGGACCCGCTACAGCGGTGGCCAACAGGCCAACATTCCGACCGGACCACCCGAAGGGGCAGGCCACGACTGCGCTGCAGCCTACGCGATATCCAGGCCCAGTATCTGAAAGACTTGCCGGTTTTGCACAGTGTTGTCTTCTATTGCTCGCTCAAGAGCCTCACAAAGACGCAATGCTTGTGCATCCGACGCCGCCACGGCGCGGATGTTCTCAAAATCCTGAAGCATATCAGCTACCGTCACCCGCATCGCATGGCCGCAGGCGGCCACTGTTTGAGTGGAAAGAGCCAAGTTTCGCAAGAGTTTTCGCCTATTCTCTCCTGATAGCTTGCCAGTCACCATACACCTCCATCATCGCCGCAGCTTCCGAACCACTATCGCAGGCTGAGGAGGTTCGTCGCCGAAATTCTACTCGTCTGGCTTCTTAAGAGCTCTATAACTCTCGGCTATTCGAAGGCCTTCGCCGACATCATCCAGCAAAACCCCGAGATGGTAGACGAGGTCTACGATTTTCGAAACTTCATGTAAGGTTTACTGCGGTCTCCATCACAAAATGTATAAGCTTTGGCTCCTGTCCGGCATCTTCGATAGGATGCGTTTATCCAGGTCGGACACTTGCCGTCTGAAGGACGGTGTCCGCTTTGATCCTACGCCGGCAAGCGTTTTTCGTCTTCTTTTGGTGTTTTTTTGGGGGAGTTGGGGTGCCGGATTGCGGTGTCTCGTCATCAACACAGGAAAAATCGACCCATTCGACGAATCCAACGAGCGGTCAGCGACGACATCGCCCACAATGTCGAGACGATGTAGGGCGAGACCATTGCAACGCCCTTCTCGCACTCGCGGCCCGCAGCGACTCTCAGGCCGCTGCACTGGCCTTCGCGGCTTCGATCTCACTCAACTGCCATTTCCAAAGGCAAAAAAGTTTGTCGTCGGTTGGCGAGACACCAGCGGCGTCCAGAGCCCATTTCCGCTCCATCGCCTTGAAGAAAATTTCGTCCTCGCGTCGTTGCAGTTCCTTGGAGTTGAGACCTTCGAACATTCGAATCCTTTCATGTTGTCCATGGGTGCCGAGGCAACGACACCAGCAATTAATGGTCGTTCGCAATCGCAGGGGACGTCAACAAAGAAATGTCCGACAGGAGATTCCGAAGTTCATCTTGGAGTTTTCTCCCCGGCTTCGACCTCACGCGTTGCAAGGCAGGAACGAAGACCCGCCCTTCCATCGGTCGGCGAGCAATTCTAATCGTACTCAATTCTGTGCCTCCACACCTACTTTCAAGGTCCCGGAAGGATGACCGAATGTCAGCCCAGGACGCGCGGCCCTATTTTCCGCGAACTATCCTGGATCGGGCCAAAAAGGTCGCTTGATGGATTCCTGCACTCTGATACCGCCGGTTGATATCGCAGGCCCCCCCGCCTTGAGGGCCGTCCCCGAACAGCCTAGATTCGCATTCGAATCCTTGAGATCGCGATCCGGACTAACCCGGGGCTGCAATGCTGTCCCTCTCGATCCTTAAGGTTCCATGGGTCACCACATCGACTGCGAGGGCAAAGACACGGTCATGCTCCTTCGTGAGCATCGCAAGCACCCGCTCCCACTGTCCCGCCACGATATCCGATACTTCCGCTTCCACCCTTTCGGGCAGCGGGCCATCCCCGAGCTCTCTCGGCGTACCAAGAAATGTCGGCGTCTTTCCAAGCCCATAGGTGCCGACCATCCGCCGCGCGACGGTCGTAGCGCGCTCGATGTCGCTGCCAACATTGCCGCCCGACCCGATGCTCCGGTCTCCGAATATCGCGGCCTCAGCAGCCATGCCTGCCAAACTGACCGCGATGCGATTGAGCAAACTGGTTTCCGTCGGAAAATAATCGTCAATCAGGGTGTAGCTTGTCATCCCGCCCATAAACTCGGTCGCGTTCGGATCAAAGCTATCCTTGATCTCGATAGTCGCACTCGTGGAATGTTGAAGCGAAAGGGAAACCAGCGCATGACCGGCTTCGTGAACGGCCAGCCTGAGCTGTTGCTCTCCCGTGTATCGCATTTTTTCAGGAAGGCGGTCCCTGATATCCCGCAGCTCCAAATCCCGATCCTCATTTCGCGCAGCTTCGCGCGCGTCGCGCACGAGCACAGCACCCGACTTGCCTTTCAAGTCGTCTGCGATGTCGAACAAGGATTCGAAGGACATGCTTTCACCGGCATGATGCTTTAGAATTTCAGTCCGTAGCTTTTGATCTGGCAGAGTGAGCTCGAAGTGGTTCTCGAGGCGTCCGTCACGCAAAATCGCAGGATCGATCCATTCGGGAAAATTGGTTGCACCGATCACCACGACGCCGTCTCCCAAGTTGCTCAGCAAGGAGAGAAACTCATTGATGACATTCCGCCAGTAGATTTCATTTTGACCGACTCGAGCGGACCTGCTTCCAATGCTGTCGAGTTCGTCAATGAAAAGGACTGAGCCCTCTCCATCGTCGGCATCGCTAAAAGATTTCCTCATGGCAGCAAGCATGTCGTCGAGATGCCCTTCAGCTTGCCAACTTCCAACAGTGGTTGAAATCAGCTTAACACCGAGAGCATTAGCGAGTCCTTCGGCAAACAGGGTCTTTCCCGTCCCTGGCGGACCCGATATGAGCGCTCCCCGTGTCACCAGCCCCCAAGCCAGCGTCCCGGCCCGCCAACGTTCGACATCTGCGAAGAGCCTTTTTGCCCAAGGCTTCAGTTCGTCGTACCCGGGAAGTTCGAACAGGCTCGCTCCGCCAGTTTCACGACGACTTAGATCATTGATTTCATCGATCCTGTCTTCGATCAGGTTCGGCTTGAGAACGCCGGCCATGAGCACATTCTGCGGCTTCGCGGCGATTAAGGCAGCCACCTCGTGAGACAACGGCTTTCTTCCGGACAAGCGACGCACAGCGTTGATATGCTCCGGCGTCGGTCGATCCACAAACATCACGGCAGCCGCTGCAAAGCGGACGTCCTTCGGTACCTCGTCGACGTTCCTGGCGATCAGCACTTCCAGACCTTTGACGTCGAAAATAGATATGCGCTTGTGGGGACTCTGCTTCTTCCTGGGAGGGTTCGCCGGGCGAACCTTCACGTGCTGCTCCACCCAGTCCCCGCGGCTGGCCCCCAAGATGGCGAATGCCGCTGTTTCATACTCTTCGGTGCGAAAGCCTTTCGGAACGACAAAGATCACAAAACCAACGGCGCTGCGTTTCAACAGGTCCGCCGCTTTCAAAGCTCGAACCAGACCGAAGGCAGCGAGGAGCGTACCAGGATCCTTCGAAAGCTGCTGGATACGGGAGGCGCTATTGTCGAATTTCATATCAATGTCCCTGGCCCCGAACACTGCTGTACAGGCGGTACCAGCGGTTCATTGTGCGCGCGAGCCCACGGTCCTCATCTAGGTAGAAGAGTTGACTGGTGATGACCTCACGTCCGTCCGCGAGTCGGGGATGACCGGAAACAACACCACTCAATGCAAACGCTTTGCCGACTACGGGCTTGTAGTTGCGAAGGACAGGGGTTTCATCAATCGAGATATTTCCGAACTCCCCCAACTCGGCGCAGCGGAGGTCATCAAGCAGGCGCAGTACCGTCGCGCCATCGAGCCACTGATAGGTCAAATGTCTTGTCCTCGTTTGATTCGCACGGATCGTAGGAGGCCTACTTTACGCACCGTGCATCCTTTTTTACTCACGTTGACTCCTTATTTGCGCACAGTGAGTAATTGTCAACTATTATTTGCGCCTCGACGAAATTGGTGACACTCAATCCTTGATGAGACCGCCACCTCGCTTGCTCGCTGCTGCACGGCTTCTCCTTGGTCAGTCACAGACCGAGGTGTCGAGGGAGTCCGGTATCAGCAGGAAGACCATCCACATGGCGGAGGCAGGCACGGCCGGCATTGCCAGCGTTGAGAAACTGATGCGCCACTACACTGCCCGTGGCGTCTCGTTCATCCGCCGTGACGAAGGGATGGGTTGGGGAATCCGAACAACTTTTCTGAGCTATGACTACGGCGAAGAGCCATCTTCTCCTAAGAGCTGATCACTCGCCGACACCTCCCTCCAGAGGCGCTTTCGCGGACTGTCAAAGCCCTTCGCTTGAACTCGGGTCCAGTGCCCACTACGCGGGCGATGGGAGGGCTTCGCCCGAAGTCTTCTGTTCATTCCAATAAAAGCAAGCCGGACCTGCTTGCGTGAGAAGGCGCTGTTTGTCCCCCGGCTTACTTTCGAATAAAACGGAATGCTGGCAGAGCCAGCATACTTCTTTCTTTCCTTCCCGTAATCCAGCCTGCCATGACGGCGACCGATGTCAACGGCCCCAAAGGGACCGTTCCCCTGCGGTGACATCGATCGCCTTACATGGCCTGCTTAGCGTATCGGGACGGGGAACATCAGTTCCGCCTACGGCGGGTTCGATCCCTCCGGGGGATCGAACAGGGAACTTGCTTTGGCAGGAGAACCTAGCTAGGTCTACATCGGTAAATCTCGGTAAGATCCGAACCGCCCTTAAATGAGCACCAGATTCCTAATCTGGGGGTCGCGCGTTCGAATCGCGCCGGGATCACCAAAATTCCGCAATAAAAGCAATTGTACGTGTGCGACCTTCTGCGACATGCATAGGCACGTAGCCGTTAACAGGCATTGCGTAAGCAATGGCATTGAGAATGCTTTAGTGCATCTTTGTAGGTAAAATCCGAATCATCGGATTGATCTCACCGTGCCCAGAAATCGATACATTGTGCCTAAGCCTTGGGCGCGTCTGTTGCCAAATCGGACCAAAACATGAACGAAATGAATAACCCGGTGAAACTGCGAACATTGGATCTCTT